>DASWJN010000050.1:0-4921 GCA_036397135.1 Candidatus Methylomirabilota bacterium
GGGCTCCCGCGCGGCCGGCCGCGCGAGCGCGAGGCTGACGGGAACAAGCAGCGCGGCGAGCAGGACCGCGATCCGAGCCGTCATGGCACCTCCGGGAGCCGGCTCACCGCCGGCCGTACTGGCGCTCGTAGTAGACGCGGAACTCGCCCGATTTGAGCGGGCGCCACCACGCCTCGTGCTCGCGGTACCACCGCACGGTCGTCTCCAGCGCCGAGGCGAACGGGCGGCGGGGCGCCCAGCCGAGCTGCGCCACCTTGGCAGAATCGAGCGCGTAGCGCCGGTCGTGCCCGGGCCGGTCGGCCACCGGCTGGATGAGGCTCTCGGGCTTGTCGAGCAGGCGCAAGATCTCGCGCGTGAGCGCGAGGTTGGACGCCTCGTGGCCGCCGCCGACGTTGTAGACCTCGCCCTCGCGCCCGCGGCGCAGCACGAGGTCGAGCGCCGCGCAGTTGTCGAGGACGTAGATCCAGTCGCGGACCTGGCCCCCGTCGCCGTACAGGGGCAGCGGCCGGTCGTCCAGCGCGTTGGTGACGAACAGGGGGACGACCTTCTCGGGGTACTGGTAGGGCCCGAAGTTGTTGGACGAGCGCGTGATGACCACCGGCACGCGATGGGTGTTCCAGCAGGCGAGCGCGAGGAGATCGCCGCCCGCCTTGGCCGCCGAATACGGGTTGGTCGGCCGCAGCGGCGCGTCCTCGGCCACCGCGCCGTGCGGGATCGAGCCGTAGACCTCGTCGGTGCTGACGTGCAGCAGGCGGGGGATCCGGAGCTCCCGCACTGCCTCCAGGAGGATGTGCACCCCGAGGACGTTGGTCTTCAAGAACTCGTCGGGGTCGAGGATCGAGCGGTCGACGTGACTGCACGCCGCGAAGTTCACGATCGCATCCACTCCGGCGGCGACGTCACGGACGAGCGTGGCGTCGCCGATGTCGCCGTGCACGAACGCGTAGCGCGGGTCGTGCGCGACGTCGGCGAGGTTGGCCGGATTTCCGGCATAGGTCAGCTTGTCGAGGTTGACGACGCTGTCGTCGGGGTGCTCGGCGAGGACCCGGCGGATGAAGTTCGACCCGATGAAGCCGCTGCCTCCGGTCACCAGCAGCTTCATCTCGTTGGAATGGGGGCCTCGACATGGCCCCCATACCCCCGACGCTCGGGCCGCCCCGGCGGAGCCGTGGCGTCCCTCGATGTCCCCAGAAGCTTCATCTCAGCCGCGCGTGACCTCCCACACGTCGGCGCCCGCGAAGTCCCACGGCAGCCGGCCCTCGTCGCACGACGACGGTTCGGCCGAGAAGTGGACGTCGGTGAAATAGATGACGCGCCCCGGGCCCGGTCCCAGATTGCGCACGCCGTGGGCGACACCGGGCGGGATCCGCAGCAGGCGTGAGCTCCCGTCGCCGAGCACCAGGCGCAGGCGCGCACCCTCGGTGGGGGAGCCCTTCCGCACGTCGATCAGCACGGTGAGCATGCGATCGCCCGGCGGCACGTACCACACGTCGGTCTGGCGCACGTGGAGATGGAACGCCTTGATCGTGCCCGGCGCCAGCTCGCTGTAGTTGATCTGGCGGACGGTGAAGCCGTCCACCCCCTCGGCGCGCCCGTCGGCGAGCCGGGCCAGCTCGGTGAGGCTGCCGCCGTCGTCGGCGTGGCGCGCCAGCGGCGTCAGGGTGACTCCGTCGATGACCGGCGCCGGCCCGTAGGCCTGCGCGTGGAAGGCGCGCTTGGCGTCGCCGGAAATGTCCATCAGGTCGTGTGAGGATAGCACGCGGTCACGGCTCGCCCGCCAGCAACCGCAGCAGGTACTGGCCGTACGCGTTGTCGCGCATCGGCTTGGCGACGCGCTCCACGTCGCCGGCGCTGATCCAGCCCGACCGGTACGCGATCTCCTCGAGGCAGGCCACCATCAGGCCCTGGCGCGTCTCCAGCGTCTGGATGAACGTCGAGGCCTGCAGCAGCGCCTCGTGGGTGCCGGTGTCGAGCCAGGCCACGCCGCGGCCGAGCTTCTCGACGTGCAGCATCCCCTCGCGCAGGTAGACGGCGTTGACGTCGGTGATCTCCAGCTCGCCCCGGGCCGACGGGCGCAGCGCCGCCGCCACCTCCACGACGCGGGCGTCGTAGAAGTAGAGCCCGGTCACCGCCCACGACGAGCGGGGCCGCGCCGGCTTCTCCTCGATGGCGACGGGGCGGCCGCCGGCGTCGAAGTCGACGACGCCGTAGCGCTCGGGATCGCGCACCCAGTACGCGAAGATGCTCCCGCCCGCCGCGCGCTCGGCCGCCCGGCGCAGCGAGTCGGTGAGGCCGTGGCCGTAGAAGAGATTGTCGCCGAGCGCCAGCGCGACCGGCGCGTCACCGATGAAGCGCCGGCCGATCAGGAACGCCTGGGCGATGCCCTCCGGCTCCGGCTGCACCGCGTAGTGGATCGCGAGACCGAGCTGCCGGCCGTCGCCGAGAAGGCGCTGGAAGTTCGCCTGGTCCCGCGGCGTGGTGATGACCAGAATCTCGCGGACGCCGGCCAGCATCAGGGTGGACAGGGGGTAGTACACCATCGGCTTGTTGTAGACGGGCACCAGCTGCTTGCTGATCGCCAGCGTGAGCGGGTACAACCGGGTGCCCGCCCCCCCGGCGAGCACGATGCCTTTTCTGGCGTTGCTCATCGAGTTGGGCGAGTATAGCAGCCGCTCGCAAAAGCCGCGAAACACCGCGCGCAACCGGGAGAAATCGGCGTTCTCGTTGAATGTCGAGCGGAAATGGGGGTAAACTCAGCCGCATGAAAACCCTGAAGGAAATGCTGGCCGAGGCCCGGCAGGTCATCCCCGAGGAGGGGCCGAGAGACGTGCAGCGCCGGCTGGCCGCCGGCGAGCCGGTCGTGATGATCGACGTGCGCGACCCCGACGAGTTTCGTGACGGGCACATCGAGGCCGCCTCCAACATCAGCCGGGGCTTCCTCGAGTTCCGCATCGGCGCGGCCGTGAGCGATCCCACGACGCCGGTCGTCCTCTACTGCCAGACCGGGCTCCGTTCGATGCTGGCCGCCAAGGCGCTGCACGACCTGGGCTACCAGAAGGTCATCAACCTCCAGGGCGGCTATCAGAAGTGGGTGCAGTCGGGTCTGCCGACCGTGAAGGACGAGCCGCTCACGACCGACCAGATCCAGCGCTACAGCCGCCACTTCCTGCTCAACCAGGTCGGCGACAAGGGCCAGCGCCGCCTGCTGCGCTCCCGGGCGCTGTTGATCGGGGCGGGCGGCCTGGGCTCGCCGACGGCCCTCTACCTGGCGGCGGCCGGGGTCGGAACGCTGGGGCTGATGGACGGTGACGTCGTCGACATCACGAACCTCCAGCGCCAGGTGCTCCACACGACGGCGGACATCGGGAAGCCGAAGGTCGAGTCGGGCGCGCGCACGTTGAAGGCGCTCAACCCGGACGTGAACGTCATCGCGCTGCCGACCCGCATCACCGTCGACAACGTGCTGGACGTCATCAAGGACTACGACCTGGTCGTCGACGGCTCGGACAACTTCGAGACGCGCTACCTCGTCAACGACGCCTGCTATCTCGCCGGCAAGACGAACGTGCACGGCTCGATCTTCCAGTTCGAAGGCATGGCCACGGTCTTCGCGCCCAACCAGGGCCCCTGCTACCGGTGCCTGTACCCCACCCCCCCGCCGCCGGGCCTCGTGCCGTCCTGAAGCGAGGCGGGTGTCCTGGGCGTGCTCCCAGGCGTGATCGGGCTGGTGCAGGCGACGGAGGCGGTGAAGCTGCTGCTCGGCATCGGTGAGCCACTGATCGGCCGGCTGTTGACCTACGACGCGCTCGGCATGCGCTTCCGCGAGGTCAGGTTGCGGCGCGATCCCCACTGCCCGCTGTGCGGCGCGTCGCCCACCATCAAGGACCTGTCGATCCATCACGAGGGCGGCGCTGCCTGCGCGATCTCCCCCGACGGCCAGGGGGAGGCGGTCGGCGCTCCGGCGCGGGCCGGGGCCTGATCTCGAAGCCCTCTCTCCTGCTCTGGCTCGACGCGCCGGGCGACTATCTGCGCGCCGCCCAGGCGGCGGGCCTCGACGCGTCGGTCGAGCTCGTCCCCACGCCGCTGAAATCGGACCCGCTCGACGACCTCCTCGGGCGCGCGGAGGCGCTGCTGGCCTGGCGCCCGCCCGCGCGTCTGGCGGCCCGAGCGCCGCGCCTGCGCTGGATCCAGTCGCTGACCGGCGGCTGCGAGCAATGGCTTTCCGCCGACACGCCGGCTGGGGCTGTCCTCACCTGCGCGCGCGGGACGCACCGGGCGCAGATGTCCGAGCACATCCTGGCCGGTCTGTTCCTGTGCGCCAAGGACCTGGCCGCCATCGTCCTCGACCAGGCCGCCGTCCGCTGGCGCCGCCGCGTCAACCCGACCCTGGCGGGGGCCACGCTGGGGATCCTGGGGCTCGGCGCCATCGGGGCCGAGGTGGCCCGCTGGGCGGCGGCGCTGGGAATGCGGGTGATCGGGACGAAACGCCAGCCGACCGCGCTCCCCGGGGTCGAGCAGGTGTATGCCCCGGCCGAGACCGCGCGCGTGCTGGCCGAGTCCGACTACCTGCTGCTGCTGCTGCCCTCGACGGCCGAGACGCGCGGCATCATCGACAAGGGCGCGTTGGCCCGCATGAAGCCGACCGCGTTCGTGCTGAACTTCGGGCGCGGCGACCTCGTGGTCGATGCCGATCTGGTGGGAGCCGTGCGCGAGCGCCGCATCGCCGCCGCCGTGCTCGACGTGTTCAGGACAGAACCCCTACCGGCCGAGCATCCCTTCTGGACCACGCCCGGCATCGTGGTCCTTCCTCACGTCGGCGGCCTCCATCCGCGGCGTGACGCGATCGTGGCCGGCCTCTGGGTGGACAACCTCGAACGCTTTCTGGCCGGCCGCCCGCTCCTGCAAGTCGTCGATCGCTCCC
>DASWJN010000051.1:0-31230 GCA_036397135.1 Candidatus Methylomirabilota bacterium
TACTCCAGGGGCACCGCCGCGGATGTCGCCAGCGCGAACGCGGCGGCCACCAGCCAGACGCCCATCCTGCCTCCCGCGCGCTGCTGGAGTGCGCGAGGGAGGGGGCAGCAAGGACGATGCCGTCGACGTGGACGCTAGACCGGATTATTCACGAACGGCGATACACCGCCGGGCCGGCCCCTGGGGGGTGGGTGCGTAGGTTCCGGAGGCCGCCGGCCGTTCCGCGCAATTCCGGCCGGTGCGCCTGCCGAGGTTTGGTGAGTTCGGCGCGCGAGACGGTTAGACCATCGAGGCCAACGGAACGCCGGCGGCCCCCGGAACCCACGCACCCACCCCCCAGGGCCCGCGCGAGGCGCACCATGGCGTTCACGAATAATCCGCGCTAGAGCCCCCGCGCCGACCGCCAGGCCCTGATCTGCTCGCCGTGCTCGCGGTAGTGGTGGGCGCTGTTGCCGTCGACGATCTTCCACGCCGTCTTGCCCGGCTGGAGCCGCTCGCCGGGGACGGCCGCCGCCGCCTTCAGGAAGGCCTCGTGGGTCTTGTCCAGCTCGAGCAGGACGTCGGCAACGGCCGTCGCGCGCCGCGCCGCCGCGAACCGCTCGTTCCACGCGTCGACGTCGTCGTAGGAGACGCCCTCGCGGACGGGACGCTCGCCCCGGGCCAGGCGCTCGAGCGCGGGCGCCATCTCCTGGTGCCAGCCGGCGATGTGGGCGACGATGTCCCGCACCGACCACGTCCCCAGCCACACCTCGGTCATCTGGGCCTCGTTCAACCCCTGCAACGCCTCGTGCAGCGCCCTGTACTCGCGCGCCGCCTCGTTCAACAACTCCTCCTTCGTGTTCGCCGCCACCGCTCGCCCTCCTGACATTCATTCGGTCGGAAAGCCGGACATGATTGTCTCACCCACCATTCTCACCCGCCAGCGCGCCACGGAATCTGCGCGTCCGAGCGGCGGCTTTGCCGCCGCCATCGAGGTCTGGGGGAGGCAGCGCAGCGGGCCGTCGAGGCCCGCGGAGCGTCGGAAGGGGGGCGAAGCCCCCCTCCGAGCTCAAAGGATCCGCTTGTAGAACAGCAGCTCGCGGTAGCCCTGGGGGAGGTTGTCGATGTGGCCGGAGGGGTGGAAGCCGAGCTTGGTGTGCATCTGGATGGACACGGCGTTGGTCTCCTCGGTCGAGGAGAACAGGCGCGGGCTCGGCGACATGCCCTCGACCGCCTGGTAGAGGGCGCGGGCAACGCCACGCTTGCGCCGGTCTTCCCGCACGGAGACCAGGGTCACGAACGTGCACTGGAACCAGTCGGTGCGGTAGGCGAGCATGCCCGCCACCTCGCCGCCGGCGTCGGCGACGAGCAGGTGGTGACGATCCAGGTGCGAACGCACGAACGGCCCGGCGCGCTCGGGGCCGATCACGGCCGCCGCGAGCGCCATCAGGGCTTCGACATCGGCGGGCTGCGGCGAGCGGATCTCCATGGGCTTCAGTCTATCGCCGGTCGCTCCGGGCGCTGGATCCAAAGGGCGGCCGTGTAGGCCACCGCGAGGCCGCCGGCCATCTGGTTGGTCCGGCTCTCGTTCTCGAAATCCGCGCCGCCGATGATGAGCCGGCATCCGAGCTTCGTGGCATCGGCGCATAGCCCTCAGGGTTCCCGGGTACCTCCAGACTGTGCCGCAGCAGCGACTCGACGGCCCCCGCCAGGTGCTGCTCGAACCGGCGGACCAAATCGAGCGTCAGGACCACGCCGGCCTAATCTCCGAGTCAGACGTCCGCGCGCAGTGCCCCGCAGCCTGATGGAGCCCAGCCGTGGCGGGTGGAGGCGGACTCCCGCCTCGTGGTACCGCGGACCCCACCCCATGGGCACCTCGCCCACGGCGCTCCGGCGGTCGGCGAACTGCTGACTCGAGGCACTAGTACGTTCCCGGCCGGATCTTCTTGTACAGCTCCTTGAGCTTGTCGGCCGAGAAGTCGCGCGACTGGCAGACGCTGATGATCTGCCGCTCGTCGGCCTCGACCTTGGCCACCGCGGCGGGGAGCCGGTCCGCGATGTCGGCCGGGACCGTGACGGCGCCGTGCTGGTCGGCGTGGATCAGGTCGCCGGGCTTCACCCACAGGCCGCCGACCTTCACCGGCAATCCGAAATCCACCATGTGGACGTAGGCGTGCGAGACCGACACGTGGGCGGCCGCGAACTGGAAGCCGAGCGCCTTGACCTCGTCGAGGTCGCGCACCGAGCCGTCGGTGACGACGCCGGCGCACCCCAGGGCCTTGTGGATGTTGGCCTGGACCTCGCCCCACTGAGCGCCCTGTCCGCGCGGGTCGTCGAGATCGTGCACGACGATCACCCGCGGAGCCGGGATGGTGAGCACGTAGTCCCACCAGCCGTACGTGCTGGCGCGGTGGTCCTGGAGCGGCTGGGGCTCGGCCCGGATCACGCAGGTGACGGCGTAGCCGACCAGCGGCCCCAGCTCGGGGAAGAGCGTGCGGATCTCGGAGGACATGTTGCCCTGGTTGCGCGGGCGGACGTTGAACGTCTCGATGGCATTGGCCACGCTCGGACTCGAGATCTTTCTCAGCGCATCGATCACGGTAATTCTCCCGGGTTGGGGTCAGATCATGTCGCGGCGCCGCTGGATGAGCAGCGCCTTGAGGAGCTCGATCGTCTGGTGCACCTGGTCGAGGTTCGGGTTCACCGCCAGGGCCTTCTCGAGGTACCCGAGCGCCCGGTCGGGCTGGTCCAGCTGGATGTAGATCATCCCGTACCCCGACAGCGCGCCCCAGTGATAGGCATTGCGCGACATCACCTCGTCGCAGTCGGCGAGCGACTTGCCATACTCGCCGAGCAGGAAGTACACGGTCGCCCGCTTGTTCCAGCCCTCGGCGAACCCGGGCCGGCGGCGGATCACCTCGCTGAACGTCTCGACGGCGGCGCCGAGCGCGCGCTGGCTCATCTGCTCGACCCCGACCGCGAAGAGACGGTCGACGTCGGCGTCGCCCGAGCGGCTCCACACCGACCACATCGCCGACTCGGTGAACGCCCGCACCAGCGGATCGGGGTCGCGCAAGGCCCGGACCAGCGCGGGGAGGTCGGCCATGCTGCCCTCGTCGGCGAGCCGCTGCACCGCCGCCCGGCGCGCCGCGACGTCGTCCGCGCGGCCGAGGTCCGCCAGCGCCTGCTCGCGCGCCGGCTGGGCCGCCGCCGGGGCCGCCGCCATCAAGGCCGCCAGGATCAGCGCCCTCACGGCGTGTAGGCCTCGTTGACCGCGCTGGCCGCGAAGCCCGGCCGGGTGCCCCCGGCCGGCACGAAGACCCGGCCACCGATCACGACGGCGCCGATACCGTGGCGCGCCGTCGGCATCGGCTCCTTGGCGATCCACCGCTGGCCGGCCGTCTCCCACATCTCGGTGGCGCTGAAGATCCTGAGCGGCGCCTCGCCCCCGAAGACCAGGATGCGGTCGGGCAGCGCGACGGCGGCGAGGCCACCGCGGCCCGCCGGCAGCGGCACCCCGGTCCGCCAGGAGTCGGTGGCCGGGTCGTAGAGCTCGACGTTGGCGTACTGGGCGCCCATGAACGACGCGCGCCCGCCCAGCGCCCACACCCGGCCCTGGAAGGCGACCGCGGCCAGGTGGTCGCGCGCGGTCGGCATCGCGTTGGAGCGCGTCCAGCGGTTCGCCGCCGGGTCGTAGACCTCGTGGGCGTTGCTGACGTCCTCCGCGCTGCCGCCGAGGGCATGGATCCGGCCGTCGAGCACGGCAACGGCGAGCGCACCCCGCGCGGTCGGCATCGGGGCCCGTGCGGTCCACGTCTCGCGGCTCGGCACGAACTCGTAGACGCTGTCGAGCGCCGTCCAGCGCACGCGCCCGCCGGTGTAGCCGCCGATGACGAAGAGGCGATCGCCGACGACGGCGGCGGCGGGGTGATGGACCGGCACCGGAAGGGAGGCGCGCGTCTCCCAGACGTTGTGCGCGGGATCGAACGTCTCCACGGTCGCCACCGGCTCGGCGCCCGCGCCGAAACCGCCGATCACCCACATCCGCCCGCCGTGGGCGGCGACGGCCACCTCCTGCCGGGCGCTCGGCATCGGCGTGAGCGCCGTCCAGCGCCCGGGCGCTTTCTGGTCGACGGGCGCGACTGAATCGGTGGTGCGGCCGACGCACCCGCCGGCCAGGACGACAAGCAGGAGCAGACAGGCCACGGCCCCCGGACGGACGATGCCGGTCATCGCGGCCTATGATGCCCGACTGGCGAGGGCGAGGAAAGCGGCTTCGTCGAGGATGGGCACGCCGAGCCGGCGGGCGTCGTCGGCCTTCCCGCCCGGCGCCTCGCCGACCACGACGTAGTCGGTCTTGCGCGTGACCGACGCCGACACCCGGCCGCCCAGCGACTCCACCAGCTCGCGCGTGCCCTCCCGGCTGTGGGTGGTGAGCGTGCCCGTGATGACGAACGTCTTGCCGGCCAGCGGCTTGGGGCCCTCCACCGCCGCCGCCGGCTCGGTGAGGTCGACCCCGAGCCGGCCGAGGTCGTCGAGCATGCGCCGGTTGGACTCGTCGTCGAAGAACTTCCGGACCGAGGCGGCGATGGTGGCGCCGATGCCGTGCGTCTCGGCCAGCGACTGCTGGGAGGCCGCCGCCAGCCGCTCGAGCGTGCCGAAGCGCAGGGCCAGCACCCGCGCGACGCGCTCGCCGACCATCCGGATGCCAAGGGCGTTGAGCAGCCGGCCGAGGCCCCGACCCCTGGAGCCCTCGATGGCGGTGGCGAGGTTCTTGGCCGACTTCTCGGCCAGCCGGTCCAGCTCGGCCAGCTGCTCGGCGCGCAGCCGGTAGAGGTCGGCGAAGTCCTTCACGAGCCCGCGATCGACGAGCTGCTCGACCACCGCCTCGCCGAGGTGCTCGATGTCCATCGCCCGCCGGGAGCCGAAATGCCGGAGGCGCTCCTTGAGCTGGGCCGGACAGGCGGCGTTCATGCACCGCCAGTACGCCTCGCCCTCGGGCCGGAAGGCGACGCCGCCGCAGGCGGGACAGCGCTCGGGGAACGCGTAGGGCGCGGCGTCGGCCGGCCGCTTCGAGAGCACGACCTGGACGACGTAGGGGATGACGTCGCCGGCCCGCTCGATCAGCACGGTGTCGCCGACCCGGACATCCTTGCGCCGGACCTCGTCCTCGTTGTGCAGGCTCACGTTGCTGATGACGACGCCGGCCAGCGGCACCGGCTCGAGCTTGGCGACCGGGGTCAGCGCCCCGGTCTTGCCGACGTTCACCTCGATCGCCTTCACCACCGTCGTGGCTTGTCGGGCGGCGAACTTGAAGGCGATCGCCCAGCGCGGGTGATGCGTCGTGGAGCCCAGCCGCCGCTGTTGCTCCAGCGAGTCCACCTTGATGACCACGCCGTCGGCGTCGTAACCGAGGGCGTCGCGCTCGGCCTCGAGCGCCGCGCAGGCGGTGATGACCTCGTCGAGGGACCCGCAGCGCCGGGCGCGGGGATTCGTGCGGAACCCGGCCGCCCGCAGCGCCTCCAGCGCCTCCCAGTGGGAGGCGAAGGCGAGGCCGGGCGTCCACGAGACGTGATAGAGGAAGGCGTCGAGCGGGCGGCGGGCGGTGACCGAGGGGTCTTTCTGGCGCACGGCGCCGGCGGCGGCGTTGCGCGGGTTGGCGAACGTCGCCTCGCCGGCCTCTTCCAGGCCCAGGTTGAGGCGGGCGAACTCGGCGCGCGGCATGAAGGCCTCGCCGCGTACTTCCAGGTCCTCCACCTCCGCCAGCGGCCCCCGCAGCACCATCGGCAGGCTGCGAATGGTGCGCAGGTTGGCGCTGATGTCCTCGCCCACGCGCCCGTCGCCCCGGGTGGCGCCCCGCACGAAGCGGCCGCGCGCGTAGAGCAGCGCGACGCCGAGCCCGTCGATCTTCGGCTCGCCCACGTAGGTGAAGCGCTGCCCGGGCAACGCCCGCGTGATGCGCGCCTCGAACTCGTGGAGGTCGTCCGGCGTCGTGGCGTTGTCGAGCGACAGCATGGCTGCCCGGTGCTCCACCGGCTGGAACGCGTCGACGGGCGCGCCCGCCACCCGCTGGGTCGGGCTGTCGGCCGTGACCAGCTCGGGGAACTCCGCCTCCAGCCCTCTCAGCTCGCGCAGCAGCGCGTCGTACTCGGCGTCGGAAACCTCCGGCCGCGATTCGACGTAGTACAGATAGTCGTGATGGTGAATCTGCTCGCGCAGCTCGGTGATCCGCTGCGCCGCATCCGCCGGTTTCATGCGGCTCAGCATAGCACCGCGTCCCGCCGGGGATCGTCGGCCGCCTCCGCCGTCGCCAGTGCTGGACTCCGCCTGGCGGCGCCGTGGGGTGGCTGGACGGCTGATGGGGTCTGCGGACCCGTTCCCCGCCGCCCCGGACCGAGCGCAACGCGCCGATGGAATCCAGCCGCTCACATGTCGATACGGTCTCCCAGCACGTGGTCCGCAGACCGCACCAGCCGTCCAGCCACCCCACGGCGGTCGCGCGTGGGCGCCGTACTGGCGTGAGAGCGAGCGATTACCGGCCGCGCGACGAGAGCCGAATGGCGAGGAACACGGGCAGCAGGCCGGCGGCGACGATCGCCAGCGCGGGCACCGAGGCCTCGGGCCACTGCGACTCGGCGGTGCGCTCCCACACTGCGACGGCGAGGGTGTCGAGGCCGAACGGGCGCAGCAGGAGCGTCGCGGGCATCTCCTTCACGGTTTCGACGAAGACCAGCACGAGCGCGGTGAGCAGGCCGCCGCGCAGCAGGGGAAGGTGGATGCGGGCAAGCGTGCGGCCGACGCCGGCGCCGAGCGAGCGGGCGGCGTCGTCGAACGAGGGCGGGATCTTCAGGAGGCTCGCCTCCAGGGTGTGCAGGCTCACGGCCAGGAAGCGGACGGTGTAGGCGAACACGAGCACGGCGGCCGATCCCGTGAGAATGAGGCCGGCCGGGCGGCCCAGCAGCCACTCGGTGGCCGCCGCCAGGCCGTGATCGAGCCGAGCCACCGGAATGAGGACGCCGACCGCGATGACCGAGCCGGGCAGCGCATACCCCATGCCGGACAGGCGGGTGGCCGCCCGAACCGCCATGGAGGGATGCAGGCGGGAGGCGTAGACCAGCGTCAGCGCCAGGACGCACGCGACCACCGCGGTGGCGCCGGCGAGCAGTACGGTGTTCCCCAGGACGGTGCCGAAGGCGGGCACGACGGTGCGCCAGCCGGCCGCGGCGTCGCGGGCCCAGAGCAGCAGCTGCCCGACGGGCACGATGAACGCGGCGCTGAGGACGAGGGCACAGCCGGCGGTGGCCACGCCGGCCCGCCAGCCGGACAGCGGCACGCGTTGCACGCCGGGCCCGCGGCGCTGGCTCTGAACGAAGCGGGCGCGGCCGCGCAACGCGCGCTCCAGCAGGAGCAGCCCCAGCGCGAACAGCAGCAGCAGGCTGGCGAGCTGGGCGGCCGCCACGCGGTCGAACATGCCGTACCAGACGCGATAGATCGCCTCGGTCAGCGTGCGATACCCGAAGGTGGCCACGGTGCCGAAGTCGGCGAGCGCCTCCATCATGGCCAGCGAGGTGCCGGCGACGAGCGACGGCCGTGCCATCGGCAGCGACACCTCCCGGAACGCCGCCCACCGCGAGCGGCCCAGCGCGCGGGCCGTCTCCAGCGTCGCCGCGCCCTGCTCGCGGAACGCCGTGCGGGCCAGCAGGTAGACGTACGGGTAGAAGACCAGCGTCATCACCAGCACCACGCCCCAGTAGGCGCGCGGGTCGGGCAGCCCGGCGGCGGGCCCGAGGTGGTGGCGGAGCGCCGTCTGCAGCGGCCCCGCGTAGTCGAGCAAGCCGAGCAGGGCGAAGCCGATGACATAGGCGGGCACCGCCAGCGGCAGGATCAGCGCCCACTCGAACACCCCGCGCCCGGGGAACTCGTAGCTGGTCACGAGCCAGCCGAGCGCGGTGCCGATGACGAGGGTGCCGAGCCCGACGCCGGCCAGCAGCGCCAGCGTGTTGAGCGTCAGCTCGGCCAGCTGCGTGCGCCACAGATGCGCCCACACCTCGACCACCGGGTGGGCGAGCGACGAGACGACGGCCAGGACCGGCACCGCCAGCGCGGCGGCGATGGCCACGGCCGCCACGGTCCAGAGACTCGGAGGGGGCCTCGACGACAGGGTCGCGCCGCCAAGGCCGGCGGCCGGGCTGTCCCGCTCGTCGGGCACCCGGCGGCTACTTGTAGCCCGCGCGGTCGGCGAGCCGCACGGCCGCGGCCTGCAGCTCGCCGGCGGCCGCCACGTTGATGTCGTCCTGCTTGAACGCGCCCCAGCGGGCGACAAGCGGGTTGACGGCCGCCTGGGGATTCGCCGGGTACTCGAACGACAGGTCGGCGAACATCTGCTGGGCCTCGGGACCGGACAGGAACTCCACCAGCCGGATGGCGTTCGCGCGGTTCTTGCCGTGGGCGGTGACGCCCGCCCCCGAGATGTTCACGTGCGTGCCGGTCGTCGCCTGGTTGGCCCAGAACGGGGCGACCGGGAAGGCGGGGTTCTTGGCCAGGATGCGGGCGAGGTAGTAGTGGTTGGCCACCCCGACGTCGCACTGGCCGGCGGCGATCGATTCCAGGATCTTCGTGTCGCCGTTGATCAGGATCGGCCGGTTGGCGACCCAGCCGCGCACGATCTCCTCCGCGCGCGGCTCGCCGTGGCGCTTGATGAGCGTGGCGAGCATCGACTGGTTGTAGATGTACGACGAGGTGCGCAGGCAGAGCCGGCCCTTCCACCGGGGGTCGCCGAGCGCCTCGTAGGTCGACAGCTCGGCCGGGGTCACGTTCCTCCTGTTGTATACGATCGTGCGCGCCCGCACGGTGAGGCCGAACCAGCGCTGCTCGGGATCACGCAGGTGGGCGGGGACGTTGGCCACCAGCTCGGGCGAATCGACCTTGGCGAGCAGCCCGGCCCGGGCCGCGTTCCAGAGGTTGCCGGCATCGACCGTGACGAGCACGTCGGCCGGCGTGCGCTCGGCTTCGGCCTTGAGCCGCTCGAACAGCTCGCCCGTCTGGCCGCTGAAGACCTTCACGTTCACGCCGGTCTTCCGGGTGAAGGCGTCGAAGGCCGCCTCCTGACCGTAGTGCCGGGCGGAGTAGACGACCACCTCGGGCGCCTGGGCGCGCGGGGGCGGAGTGGGCCAGGTGACCAGGATCGGCAGAGCCAGGACCGCTGCGATGAGGGCGCGGATGGGCGATGTCCGTCGCATGCTCGTTCCTTTCTCGGGTATACTGACGCCGGCGGACGCCGAGGGATTAAGTAACCCTAACATGACGAAGTCGTCAAGCCTAAAAAGTCGGGCTGCGCGCGCCGGCGCCGAGCGGGCCAACCACACCACCGCGTCGGTGCAGGACTACCTGGCCGCGATCTACGACCTGGCCGGCAGCGGCAAGCCCGTCATCGGGGCCCGGCTGGCCAAGCACATGGGCATCTCGGCGCCGGCGGTCACCGAGTCGATCCAGCGCATGGGCCGCGGCGGCTACGTCCGGGTCGGACGGGGCAAGGAGCTGCTCCTCACGCCCAAGGGCCGCCAGATCGCCGAGGTGATGGCGCGGCGTCACCGGTTGCTCGAGCGCTGGCTCACCGACACCCTGGGGCTGAACTGGACCGACGCCCACGAGGAGGCTCACCGCCTCGAGCACGCGCTGTCACCGCGGGTCGAGGACCGGCTGGCCGAGATGCTGGGCATGCCGACGACCTGCCCGCACGGCAACCCGATTCCCGGGATGCCGCGGCCGGCCGCCCGGTTCGAGCCGTTCCCCCTCGCCCAGGCTCGCGAGGGAGCCTCGGTCGTGGTCGAGCGCATCACCGAGGAGGCCGAGGCCGACAAGAACCTGCTCGAGTACCTCTGGCGGCACAACGTCCGCCCGGGCCGGCGCCTGAAGATCACCGAGGTGGCGCCGTGGGCGGGGACGATCACCGCGGCGGGCGACGGCCAGTCCATCACGCTCGGCCTGCCGGCGGCGGCCAAGATCTGGGTCTACCTGCCGCAGGAATCCTGACCGGACCTCCACGCGCGGGGGCGAGAGCGATGCGGCTGATCTTCTGGGGCCTGGTGGTGGTGGCGTTCGCGTACACGGCCTACTCCGGCATGATCGCGGCGTGGCAGTGGGTCGCCGTGAACACCGCCGTCGACGAGGTCATCTCCCAGGCCGGCATCGAGGCGGTCCCGGCGGCCGAGGTGAAGAGTCGCGTGATGACGGCCATCAACGAGGCCGGTGTGCCGCTCAGGGACCGCGACGTGAGCGTGACCCGCGGCGCCGATCGTTCGGTGACGGTGGACGTCGCCTGGACCGTGCCGGTGATCGTCGTGAAAGGCGAGTCGGTGCTGGCCGTGCCGCTCTCGGTGCAGCGCGCGTCGGCGTCGGCGCGTTGATCTCCGCAGTGGCGTGACGAGACCGAACCCGCCGTCCCGCCAGGCCACTCGGAGCCTCCTGGATGTTGATCGCGCGGTGACGGCAGCGCTCCGCGCTCCGCCGGGCCGAACGACGGAGCCTGGGTCAGCGCTTCGGTGGGGCCTGGGCGCGGGCGTCGGCCAGCAGCTTCACCACGCGGTCGCGGTCCTCGCCGGGCGGCGTGACCGCGATGAACTTCTCCCAGGACTGGATGGCGCCGGGGACGTCCTTCTTCACCTCGTAGAGCACCTGCCCGCGGTACAGGAGCGCCGGCGCATAGTCGGGATCGAGCGCCAGCGCCCGCTCGAAGAGCGCCAGCGCCCGGTTGACCATTTCCGGTCCGTGCTCGCCCTGGGCGGCGATCGCCGCGATGAGGCCCAGGTGGGTCATGGCGTCCACGTTGTCGGCGTCGCGCTTGAGCACCGCCTGGTAGGCCGACATCGCCTCGCCGTAGCGGCCGGCGAAGAGGCTCGACCGCGCCGCCTCCAGCATGCCTTGCAGCATCGCCGGCGTCACCGGCCCCCGCGGCGCGTTGGCCGCGCTGGGCGCCTCCATGGCGGCCATCGGGCGGCTGCCCGGCATGGGAGTGCCCGCATTCGGATCAGGCTCGGTGTACCGCACGATGCCGACGCCGAGCGCCACGCCGAACGTCACCAGCGCCACGGCGCCGACGGCGACAGCGGCCGGGTGGCGCCAGGCCGCACGGCGCTCCACGCCCGGCGGCGTCGGGGCGGCCGGGGCCGGCGCGGCCGGAGCGCCCAGCCGGTCGAGCTCCGACAGGATCGCGGCGGTCTCGGCCTCGTAGCGCACACGCAGGTCGGCGTAGTCGTCGTCGGAGACGTGGCCGGCCGCGTGCTCGAACTCCAGCTCGCGCAGGGCGCGCAAGGCCGCGCGCCGGTCCTCGGCGAGCTGCTCGCGAGGGTCGGCCGGCAAGGGCAGCAGACCGAGGGTGGCGCCGCGCCGGCGCAGCAGCGGCCAGACGACGAAGGCCAGGGCGGGCACGCCGATGGCCACCACGGCCAGCGTCACGCCGACGGCCGACGTCACGGCTCGCTCTCCAGCTCGCGCCGGATGCGCTCGCTCATGGCGGCGTCCACCGGCGGCGGCGCCGGCCGCCGCCGGGCCGTCCAGCGGCGCAGGAGCAGCGCGACGAGCCCGAGACCGACCACCACGGCCACGAGCGGCGCCAGCCAGACGAGCAGGTTGAATCCCCGGCGCGGCGGGGAGAGCAGGATCCACTCGCCGTAGCGCTCGACGAAGTACTGGCGGACCTGGGCCGGGGTGTCGCCGGCGGCGAGGCGCTCACGCACGATCGCGCGCATCTGGGTGGCCATCTCCGAGGGCGAGTCGGCGACCGACAGGTTCTGGCACACCACGCAGCGCAGCTCGGCGGCGACCTCGTACACCTGCGGGTCGTCCACGGGGCGCGAGGGTTGCTGGGCCGCCGCGACGGACACGCTGACGAGCAGGGCCAGCAGGACGACGGCGGCCACGCCCACGGGCCGTCGCCGGTGCGGGTCGCTGGCATCGCCGTTGCTGAATCCCCCCTCTCGTCCGGCCGCCCGGCGGGGAGGTGTCCGATGGAGCCGCGAGGGCTGATCGAGGACCTGGTGTCGAGGATCGCGCCGAACGCCACCGTCGTCGGGATCGCCGAGGAGGGCGAGCAGTATCGCGTGACCGTGGCCGGGACGAGCGGGGTGGTGGCCGCGTGCGAGGTGCCGCGCGAGACGGTGGAGGCCGCCGCGCGCTGGCGTGACGCCCGGGCGCGCCTGGCCGCCACCCTCAAGCGCTGCGCCGACGACGTCGACGCGCGGATCCCCGACGGCCGCGGCTGACATCGCGGTCAACGGCCCGCCGCCGGCGCGGCGGCCAGCAACCGTTCGACGTTCTCGCGGAAGATTCCCTCGGTCACCGCGCCGACGTGCTTGACCCGGATGCGCCCGTCGCGGTCGATGAAGAAGGTCTCCGGCACGCCGTACACGCCGTAGTCGACGGAGACCTGGCCGCTGCGATCGCGCGCGTTGGGGAAGGTCAGGCTGAAGTCGTTGATGAACTTGCGCGCGGCCTCGTCCTTGTCCTGGATGTCGATGCCGAGCACGACGACCCCCCGGTCGCGGTACGCGCGCCAGCCCCGTTCGAGCACCGGGGCCTCCTCGTAGCACGCGGGATAGCACCACGACGCCCAGAAATTCAGGACCACCACCTTGCCGCGCAGGGACGCCAGGTCGATCGGCGCGCCGTCGAACGACGTCAGCGCGAACGGCGCGGCCGGCCGGCCCACCAGCGGCGAGGGGATGTCGCGCGGGTTCAGGCGGAACCCGTAGGCGAGCAGGGCCAGCACCGGCACCGCCGCCAGCGGCAGCAGCCACCGCCAGGGGCGCCTCACGCCGCCTTCCGCCGCTCGGGCAGCACCGACAGCACCGTGCCGAGCGTGAGAACGACCCCGCCGAGCCAGATCCACGACACCATGCGGTTGACCTGGATCTTCACGGTGACCGAGGTGTGGTCGGGGGCGAAGTCGCCCAGCACGAGGTAGATGTCGTCGATGAAGCCCAGCCGGTAGTCGACGTAGGCGATCGGCGACTGTTCTTGAGGATAGAACTTCTTGGCGGGCTCCAGCACGGTGCCGGCGGCCTTGCCGTTGACGACGGTGAAGGTGCCGGTGACCTTGCCGTGGTTCGACTCCTGGCTCTCGCGCAGGCCGTCGAAGCGGATGCGGTAGCCGGCCAGCTCGGCCTGCTCGCCCCGCGCGAGCGTGGTCTCGGTGTGCACCGACCACGTCTGCGAGCCCGTCACGCCCACGGCGACCACGAGGACGGCGAAGTGGACGAGGAAGCCGCCGTAGCGCCGGTTGTGGCGCAGCAGCAGGCCCCCGAGCGCCGGCAGGGTGCGCTCGCCCATCGCCCGCCGGGCGCGGGTGGCGCGGAACAGGTCGACGGCGATGCAGGCGGCCACGAACAGGGTGAGGGCCAGCGAGACCGCCACCAGCACCGAGCCGACGCCGAGCAGGCGGAAGAGCGCGGCCGCCACCACGCCGACCAGCACCGGGCCCAGGAAGTTGCGCTTGAGATTCTCGAGCGAGGCTCGCCGCCAGGCGATGAGCGGGCCCACGCCCATGAGGAAGATCAGCGACAGGAACAGCGGCACGTTGACCTGGTTGAAGAACGGCGCGCCCACGCTGACCTTCACGCCGCGCACCGCCTCCGACAGGAGCGGGAAGACGGTGCCGAAGAACACCGTGAAGGCGGCGGCCACCAGCATCACGTTGTTGAGCAGGAACGCCGACTCGCGGGAGATGACCGAGTCCAGCTCGCCCTGGGCGCCCAGCGAGTCCCAGCGCCAGGCGATGAGGCCCAGGGCCACCAGCACCACCACGGCCAGGAAGGCGAGGAAGAAGACGCCGATCGTGCCCTGGGTGAAGGCGTGCACGGAGGCGATCACGCCCGAGCGCGTGAGGAAGGTGCCGAACAGCGTCAGGGCGAAGGTGAGCACCACCAGCGCCAGGTTCCAGAGGCGCAGCATGCGGCGCCGCTCCTGCACCATCACCGAGTGCAGCAGCGCGGTGGCGGTGAGCCACGGCATGAACGCGGCGTTCTCGACCGGGTCCCAGGCCCAGTACCCGCCCCAGCCGAGGACGTGGTAGCTCCACCAGCCGCCGATGAGCAGGCCGAGCGACAGGAAGTACCACGCCACGATGGTCCACCGGCGGGTGGTCGTGATCCAGAAATCGCCGACGCGCCCGGCGACGAGGGCGGCCACCGCGAAGGCGAACGGCACCGTGAAGCCGGTGAAGCCGAGGTAGAGCGCCACCGGGTGGGTGATCATGCCGGAGTCTTCCAGCAGCGGGTTGAGGCCGCGGCCGTCGGCCGGCACCGGCGCCAGCCGCGTGAAGACCGGCGCCGGCACCGTCAGCACCAGGACGAAGAAGGCCAGCACGCCCAGCATCACCGTGAGGACCCACGGGTAGAGCTCGCGGGCGGTGGTCCGGTGGCGCAGCACGACGAGCAGCGTGTAGAGACCGAGCATCCACGCCCACAGGACGAGCGACCCCTCGAGCGCCCCCCACACCGCCGTGATCCGGTAGTAGAACGGCGTGCCGAGGTTCGTGTTGTTGGCCACGTAGCGGACCGAGAAGTCGAAGGCGAGGAAGGCGTAGATCAGCAGCAGGAGGGCCGCCGTCAGCAGCACGAAGACCCCCAGGGCGGCGTGCTGGGCCGACTGCACCAGCGCCGGCCGCCCGCGCCGGCCGCCCACCGCCGCCACCAGCGCGCCGTAGACCGCCAGGGTCAGCGCGACGAGGAGCACCCCGGTGCCGACCTCGGGGATCATCGCGAGCCCGTCTCCAGGGTTTCGAGGATGCGCCCGGGCGCCGCGTCCGTGGTGGGATGCGGCGCCTCGTACTCCTCGGAGTGCTTGGCCAGGATCAGGGTCGCCTTGAAGTAGCCCTGGCCCGTCCACTGGCCCTCGACCACCGCGCCGCGGCCCTCGCCGAAGAGGTCGGGCGCCGTGCCCTTGTGGCGCACCGGGACGGTCGCCTTGCCGTCGGAGACGGCGAAGGTGAGATCGAGCGTGCGCGGGTCCCATGTCAGCGAGCCGCGCTCGACGAGGCCACCCAGCCGGTAGGCCTTGCCGGCGACCGGGGCCGCCGTCAGCTCCGAGGGCGTGACGAAGTAGACGGCGGACTGGGTGACGCCGGCCCAGATCATGTAGCCGAGGGCGAGGGCGATGACCGCGCCGCCCACGAGAAATTTGAGCTTCATGGGCGCGAGGGCCGCGGCAGCCGCAGGGCGGCCAACTCCCGCTCCTTGCGCACGAGCCAGCGCCAGTAGCCACCGAAGACGACGGCCGCCAGTCCGTAGGCGGCGGCCACGAAGGTCCAGTTGTCGGGCATCAGGCGAGCGCCTCCTCCTCGGCGGCCAGCAGGCGGGCGCGCCGGGTGACGAAGTACGCGCCCAGCAGGGCGAGCGCGGCGAAGTTGACCAGCAGCGCGGCCACGATCTCGGGCGGCATCGTGCTGCTCCCCGGCTTGAGGAGCGAGGGCGGCTGGTGTAGCGTGCGCCACCAGTAGACCGAGAAGTGCACGAGCGGGATGTTGAGCGCCGCCACGATGCTCAGCACGGCCGCGTAGCGGGCGGCGCGCTCGCGGTCCTCGATCGCCTGGCGGAGCAGCAGGTAGGCCACGAACATCACGAAAACGACCGCGACGCTGGTGAGGCGGGCGTCCCAGGTCCACCAGGTGCCCCACGTCGGCTTGCCCCAGATCGCGCCCGTCGCGATGTTGACGCCGAGGAAGACGGTGCCCACCTCGCACGCCGCGTGCGCGAGCCGGTCGGCGCCGGGCCGCCGGCCCGCCAGGTAGGCGATCGACCCCGCCACCCCCACCGCGAAGGCGAGGTACGCGACCCAGACCGCCGGCACGTGCAGGTACATGATGCGCTGCACGTTGCCCTGCGTGACCTCGCGCGGCGCCACGCCGAAACCCATCACGAGCCCGGCCGCGAGGCCGACCGCGGCGAGCCATCCCAGCGCCGTGCTCACGCCGTCATCCCTCCAGGATCACGTCGAAGGTCAGGAGCCCGATGGTCAGGTACACGACGTCGGCCGCCACCAGCAGCTTGAGCCAGTGGGCGACCCCGGCCAGGGGCTCCCTCAACAACAACGCCTCGGTGACCTTCACCGTTCCCAGCAGCACCGGCACCAGCACCGGGAGCAGGAGCACCGGGAAGAGCAGCTCGCGTGCGCGCACCTGGGCCGTCATGGCGGCGAACAGCGTGCCGACCGCCGCCACGCCGAGCGTGCCGAGCACGATGACCAGCGCCAGGCCGGGGAGGGCGGGGCCGAGGTCCACGTTGAAGAACAGCACGAAGAGCGCCAGCACCAGCGCCTCGACCACCAGCATCAGCGCGAGGCTGCCGGCGAGCTTCCCGAGGTAGATGGCGGACTTGTCGCCGGGGGTGAGCAGCAGCCCTTCCCAGCAGTCGTTCTCGCGCTCGACGAGGAAGCTTCGGCCCAGCCCCAGCACGCCGCTCAGGATGAAGCCGAGCCAGAGCAGCCCCGGCAGCACCGCCGCCAGCCGCTCGCGGTCGGGACCGAGCGCGAACTGGAAAACGAGCAGCAACGCCAGCGAGAAGAACAGGAGCGCGTTGAGCGTCTCCTTGGAGCGTCGCTCCACCAGCAGGTCCTTCCAGGCCACCGCCAGGGCCCGCCGCGCGTACGTCAGGACCCGTCCTCCGTATGCGCGACGTACAGCCGCTGCACGTCCTCGGCGCCGAGGCCCGCCCGCGGCGTGTCGAGCGCCACCCGCCCGCCGGCCAGGATCGCGATCCGGTCGGCGATGCCCAGTTCACGGCCGAAGCTGTGGGTGGCCATGAGCAGGGCGCCGCCGTCGGCCTTGAACGCCTCCAGCCGGCCCTCCAGCCACTTGCGCGCGCGCTGGTCGAGGCCCGCGAAGGGCTCGTCGAGGAGCAGCACGCGCGGCTGCGCCAGCCCGAGCCGGGCCAGGGCCAGGCGGCGTCTCATTCCCGCCGAGAAGGTGCGCACGCGCGCGTCGGCGTGCCGCTCGAGGTCGACGTCGGCCAGCGCCCCGGCCAGCGTCGGCCGGTCGGCAGGCCGCCCGGCCAGGCGCGCCCAGAACACCAGGTTCTCGCGGGCGGTGAGGTCCTCGTACACGTGGGTGCCGTGGGCGATCACGCCGAGCAGCGCGCGCACGGCCTCGGCCTCGCGCACGCAGTCGTGCCCCGCCACCGTCGCGCGGCCGCGCGTGGGGCGCAGCAGCGTGGCGACGATCTTGAGCAGCGTGGTCTTGCCAGCGCCGTTGGGACCCAGCAGCGCGACCGCTTCGCCGGCGGCGACGTCGAGGTCGACTCCGTCGAGCACGCGCTGGGCACCGAAGACGCGAGCGAGACCGGCTACGCGGATGAGTGACTCGGCGGCAACCATGCGTCGAACCGGCTCATTCTCGCCCACTGCCCGGGGGCGGTCAAGAAACCGCGCGCCGCCGCCCGCCGCCGACGACCCGGGCGACGACGGCCAGGATGGCCGCCATCTCGATGGCGCCGCCCAGGGCCCACATGACGATGCCTCCCCGGGCCTGGTCGGCGAGCGCGTCGGGCGCCGTCCGATACGCGTACAGCGGCACCGGGCTGGCCGCCAGCAGCACGCCCAGGGTGCCGCTGGAGAATGCGGCGAGCACCAGGTAGACCACGCGGGCGACCGCCGGCGGCGTCGCCGCCGACCGGGGCGCCGGACCGATCACCGGCCACCAGAACACGACGGCGGCGGCCGCGAGCGTGAGGTGCGCCACGTCGTGGACCCAGGCGTGGGCGAGGGCGGCGTCGTAGAGAGCCGGCACGTGCCACAGCCACAGCACGAGGGCCCACAGCGTCCACGCCACCGGCATGCGTGTTAGCGTGCGCCACGCGCGCCGCGCCGGGGCCCGCCGCACGAGCAGCCTCGCCAGTCGGGCGCGCGCCGCCGCCGGCAGCGCCCACAGCGCCGCGGGCAGGGGATCGGCCAGCAGCAGCGCCGGCACGCCGACCATCGTCAGCAGGACGTGCTGGACCATGTGCGGCAGGAACCGCTCGTGAGCGGCGTCGTGCAGGCCGAGCAGGGCGACGGCGATGGCGACCAGCCCCCCGAGCGCCAGCGCCAGCCGCGGGACCAGGCCTCCGCGCAGCCGGCCCGGGCTGCGCTGGGCCAGCCGCGCCCAGCCGACCGCGTAGACGACGATTGCCGCCGCGAGCGGCAGCGCGACATCGGGCCGCCACCGCCAGTCCATCTAGTGAATCTCGTGAAACGTGGTGACGCCGGGGGTCGGGCGCGGGGGCCCGAGCGAGCCGGGCCCGGAGCGAGTTCCGGCGACAGGCGAGCCATGCCGGCGCGCCCCCGGCCCCCGTGCCCGACCCCTGGCGTCACCGGATTCCACGAGAGTCATTCGCGCCCCGCCTTCGGCGACGGCTCGCCGGGCCCGGCCGCTCAACCACCCGGGAGGATGGTCACGAGTTGCAGCACCCCGGCGGCGAGCAGGACGGCCAGGTTCAGGACCGCCAGCGTGATGAGCAGGCGCTCGAGCGTCATCGCGGGACCTCCAGGCCGGGCCCGAGCCCGCCCCAGTACGCCACGAGATAGTAGACGGCCCACAGCGCGAGGACCGCGTAGACGACCAGGAGCCAGCGGTTCACGCGGCCGGCGTAGGTCTTGATCTCGCCGCCGGCATACTCGTGCACCGGGCCGCGGTCGGCCTTATCGTCGTCCGGCATCCTCGTGCTCCGCGCGCAGCACCTGGTGCTTGGCATCCTCCACGTCGCGCAGCGCCCCGCTGGCCGCGCCCCACACGAACGCGCAGAGCGCCGCCAGCCCCATGAGGAGCGCAACCGTCAGCTCGCCGACCGTCAGATACTCCAGCATGCCGGCTCCTAGTCTCCGCTCCCCGGATAGTAGCGCCGCCGGCGCCCGCCGTCGGCGCCGGCGGCGCCGGGCCGCGCCGGATCGAACGCCGCGCGCGGGCGGTCGGCGGCGACGTCGGGTGAGTTCAGCGCCGCCCGCGCGGCCGGCGGCAGTCGCAGGCGCTCGCCGGTGAGCGGGTCGGCCCACGCCGAGAACGCGAGCACGTAGTAGGCGATCGCCCAGCGCTCCTCGTCGGTCATGGAGTCGGCGAACGACGGCATCGGCGTGCCGTCGAGCCCGGTGGTGAGCGCGCGGTAGAGGTCGGCCACGCCGCTGCCGCCCTTGAGTTGCCCACGGGTGAGGTCGGTCGGGCGGATCGGCCGCTCGAAGTCGTCGCGGAGCTGGCCGGCCGAGGGCCCGTCGCCGCGGCCGTCCTCGCCGTGGCACTCCGCGCACTTGGCCCGGGCGTAGAGCGTCTGGCCCCGGGCGAGGAGCTCCGGCGTCCCCCGCGGCGGAAGCTGGAGCGCAACGGGCGGCTCGATGGACTCGTCGCTCCACCGGCTGGACAACGTCTTGAGGTAGGCGACGACCGCCAGGCGGTGTTTGTCGGGCACCTCGTGCCACGTGGGCATCGCGGTCCACCGCACGCCGCGCGTGATCGTGCGAAAGAGGTCGCCGTCGGTCGGCAGGCTGCCGCTCGGTGTCGAGCGGAACTTGAACACGCCGGCGGTGAAGTCGCGTGGCAGCGGCATGAGGAAGGTGGCGGCAGGCCCGGCGCCGTCGCCGCGGGTGCCGTGGCAGCCCGCGCAGTGGTCGAGGTAGATCTGCCGCCCGTGCTCGCGCAGGTCGGCGCTGCCGGGGATCGTCATGGCGGAGACCGCGACGTTCTGCGGCTCGAAGACGTCACGCCAGACGCCGCGGTTGGTGCCGAGCTTCTGGAGATAGCGCACGAGCGCGACGAGGTCGGGCGTCGGCGCGACCAGCCGCACGGCCGACGCCGGAATGACGCGCAGGAACGCCCCCGTCTGCTCCAGTTCCGGCGTCCGGCCTCCCCGCAGGCTCAGATCCAGCACGGGAGTGCCGTCCACGGGGAAACCGCCGTCCGGAGGTGGCCGCACGAACGCCAGCCCGGCCTCGTTCACGAAGAGCGGGATCGGCCGGTCGGCGCGCATCGTGAACCACCGCGAGAGCACCGGCGCGGCGCCGGCCGCGAATCCGCCGCCGTCGACGGGCACGACTGCCCGGTCGAAGAGCCAACGGAAGCGCGGCATCATCGACTCCGGCACGACCGACCGGGGGTCCCAGTGATGGGCGTAGTGCCAGTCGTCGGAGTACTTGAGCCCCACCCGCGTGAGATCGGGGCCGATCCGCCGCGTGGAGAACATGTGCGGCAGGTCGTACGCGTACTCGCCGGCCTCGGACAGCGGGCCCCAGCGCAGTTCCTCGCCGGCCACCGGGCGCACGTACTGGCTGTGGCAGTACCAGCAGCCCTCGCGGATGTAGACCGCTCGCCCCCGCGCCTCCCGGGCGGTGTAGTCGCTGGCGTCGTAGCGGACCCACTTCACGGCGCCGAGGTCGGTCCGAACCGCGCGGGTCACGCTGAGCGTGCGGGTCTCGGGCGCCAGCATCGGCAGCACGCCCTGCACGAAGCTCGCGAGCGTCACCAGCACGAACCCGGCGCCGAGGGCCAGCGTCGCGATGGATCTCATGCGGCCGCCCGGCGCGACGACGTCTTCATCAGCGCCAGGACCACGAGCGACAGACCGGCGTCCATGCTCAGCCCCGTCAGCGTCCGCACCCACCAGTACGGCCGGATCGTCACCACGGTGTCCACGAACTCGGCCCCGCGCATCAGCATGAAGCCTTGCAGCAGGCCCTGCGCGCTCAGCACGAGCGCCATCGAGCCGATGCCCAGCGTGGTGAGCCAGAAGCCCCAGTTGGCCAGGCGGAACGAGGCCAGCGGCGCCCCGGCCAGCTTCGGCCACACGTAGAGCACGCCGGCCACCGCCCACATGATGAACGTCCCGAAGATCGTCAGGTGCGAGTGGGCGACGACGAAATCAGTGAAGTGGGTGGGCTCCTGCAGGACCGTCCACACCGGCACGATCAGCATCATCGAGGACACGATCGCGATCGTCTCCGCCCAGTCGGCGATCGGGGAGTAGAGATAGTGGTGGATGCCGACGAAGGGATAGAAGAATGCCAGAGACCAGAACCCGATGAGGGAGAGTCGGTGGCTGTAGATCGGTGCCCGAATGCTCGCGGGAAGAAAATAGTAGATGAGGACGTACCCGGCGGGCGTGATCCACAGCCCGACGATGTAATGGATGAACAGCCCGTGCCAGGCCGCGTTGTTGATGCCGGGCAGGTGGTCGGGACCCACCATGAGGAGCACGAGGTTGGCGTCCGTCCACACGAGCGCGGCGATCAGGTACCAGAGCGACACGTAGAGCGGCGTCTCGGTCCGACGGCGGATGGTCATCAGCATCTGCACCGTGAGCGCCACCAGCACCGCGAAGAGCACGAGCACGTTGCCCAGCGGCAGCTCGCCCGCCTCCCATCCGCGGTTGAAGCCGGCCAGCAGCAGTGCCACCGCCACCGCCAGGTTGACGTTCCAGACGGCCAGCAGGACCCAGCTTCCGCCCTCGCGCCACAGCCGCACCCCGCACAGGCGCGGCACCACCCAGTGACAGAGGCCGATGAACAGCGTGGAGAACGCCCCCCAGATGACGCCGTTGACGTGGACGGGGCGCAGGCGTCCGAACGTCAGCCACGCCACGTCGCCCAGGAAATCGGGATCGGTGAACTTCAGCGAGACGAGGGCGCCGATGGTCGGGAAGATCAGCAGCCAGGCCAGACCCCAGCCGAGCCAGGCCCGGATCAGGGCGGGGTTGACGAGCGCGTCGTTGCGCGCGGGGGCGCCTGCGCCCCCGGCGTCAAGCGTCGGAATCTCGGTCGGTCCGGCTTATGCGCCGACCCGCATGGAACGCAGCCGCGCAATCCGCTCTTCCATCGGCGGGTGCGTGGAAAACAGCCGCATGAGCGCCTGCCCGCTGAACGGATTGACGATGAACAGGTGCGCGGTGGCCGGGTTGGCGTGCATCGGGATCTGGTGCCTGGCCATCTCGAGCTTCTCGAGGGCCTTGGACAGGCCCCACGTGCGGCCGGCCAGGCGCGCCCCGGTGGCGTCGGCGTGAAACTCGCGCGAACGCGAGACCGCCAGCTGCACGAGCATGGCGGCGATCGGCGCCACCATGGCCATGACGATCGTCACGATCGGGCTCGGCGCGTCCTCGTCGTGGTGGCGGCCGCCACCGAAGATCGCCGCCCACTGGGCCATGTGGGCCAGGTAGGTGATGGCCCCGGCCAGGGTGGCCGCGACCGTGGAGATCAGGATGTCCCGGTTGACGACGTGGGCCAGCTCGTGGGCGAGCACGCCCTCCAGCTCGTCGTCGTCGAGGATCCGCACGATACCCTCGGTCACCGCGACCACCGCGTGCTCGGGGTTGCGGCCGGTGGCGAAGGCGTTCGGCTGCTCGCTCGGGATCAGGTACACGCGCGGCATCGGCACGCCGGCCCGGGTCGCCAGCCGCCGCACCATGTTGTAGAGGCCGGGGGCCTGCGCCTCGGTGATCGGCTGGGCGCGGTACATGGCCAGCACGATCTTGTCGGACCACCAGTAGCTCGCGAAGTTCATGCCCAGCGCCAGCACGAACGCGATGAGCATCCCCTGTTGCCCGCCGAGGGCGCCGCCGAGCAGCACCAGCATGGCGGTGAGGACCGCCAGGAGCAACGCGGTCTTGAAGACGTTGGACATGGCCTCTTCCGGACTTTCGTGCGTGGCAAAGCGTAGCAGACGGCCCGAACGGGGTCAAACGCCGTGACTTGGCCGTGACTTGGCTGGGCGGTTCCGGCGGACCGGCGGGCCGATCGTCCGCATCGGGGGCCGCCGATGGAGTGCGTCGCGGCGGTGTGTAGCGTGCCCCCTGGCGCGGGAGGCTCTAGCTGAGGTTGTCCAGGATGGGAGGCGCCATGAAGGCCAGACCATCGCTGAACTGCTTCTCCGGCCGCCTGGTGATCTCCTCGAGGGTGCCTGATCGAGCCAACCGCTTCGGGCCGTGTCATGCCCTGTCGGGGTTTCCCCGACAGATGGCCAGTCGTTGACGATCACCTCCGCCAGCCCTACACTCGCCGCGCCGCAGTCGCCAGAGGAGGCGCGCCGCATGCCCCGCACAGCGACGCTCGGCGAGACACCGTTCGCGGTGATCGACCTCGAGACCACGGGACTGTATCCGGTGAGGCATGACCGGGTCATTGAGGTCGGCGTCGTGAGCCGGCCCGACCGCCAGCATCCGCATCGCCAAGGGCGCCCGCTTCCGCCTGGGCGCCATCGCGCCCCAGCGGATCACGCAGGAGGTCCTGGCGCCGCTCGACGACGGGGTGCTCTACATCACGAACCGTCGGCTGCTGTTCGACGGTGGCCGGCAATCGCGGGACCTTCGAGCTGTCGAAGATCATCAACTTCACGCCCTACCGCGACGGGCTCGGCATCGAGCGCGACCGGGGCAAGGACCAGATGTTCCAGTTCGAGGGCGACGTCGAGCTGGCCGCCATGATCCTCGGCGCGGCGCTGGCGCGGGCGTGATGGTCAGGCGCATCCCCGTCGTCGCGTCCGTCGCCATCGTGGCGGCCCTGATCGCCGGCGGCCAGGCCGACGCGGGGCAGGCCCTTCGACAGCCCGTCCTCGCCTACGTCACGCGGGTGCTGGACGGCGACACCGTCTACGCCGAGGTCGGCGGGCGCATTGAAACCATCGCTACGTCGGGGTCAACACGCCGGTGTTGCAGGATCCAGCCGGTCGCCGCCAACCGGCCGGCGAGGCCGCGGCTGAAGCCAATCGCCGGCTCGTCGAGGGGCGCTGGATCTGGCTGGTCTTCGACGCGCAACCCCGGGACCAGCACGGGCGCCTGCTGGCGTACGTGTGGGTCGGTCGCCGCTTCGTGAACGCGGATCTCCTTCATCGCGGCTACGCGGTGGCCACGCCGGCGCTGCCCAACGTCGCGTACGCCGGGTACTTCACGGGCCTCGAACGCGGCGCGCGGGAGGCGCAGCGGGGCGTCTGGGCAGGCCGAGCCGTTCCCGAAGCGAACTTGTCGGGCACCGGCGTGCCGGGTCTTCACCAGGCTCCCGCCCTCGTGAGGTTCAAGACGGCCGAGAGTGAGGCCGGCACCGGTGAGACGTTCTCGGCCGCTGGCGCGGCGGTGGCCCTTCCGCCGCCAGCGGGCACGGCCACCTCGCCTGGCGGTGACGGCTCGGTGAATGTGCAGGGCTATTTCCGTGGCGATGGGACCTACGTCGAGCCTTACACGCGCAGCGCACCGCGGCGATAGGCGGCGATGAGGACCGGCGGGCTCGCGGTCGGGCTGCTGAGCGTAGCGGTCCCCCGGGCTTCTTCTCTCCGCCTGCTCGGCGGTCGCGCCGCTGCGCCCGGAACCGGTCTCCACGAAGCTCGAGCCGATGCCCTGGCCGCGCAACGCCGTGACGATCACCGTCGACGATCGGCGGCCGGACCGGCAGGCCCATCAAGCCCTGGTCGGCGCGAGGCGTCCATCCGGCAGGCCATGGCGCCGGCGCGACCGGAGCCCTGCCCGTGTTTCCGGCTGACGGTGACGGTGCACCAGCACAGCGCGATCTTTCGCGGCGGCGGCAGCGGCTTCTGGCATGGGCACACATCCCTCACGGCGACGCTCGCCGACACGTCGGATCAGGACGTGTATCGATTCCGCGCCGATGATCACGATGAGCAGTGGAACGTCTCCGGGTACGGGTCGGGAACCAAGGCGGCCCAACAAAGCCTCCGGGACGCGCTACGGAAGCTCGTCCGGCAGATGGCGCTGCGGGAGCTCCCAGCAGCTGCGGGCGAGGCAACACGATGAGGCTCTTCCGCACCGCCGAGCTGCTCTTCTGGTGCGCGCTGATCCTGGTCGTCGTGACGGTCATCGTCCAAGGGCGTCTGGAACAGCTTCGCGCGATGAGGGCCGCGGTGCTCCTGCTCGCGCTGCTGCTCGCTGGCTGTGTCTCCGCCACCCCGCCGCGCACCCTCGCAACGGCGAACATCGGTCCGCCGCCGATGGGGTACGAATCGGCGATCCGGGAGGTTATCGGCACGAAGCTGCGCGATCCCTACACGGCCGTCTATACCTTTCAGCGACCGGTACGCTCGTGGTTCTTCGACGAGAGTCAGATCAGATGGGCCGTCTGCGGCACGGTCAACGCGAAGAACGCCTTCGGCGGATACGTCGGCGCCAAGCCCTTCGTGGTGTTCTACACGTACGACAGGATCGTCAGCGTGTCGTACGACAACAATCTCGACGCCCGCCAGTGCGCCAAGTGGCACGCTGTGGGGGCCTATGAGTAGGCTTGCCGTAACCGGGCTCGCCCTCCTCCTCACCGGCTGCGGCTCCATCTCCGCCCATCCCTACGCCGTCCACCCAGTGAAGAAGCCCGCGCTCAAGGACTTCGCTGTGTGCGAGATCGTCATCGCCGACCTCTTGGAGGATGCCGATGTCTGGGTAATGGAGGATCATGACGACGATTTCGGGGACGCGCACGTACTCATCATGGGCATCTCCAAGAGACGAGTCGACTGGCTTTGCGCGCTCGGCAGCCGGCGCATCGTGAAGTATCCCGCGCCGGCGAAACCACCGACCGCAGACTATGAGGGCGGGCACAGATAGCGTGGTCGCCAACCTGCGAGCGGGTGTTCCTAGTCCGCCGGCTCCCCGTGGGCGCGGCGGCTCGCAATTCCCCGCCGACTGCGCAGGTGATCGTCCCGTCCCGCGCGACGCTGATCTTTCCGGGCGAGTTCAGCCGCGCCATACCGATCCCGCCGGTGCCATAAAGCCTCGCGTTGACCTGGCCGACGAAGCCGACGCAGGCGCGATCGCTGGACAACACCTGGAGCATCTCGAGCGACGGGCTGAGGGCCGCCGCGAGCGCCGGTAGGGCGACGACGGGCGAGGTCAGGCCGGAAGGGACGACGGTAGTCCGGGAGCCGGAACCCGCCCAGCGCCTTCCGTCGTCGCCGTCGAGGCGAGGACGCCGCGAACGCGCTCCACGCTGGCCCCCGTGAGTTGCGGGCGCTGGGGACGACCGAGCGCCGACTGCTGGACCTCTATGCCGAGGAGGACCCTCGCAGAGACGAGTTGCGCGGCAAGCTGCACAGCCTGGCGAGGCAGCGGGTCGGCTTGCAGGAGCGGCTGACTGTGGCTCGGGCTCGCGTTGTCGGCCAGGAGGCCGAGGAGGCGCGTCAGGACCAGCTGAGCGGTGGTGCGCCTCGGCCACGCCGCGGCTTGACCAAGCTCGACGTGGCGGGTCGCCGGCGCCTCCTCCGGGCGCTCGTGGACGAGATCGTCGTCCGGGGCCGGGACCCGGAGATCCGTTGGGTTCTGGCAGCTGCGCAACCCCCGAGGCATCGACCACAATGCTTGACTTGCCAGACCCCCGTCGCTATACTGAGCCGGTTTACGTGAAAAATTCTTTAGTGACAACGATTTACGCGACCATCGAGGAAGGCGTCGGGGGCCGCGTGAAGGATGCAGGAGCCATGATCATCCGGGTGTCCGAGCTCGAGGAGCAGGGGCTCAGGATCGACGACGTCGAGGCGCTGGCGCCGGCGCTCACCGACCCCTCGTGGCGTCTGGAGTCGGCGGCGCTCGAGGTCGACGCCGACGGCACCGACGTGTTCGTGCGCGGCCGGCTGGTGGCCACGGTGCCGCAGACGTGCGGCCGCTGCCTGGAGACGTTTCCGGCGCACGTGGAGGTTCCCATCGACGTGCGGCTGGTGCCGCGCCCGTCCAGCGCCGACAGCGTCGAGCTGGGCGCCGACGACCTCGACGTCGACTTCTACGCCGACGACCAGCTCGACCTGGGTCGTGTGGTCGAGACGGAGACGACGCTGGCGCTGCCGATGAAGCCGCTGTGCCGAGCGGAATGCCGCGGCCTGTGCGCGCTCTGTGGCGCGAACCGCAACGTCGTGCGGTGCACCTGCGCACCCCGCCCACCCGATCCCCGGCTGGCGGCGCTGCGTTTGGCCGCCCGGCCGGCCGACTGAACGATCCTCACCGGAGAAAGGACGCTCCTCCCATGCCGCTGCCGAAGCGACGTCACTCCCGAGCGCGCGGGCGCAAGCGCCGCACGCACTACAAGCTGGCCGCGCCGACGCGCGCCGTGTGCCCGCAGTGCCGGGAGAGCAAGCTGCCGCACCGCATCTGCCCGCACTGCGGGTACTACAAGGGCCGCGAAGTCCTGGAAGTCGAAGCGGGCTAGGGTCGCCGCGGGCCGCGCATGAAGATCGCGGTTGACGCCATGGGTGGTGACCACGGTCCCGCCGTCGTCGTCGAGGGCGCGGTCACCGCGGTCCGGGAGTTCGGTTCCTCGGTCGTGCTCGTCGGCGACCGGGCGGCGGTCGAGTCCGAGATCGCGCGCCTCGGCGCGCACTCGCTCGGTCTCGAGGTGTGCCACGCCTCCGAGGTCGTCGGCATGGCCGAGAGCCCGTCGCTGGCGCTCCGGCGCAAGCGTGACTCGTCCTTGCGCGTCGCCGCCGAGCTGGTCCGCGACGGCAAGGCGGCCGCCTTCATCTCGGCCGGCAACACCGGCGCCGCCATGGCCATCTCGATGTTCGTCGTCGGCGTCCTCCGCGGCATCGACCGCCCGGCCATCGCGGCCGTGTTGCCGAGCCTGCGGGGCTTCACCGTGCTGATCGACGCCGGCGCCAACGTCACGCCCAAGCCCTGGCACCTCTTCCAGTTCGCCATCATGGGCCATGTCTATGCCCGCGATATCCTCGGGCTCGAGCGCCCGCGCGTGGGGCTCCTGTCGGTCGGCGAGGAGGAAGGCAAGGGCAACGACCTCACCCGCGAGGCCTACGACCTGCTCAAGGAGTCGCGGCTGAACTTCATCGGCAACATCGAGGGCCGCGACGTCTACAACGGGCAGTGCGACGTCATCGTGACCGACGGGTTCACCGGCAACGTCGCCCTGAAGATCTCCGAGAGCCTGGCCGAGATGGTCGGCGCCATGATCAAGGAGGAGCTCACGCGCGACCTCCGGTCCAAGGTGGGCGCCGCCCTGGCGGTGCCGGCGTTCGACCGCTTCCGCCGGCGGGTGGACTACACGGAGATGGGCGGGGCGCCGCTGCTCGGCATCGACGGCGCCGCCATCATCTGCCACGGTCGGTCGCCGGTGAAGGCCATCAAGAACGCCGTGCGGGTGGCGGCGGAGTGGGCCACGGCCGGCCTCAACGAGCACATCAAGGCCGCGCTGGAGGCGGAGATCGCCCGCGGCGGTCGGGAAGGGGGGCGGGAATGACGCGGGCGCGGATCATCGGGATGGGCGCCTACGCGCCCAAGCGGGTGATGACCAACGCCGACCTCGAGAAGCTGGTGAGCACCGACGACGCCTGGATCGTGCAGCGCACCGGTATCCGCGAGCGCCACATCGCCGACGAGAGCGAGGCGACCTCGGACCTCGCCCTCAAGGCCGCCCAGCAGGCGCTGGAGCGCGCCAACCTGGTGCCGGAGGACATCGAGTTCATCGCGGTCGGCACCACGACCCCCGACATGTTCTTCCCGACCGTCGGCAACATCGTCCAGCACCGCCTGGGCTGCCGCCGGGCCGGCTCGGTCGACCTGCTGGCCGCCTGCGCCGGCTCGGTCTATAGCCTGGCCACCGGCGCTCAGTTCATCCAGAGCGGCAAGTACCGCCGCGTGCTCTGCATCGGCGCCGAGACGCTCTCGAAGATCACCGACTTCACGGACCGCGGCACCTGCATCCTGCTGGCCGACGCCGCCGGCGCCGCCGTGCTGGAGGCGACCGACGAGGACCGCGGGATCATCGACGCGGATCTCTACTCGGACGGGCAGTACTGGGATCTGCTCTACATGCCCGGCGGTGGCTCGCGGCACCCGGCCACGCCGGAGACGGTCGCGCAGCGGATGCACTACGCGAAGATGAAGGGCAACGAGGTCTTCAAGGTGGCGGTGCGGATGTTCGCCGAGTGCGCCGAGAAGATCCTCTCGCGCAACGGCTTCACCGCCGCCGACGTGAGCCTGTTCATTCCGCACCAGGCCAACCTCCGGATCATCGAGGCGGCCTGCAGGCGCGCGGGCCTGCCGATGGAGCGCGTGTTCGTCAACGTCGACCGCTACGGCAACACCGGCGCCGCCTCGGTCTACGTCGCGCTGGAGGAGGCGCTGGCGGCCGGGCGCATCGAGCGCGGCGACTTGGTTCTGCTGGCCGCCTTCGGCGGCGGCTTTGCCTGGGGCGCCGTCCTCATGAGGTGGTAACCGGAGCCGTACGGAGCCGGCCACCTCCTATGCCAGCCCACCCACGTCCCGAGCCGGGCTCGCGCCACCCGCTCCAACAGCGCCGGCCACCTCCTATGCCAGCCCACCCACGCCTCTAGCCGTGGCCACACCACCCGCTTCCACCGTCGCGTTCATCTTTCCCGGGCAGGGCTCGCAGGCCGTCGGCATGGGGCGCGCGTTCTACGAGACCTCCGACGCCGCCAAACGCGTCTTCGAGGAGGCCGACGACGCTCTCGGCTTCGCCCTCACGCGGGTGATCTTCGAGGGGCCCGACGCCGAGCTGACGCTCACCGTCAACACGCAGCCGGCCGTGCTGACGGCCAGCGTGGCGGCGGCGGGCGCCTGCGCCGAGCGCGGGCTCACGCCGGCGCTGGCGGCGGGGCACAGCCTGGGTGAGTACTCGGCGCTGGTCGTGGCCGGCGCGCTCGGCCTGGCCGATGCCGTGCGCGTCGTGCGCCGGCGTGGCGAGCTGATGCAACAAGCCGTGCCGATGGGGACCGGCGCGATGGCGGCCCTCATGGGAATCGGGCTTCCGGTGGTGGAGCAGGTGTGCGCGGAGGCGGCCCAGGGCGAGGTCGTCGAGGTCGCCAACGTGAACGCCGAGGCCCAGATCGTGATCGCCGGCCACCGGACCGCCGTCGAGCGGGCGGTGGCCGTGGCCAGGGAGCGGGGAGGGCGCAAGAGCGTGCTGCTGCCGGTGAGCGCGCCCTTCCACTGCTCGCTCATGAAGCCGGCCACCGAGGGCCTGGCCGTGGAGCTGGCCAAGATCCACGTCGGGGAGCCGGCGATCCCGATCGTCCGCAACGTCGACGCCGGCGTCACCCGCCGCGCGGCCGACGTCGTCCCGTTCCTGCTGCGCCAGGTCGCCAGTCCCGTCCGGTGGACGGAGTGCGTGCAGCGGCTGGCCGCCGAGGGCGCCACCACGTTCATCGAGGTGGGGCCGGGCCGGGTCCTGTCCGGACTGGCCAGGCGTATCGTGAAGGACGCGCGCACCGCCGCCGTCGAGGATCCGGCCGGGCTCGACAACGCGCTCGCCGCGTTGCAGGCGCCGTGACGACCGCACCGCTCGACGGCAAGGTGGCGATCGTCACCGGCGGCAGCCGCGGTATCGGGGCCGCCATCGCCGCGTTGCTGGCCGAGCACGGAGCGGCCGTGGTAGTCTCGGGCCGCGACGCGGCCCGGCTGCGGGGGGCCGTCGAGGCCCTCGAAGCGCGCGGCGCCTCGGCGCACGGCATCGTCGCCGACGCGGCCCGGCGCGAGGACGCCGACCGACTGGTGGAGGCCGCCCGGGAGCGGTTCGGCCGGCTCGACGTCCTGGTGAACAATGCGGGGATCACCCGCGACGGGCTGCTGATCCGCATGAAGGACGACGACTGGGACCGCGTCATGGAGACCAACCTGCGCGGCGCATTCCTGATGACCCGAGCGGCGGCCAAGCTGATGGTCCGGCTCAAGAACGGCGGGCGCATCATCAACATCGCCTCGACGGCCGGCGCCATGGGCAACGCCGGCCAGGCCAACTACTCGGCCGCCAAGGCCGGGCTCATCGGGCTGACCAAGGCGTCGGCGCGCGAGCTGGCCCACTGGAGCATCCTCGTGAACGCGGTGGCTCCCGGGCTCATCGAGACCGACATGGCGGCGGCCATCCCGGCCGAGGCCCGGGAGGCGCTGCTCGCGCAGGTGCCGCTGAGGCGGATCGGCTCGGCCCGCGAGGTGGCCGAGATGGTAGGATTCCTCGCCGGTGACGGAGCGGCCTACGTGACAGGCCAGGTGTTCCACGTCAACGGCGGCCTCTACATGTAGACAGACTTCTTCGGGAGGTGACGGGTTCATGGCGAAGTCAGTCGAGGAGAAGGTGAAGGAGATCATCGTCGAGCAGCTGGGCGTCGACGAGGAAGACGTCAACCCCAACGCGAAATTCATCGAAGACCTGGGCGCCGACTCTCTCGACACGGTCGAGCTCGTCATGGCCCTGGAGGAGAACTTCGACATCCAGATCCCGGACGAGGAAGCCGAGAAGATCGTGACCGTCGGCGACGCCATCCAGTACATCAAGGACAACTCCTAGCCTCGT
>DASWJN010000052.1:0-29839 GCA_036397135.1 Candidatus Methylomirabilota bacterium
GGCAGGCGGCTGCGCAGCTCCTGGTAGGTCGAGAACTCGTAGAGCAGGCAGCACTTCAGCCGGCCGCAGTTGCCGAGCAGGCGGCTGTCGGTGAGCGGCATGTCCTGCGTCTTGGCCATCTTCACCGAGATCGGCTCGAACTTGCGCAGGTGTGACGAGCAGCAGAGCTGGCGGCCGCAGGGGCCGATGCCGTCCATCACGCGGGTGGTGTCGCGGGCGCCGATCTGGCGCATCTCGACGCGGGCCCGGAATTCGCGCGCGAGGTCGCGCACCAGCTCGCGGAAGTCCACGCGGTCCTCGGCGTTGAAGTACACGGTCACCCGCCGGTCGGGGCCGTGCATCTCGACGTCCACCACCTTGATCACCATGTCGCGGGCGCGGGCCAGGCGCTGGGCGGAGGCGACCGCGCGCTCCTCGCGCTGCCGGCGGTCGCGATACTCGCGCGCCTCCACCTCGGTGGCCGGGCGCACCACCCGGCGGAACAGGCGGTCACGCTTGAACTCGGGCAGCAGGCGCCGCGGCCGGCGGACCTCGCCCAGGGCGGTGCCGGTCGCCGTCTCCACGACCACCACCTCGCCGACCGGGATGGCGAGGTCGTCGACCAGCTTGTAGTCGTCGGCGGGCGCGGCGTCGCGCAGCCGGATACCGATCAGCCACTCCTCGCGGATATCGTCCATCACGTCCTCAGGCGGCCCGGGCCAGCAGGCGGCCGATCACCGTCTCCACCGTGAGCCGCGGCGTCACGTTGTTGATCAAAGCCTCGCGGGCGTGCCGGCACGTCTCGATCGCCGCCCGCAACCCCTCGTCGCTCCAGTCGCGCGCCTCGGCCGCCAGCCCGTCCGCCCGCCCGGGGTCGCTGAGGAGGGCGGCGGGAGCGCCCGCCCGCGCCAGCAGCAGGTCGCGGCAGAGCAGCCAGCAGCCGTCCACGAGGCTCTCGGCTTTCTCGCGGTCGATGCGCTCGGTCCGCCGGAACAGGCCCGGCGCGCCGTCGGCGCGCGCGGCCTGCAGCAGGGCCAGCGCCTCTCCGACGGCGGCGGCCGCCCGGCCGGCGTCGCGCGGCTGGAAGCGGACGATCTGGCAGCGCGAGATGACGGTGGCGGGCACCGCCCGTACGCCCGACAGCACGAGGATCACCACCGTCCCCGGCGGCGGCTCCTCGAGGAATTTCAGGAACGCCTGGGGCGTCTCGCTGGTCATGCGCTCGGCCCCGTCGAGGATCAGCACGCGGCGGCCGCCCAGCGCCGGCCGCAACGAGGCCTGGCGCTCCAGCTCCCGGACGGCGTCGATCCGGATCACCGGCGCGCCCTTGGGATTGCGCTCGGGCGGCGTCGGGGCGATGACGTGCAGGTCCGGATGCCGGCCGCCGGCGACGAGCAGGCACCCGCGACATCGCCCGCACCCCGCGCCCGTCTCGCACAGCAGCGCCTGCGCGAAGGCCCGCGCGGTCGTCATGCGCCCGGCGCCCGCCGGCCCGACGAAGGCGTAGGCGTGGGCGACCCGCCCGCCGGCCAGCGCGTGCCGCAGCAGCTCCGCCGCCCGCGGCTGGTCACGGATCGCCTCAAGCCCCACGCAGGAACTCCCCCACGATCGCCTGCACGTCGGCGGCGACAGCCGCCGGCGGGCGGGCCGCGTCGACGAGGCGCACACGCTTGGGCTCGGCGCGCTGGATCGAGCGATACCCGCGGCGCACGCGGCGGTGGAAGGCCAGGGCCTGCCGCTCGAAGGCGTCGCGGCGGCGGCCGATGCGCCGGAAGCCGGCGGCGGGATCGAGGTCGAACAGCAGCGTGAGGTCCGGCAGCACGCCGCCGGTCGCGCGCACGTTCAGCTCGCGGATCATCTCGGGATCGAGGCCCCGGCCGTAGCCCTGATAGGCGACGGTGGCGTCGGCGTAGCGGTCGGACAGCACGACGCGCCCGCGCTCGAGCCAGGGCGCCACGCGCTCGGCGACGTGCTGGTGACGGGCGGCCAGGAAGAGGAACAGCTCGGCGAGCGGCTGGGGGCCGCGCTCGAACAGCCGCCGCACGGCCACGCCGAGCGCGGTGCCGTCCGGCTCGCGCGTCTGCTCCACCTGGTACCCCTGCCGCTTCAGCCAGCGTCCGAGGCGGCGCATCTGGGTCGTCTTGCCCGAGCCCTCGACGCCCTCGAACGTGATGAGCACTCCCCGCACGTCAGGCCTCCGAAAGCACGATCACGCCACTGTAGCACGGGGACTCCCCCGGCCGCCCAGGGCGGTCGCCGGGAGTGATTGGAATTCCCCCGCCGGTCGGCTCTAATAGGAGCGTCATGAGGACTGTGCTTCGTGCGCGCGTGCGCGTGGTGGCCGGTGCCGTGGTGCTGCTGGCGGCGACGGCGGGCCCCGCCACTGTCTCCGCCCAGGACACGATCACCCGGGAGCAGGCCGACACGCTCATCCGGGAGATCCGCGAGCTGCGGCGGGCCATCGAGGGCCTTCGCGCCCCGGCGCGGCCGGCCGAGCGGCCGCGCGACGAGAAGGTGCGCGTGGACCTCACCGGCGTCCACGCGCTGGGACGCGCCGACGCGCCCCTGACGCTGGTGGAGTTCACCGACCTCGAGTGCCCGTTCTGCCGGACCTTCCACGTGAACGCCTTCGAGCGGCTCAAGCGCGAATACATCGACACCGGCAAGCTCCGCTTCGTGAGCCGCGACTTCCCGCTCGACTTCCACCCCAACGCCCGCCCGGCCGCCCTGGCGGTCCGGTGCGCCGGCGCGCAGGGCAAGTTCTGGGAGATGCGCCACGAGGTCACCCTGAAGGCCGCCGCGCTCGGACCCGACCTCTACGTGGTGCTGGCCCGCGCCCTCGGGCTCGACGTCGACAAGCTCTCGGCCTGCATCACCGCCCAGACGTACGCGGCCGAGATCGACCGTGACGTGGCGGACGCCACGAGCGCGGGCGTGTCCGGCACGCCGTCGTTCGTGCTGGGCCGCACGACGCCGGGCCCCGCTTTCGAGGGCGTTCGCATCGTCGGGGCCCAGCCCTACGCCGCCTTCGAAGCCCGGATCAAGGCGCTGCTCGCCCAGCCGCGCTGAGCCCGCCGCCTACGAAGCCGGGACGACGGCAGCCGGCCGGCGCGGCGACGACACCGCGGCGTCCGTCGTGACGGCGTTGGCCCGGTACCACGTCGGCACGAAGAACCCGAGGACCGCCGCGATCGCGGAGGGCAGCAGGAGCAGCATCCAGTCATCCGCCCGGGCCGGCGTCTGCAGCAGCTCGGCGACTTTCGGCCGGATGTAGAACCCCACCAGCGCCAGCGTGCAGCCGAGGAACAGTCCAGCGTCGGTGACGTTGCCCCAGAGCGTGATCCGCGCCAGCCCCCGGGTGGCACGCGGATCCGGATACGCCTGCGTCCGCATCCGCCAGGCGATGAGCGCCGCCAGCAGGAACAGCAAGAAGCTCCACGGGTAGCTCCGGGTGGCGTACCGGGACCAGCCGCGGGCCAGGTCGAACCATGAGGCGCCGGCGGGCTGGTACGAGAACACCAGCGTGTGGGCGACGACGCCCACGGCCGCGGCAACCAGCCCGGCGGCGAGCGGGAACGCCAGCTGCGGCGTGCCGTGCGACCGGGCCGCGGCCAGCAGGGGAAACCGGGCGGCCAGGAGGATGGGCGTGATGATCGCCGCGTAGACCTCGACGCTGATGAGGATCGCGTGCGGCGTGCCGACCTGGTACGAGAGCGGCAGGATGACGATGCCGGCGATCAGGACGCCGAGCGCCGCGATGTCGTTGGCATCGGGAATCGGGCCGTTGTGGCTGGGCCGGAGGACGAACCCCAGCTCTCGCATCCGGGTGACCCGGTCACGGTCGGTGTAGTGCGCGTGGAGGGACACCCGGCTGAGGAAGTCATAGATGGAGACGAGGAGCTCGAGACAGTTGCGGCGGAAGGAGGCTTCGCGCTTGCTGGTCTCGGGCGCCGCAGCCTGCGCCCGGACGGCCTTGAACCACATCCGCGCGTCGGGCTTGAGGGCCTCGTACACCTCGCTCAGACGATCGACGCTTCGGGTGATCCCGGCCTGTTCCCGCAGCGTGGCGAACGCGGTCTTGTAGCGGTCTTCCCCCTGCCAGCGCTCGATGTGCGCCATCAAGACCGCGGCCTTGGTCCACATCGAGCGTGTCGTGGGCGTCTCCTCCATGAGGAGGTCGGCCGGCTCGAAATCCTCCTGCGCGAGGTGGTCCTGCACCGTCTTCAGGATGAGCGGGTCGACGACGTACGGCGCGTGCTTGAGGCGATGGCGCTCACGCAGCTGCTGGGCGGGAATGGACGCCCGGTCGTAGAACGTGCGGCGCACCGCCCGCTCCCCCGCCCGGAACGGCGGGCACACCGGGAACAGCAGCGCGACGACGAACGCGATGAGGATGGGTCCGCCGTTGGCGAGCGTCGGGATCGTCTCGGTCCCGATGGTCGCCATGAAGCGGTCGACCTCGCCGGCGACTCCCGGGATGGCATACAGCGCCAGGTAGACGGCGACGCCGGTCAACGCGTACGCCGCGCGGTACAGCTGGAACTTGAAGAAGGTCGTGTGCGCCCGCGGCGGCGGGAACAAGGCGGAGGCGGGCTCCTCCCTCAACTGAAAGATCGTCCGGAGAAGGCCGAGGGGCCGCGACGTGCCGTCCGGCAAGGTTTCCCTTGCCGGCGGCGCGGTGTTGAATCGTGAGGCCGCGACGAGGGCGACGAGAAGGGCGCCGAGGAGAACCTTCGGATCCACTGGAATAGTCATGGCCACCGACCTCGCTGTCCGGTCAGGTGCACTGCGCGCCGTCCGCACGGACCGGGTACAAGGAGGGTGCCAAGCGCGAGTGCAGTCCCTGCGCACACTTATCGGTGTGGCGGGGGCCCGGGCATCGGGCGGTTCACCCGGTGCCCGGTCTGACCACCCGGGAGCCGAACGGTCAGAGCCGGTGGAAGGGGAAGATCGTGCGCTGGACGGCGTCGACCTGGCGGTCGGCGTACTCGCGCACGGCGCGCCCGATCTCCTCCGGCAGCGCGGGCGCCGGCTCGTCCCAGAGCCGCCGCGAGGCGAACGCGAAGCGGCGGGTGTCCTCGTCGAAGGCGGCCGGCAGCTCCGCCGGCAGCTCCACGCCGTTGAGCACCGCCCACGCCACCGTCCACGCGCGCGCCACGTTGCGGAGGTCGTAGCCGCCGCCCCCGAGCGCGATGAGCCGGGGCGCCAGCGGCAGGACGCGGGCGAGGGCGCGCGCGAAGCCCTGGACGTCGAGGGCCAGGTGGGTGAGCGGGTCGGTGCGGTGCGAATCGATGCCGAGCTGGACCACGATCACGTCGGGCTTGAAGCGCTCGAGCAGGGGGGGGACGACCGCCTCGAACGCCGGCAGGTAGACCTGGGTGTCGGTGTAGGCCTCCAGCGGCAGGTTCACCGAGTAGCCGGCGGCCTCCCCTTCCCCCAGCTCGTGCACGAACCCCGTGCCGGGGAACAGCCGCTCGCCCCGCTCGTGGACGGAGATCGTGAGCACGTGGGGATCGCCGTAGAACGCGTACTGCACGCCGTCGCCGTGATGGGCGTCGATATCCACGTAGGCCACGCGCAGCCCCCGCTCGCGCAGTCGCAGGATCGCCAGCACCGCGTCGTTGACGTAGCAGAAGCCGGAGGCGCGGTCGGGCAGCGCGTGGTGCAGGCCGCCCGCGAAGTGGAACGCGCGGTCGGCCTCGCCGCGGGCGACGAGGTCGGCGGCCAGCAGCGAGCCGGCCGCCACGAGCTGGGCGGCCTCCCACAGGCCGCGGAAGACGGGATTGTCGCCGGGACCGAGGCCGAAGGCGCCGCCGCCCGGCGGCTGGGCGCCGCTGTTGGCGGCCTTGAGCGCCGCCAGGTATTCGGGGGCGTGGAACACCGCAAGGTCACGCTCGGCGGCCGGCGTCGGCGTGTGCACGACGGCGTTCGACAATCGGGTGAGGCCGTAGGCCTGCATGAGGCGCCAGGTCAGGCCCAGGCGCTCCATGCGGAGCGGATGCTGCGGCCCGTAGTCGAACCGCGCCCAGTCCTCGGAGTGCACGAGCGCCGTCTTCATCGGATCCAGTGTCCCGATTTACCGCCCGACTTCTCGAGCAGCTGGAGCTTCGTGATCGTCACGCCCTTCTCGAGCGCCTTCACCATGTCGTACACGGTGAGCGCGGCGACGCCGGCCGCCGTCAGCGCCTCCATCTCCACGCCGGTCTTGTCCACGGTGCTCACGCGCGCCTGGACCGTCAGCTCGCCGCGCCGCGGGCGCGCGGCGAACGAGACCTCCACGCGGGTGAGGCGCAGCGGGTGGCAGAGCGGGATCAGCTCGGGCGTGCGCTTGGCGGCCAGGATGCCGGCGGTGCGGGCCACGCCGAGCACGTCGCCCTTGGGCGCATTGCCGCGCTGGACGGCGCGCAGCGTGGCGGGGCGCATGCGGATCACCGCGTGGGCCACCGCCTCGCGGACGGTCTCGCGCTTGCCGGACACGTCCACCATGCGGGCGTCGCCCTCGGCCGTGAGGTGGGAGAGGCCGCGGAAGCCATCGGCGGGGGTGGAGCTCCGCGGCGCGCGCCGTCGCGCGGGGCGACGGCGCCGCCGGACACGGCCGGTGGAGCTCAGGCGGTGACGCCGGAGCGGGTGCTCCGGATGATGGCCTCCATGCGGTCCTTGGCCATCAACTTCAGCTTCTTCAGCTCGCTCATCCGCCAGTGCTGGTCGGCCGAGAGCGAGGCGGTGCCTCTCAGCGCTTCGAGCTCGTGCTCGTACCCCTGATGCTCGGAGCGCAGGCGCCGGAATTCCTCGTTCTCGGCCATGAGTCGATCGATGAGGGTCTCCTGGGTCATCGTGCTGGCCTCCATTCGGCAGTGGAGGAAGGCCCGTCGTAAAACAAACAAAGCCAGCGTCGTGCGCCGATCGCTGGCTCGCGGGCCGCTGAGTCGATACTGTCCCCCGTCCATTGCCACTGGTTGCGGGTGCTTGTCTTATAGCCCCGGACCGCTGGGGGTGTCAAGCTTCGCGGGGGCGGGCGTCGCGGGGGCGGGAATCAGGTGCGGCGCGCTGGCCTTGAACACCGCCGCGATCGGCATGCCCTCGGCCAGCGCCAGCTCGGCGAGCGAGCGCGGGGTGACGGTGGCGACGAGCGGGAATCCACAGTCCACCACGATGCGCGCCCCGGCGTCGGTGAGGGTGATGCGAGCGATCGAGCCGGCCAGGACGTTACGCGCGGAGGAGGCGCCGCCCCGCTCGGGGGGCAGCGCGAGGGTGACGTCCTCGGGCCGGATGGCCAGCCGCACCCGGCGCCCGGGCTCGGCCGGGGCCGCCACCTCCAGCGTGCGGCCGGCGATCTCCACGCGGGTCACGCCGTCGGCGCGGCCGACGACCCGGCCGCTCACGATCGTCTCCACGCCCACGAAGCGCGCCACCGCCTCCGAGGCCGGCGCCTGGAAGACCTTCGCCGCGGTGTCGAGCTGCTGGATGCGGCCGCCCAGCATCACGGCCACCCGGTCGGCCAGCGCCTGCGCCTCGCCGCGGTCATGGGTGACCAGCACGGTGGTGATCCGGTCCTCGCGCAGGACGGCGCCGAGGTCGCTGATGAGCGCCGTGCGTGTCGGCTGATCCAGGCCGGCGAACGGCTCGTCGAGCAGCAGGACGTCGGGCTCCAGCACGAGGGCGCGCGCCAGCGCCACCCGCTGGGCCTCGCCGCCCGACAGCGTCCGGGCCGGCCGCGCCGCCAGCCCGCCGACGCCGAAGCGCTGCAGCCACCGGGCGGCCCGGCGCGCAGCGTCGGCGGCCCGCACGTCGCGGAAGCGCAGGCCGAGCGCCGCGTTGGCGGCGACGGTGGTGTCGGCCAGCAGCGGCTCCTGGAACACCGTGGCCATGCGGCGCCGCTCGGCCAGCGCGTCGCGGGCGTCCACCGGCCGGCCGTTTGCGAGCACCTGCCCGCGCGCGGGTCGCTCGAGCAGACCGAGCACGCGCAGCAGGGTGGACTTGCCGCTGCCGTTGGGGCCGATGACGGCCAGCACCTCGCCGGCGATGACGTCGAGCGCGGGCACGTCCAGCGTGAACCCGGCCGCGTAGCCCAGGCGCACGTCGCGGAGCGCGATCACCCCGCTCACGCCGGCAGCACGTGGATCGACCCGCGATGAATCGAGAACTCCCAGCGCCGGTCGCGCTCGATCTCGAGGATCTCGTGGACGAGGTGCGGCACCTCCACCTGCAGGTCGTGGTCGCCCTGGGCCGGCGGGCCGGGCGCGTCGAGCCGGATGCGCAGCAGCCACGTCGTGCCGAAGTCCTCGTCGGCCACCACGACGCCGGTCATGAGATTCATGTGGTGACCCGGATCGGCCGGTCCGCGGTCCTTGCGGATGAGCCGCACGTACTCGGGCCGGATGAAGAACGCGATCGGCGTCTCGGGCGGCGGCAGATAGGACCGTGTCGGCGAGTTCACGGCCTCCAGGATCTGGTCGCGCCAGCGCAGCTGGATGCGGTCGGGCGTGGCCTTGACCACCGTGCCGTGCAGCACGTTGGGGATGCCCATGATGCGCGCCACCGCCTCCGAGGCCGGTTGCCACAGCAGCTCGGCGCGCGGCGCCGCCTGCACCACGCGCCCGGCCTCGTACACCACGATGCGGTCGGCCAGGCGGTACGCCTCGGTAAAATCGTGGGTGACCACCACGGCCGCCGTCCCCCAGTCGCGCAACACCCGCGCGAGGTCGTCCCGCAGCGCGCGCCGCCGCGGGAGGTCGAGGGCCGAGAACGGCTCGTCGAGCAGGAGCAGCGTGGGCTCCGGCGCCAGCGCCCGGCCCAGCGCGACGCGCTGGCGCTCCCCGCCGGACAGCTGGGCCGGATAGCGCTGCTCGAGACCGGAGAGCCCCAGCCGCCCGATGACGTCCGCGACGCGACGGCGGCGCTCGTCCCGCGGCCGGCCGCGCAGGCCGTAGGCGACGTTGTCGCTCGCGGTCAGGTGCGGGAACAGCGCGTAGCCCTGGAACACGTAGCCGAGCCGGCGATCCCGCGACGGCACGTCGATGCCCCTCGCGGCGTCGAAGAGCACCCGGTCCCGGAGCACGATCCGTCCCGCGTCGGGCCGGGCCAGGCCGGCCAGGCAGTCGAGCGTGAGCGTCTTGCCGGATCCGGACGGGCCGAACAGCCCGGTCACCACGTCGGCGGCGTCCCACGTCACGTCGAGCGTGAAGTCCGGCAGCCGCTTGGTCAGCGACACGGAGAGCACGGTCAATAGCGCAGCCGGACGACTCGACCCAGACCGAGCAAGAGGACGACCACGAGGCCGGCCGCCAGCAGCGCCAGCGTGTTGGCCTCCGGCATCTGGTTGGCCTGGACGTGATCGTAGATCGCCAGCGGCAGCGTCTGGGTCTTGCCGGGAATGCTGCCGGCGACCATCAGCGTGATGCCGAAATCCCCGAAGGCCCGGCAGAAGGCGAGCACGGCGCCGGCGAGCACGGCGCGCCACGCCAGCGGCAGCGTCACGCTCCAGAAGACGGACCACTCGGAGCGCCCGAGGGTGCGGGCGGCGGCTTCCAGCCGGGGATCGACCGCCTCGAACCCGGCCTGGGCCGCGCGGATCAGCAGCGGGATCGAGCCCACGCAGGCGGCCAGGACGGCGCCCTTCCAGGTGAAGGCGACCTCGATCCCGATGGCGTCGAGCACGCGGCCCACCGGGCCGCGGGCCCCGACGAGCACGAGCAGGTAGTACCCGAGCACCGTCGGGGGCAGCACCAGCGGCGTCACGACGAGCGCGGCGAGGAGGTCGTGGCCCGGGAACGCGCGCCGCCCGAGCGCCCACGCCACCGGCACGCCGAGCCCGAGGGTGAGCGCGGTCGCGGCCAGCGACACCTCGAGCGAGAGCCGCAGCGGGAACAGGTCCATGTCAGAACTCTCCGGGCAGCAGGAAGCCGTATTTCTTCATCACCGGGCGGCCCTCGGGCCCGTTCACGAACTGGATGAACGCCAGGCCCAGCTCGGGCCGGCCGCTGCGCCGCACGACGGCCACCGCCTGGTCCAGGCGCCCGTGCAGGGCCGGGTCGATCGGCACGTAGTCGATCGCGGGGACGCTGGCGACCGACAGCGCGACGATGCCCGCCTCGGCCGCCCCCGACTCGACGAACTGGAGCGCGTGCCGGATGTTCTCGCCGTACACGAGCTTGGGCTTCACCGCGTCCCAGACGCCGGCCGCCCGCAGCGCCTCCTCGGCGGCCCGGCCGTAGGGCGCGTGTGCCGGATTCGCAATCGCCACCCGCCGCACCCGCGGGTCCAGGAGCTGCGGCAAGCCGGTGAGCTTCGGCCCGGCCGCGCGCGCCGTGGCCAGCACGATGCGACCCTGGGCGTAGAGGGCCCGCGTCTCGGCGATCAGCGCCCCCTTGGCCAGGAGGTCGTCGACGAACGTCTGGTTGGCGGCGAAGAACACGTCGGCGGGCGCCCCGTGCTCGATCTGCCTGGCCAGGTTTCCCGTCGAGCCGAGAACGAGCGTCACCCTGGCGCCGGTGGCCTGCTCGAACCTCGGCGCCAGCTCACGGAACGCGAACGCGAGGTCGGCCGCGGCGAACACCGTCAGCGTGGGTGGGGCGGCCGCGCCCGGCGCCGCCAGCGCCGTCCCGAGCGCGACGAGACAGCCGAGAACGACGCCGGTGAGCCGCATGTCAGGCGGCGATCCCGGAACGGTGGCGGCGAGCGGCGCCGCGCGTTTCTGCGCTCACCCCCGCAATTGTACGTGAGACGCGCGTCAGGCGGCGAGGCCGCGATCGCAGTGCCCCGCGATCACGCGGTCGTGCGGCTTGTCGACCGGCCGTAGCAGCTGGCCGGCCACCCAGCCATCGCCTCGCTCGGCCGCGCGCAGCCGCTCGTGCATCGTCCGATCCCACTCGCCTTCGCTGCCCGGCCCCAACTCCACGTGGGTCACGATCGTCATCATGGTGGCCGTCCTCCTCCGGACCCAGGTTCAGCAAGCGCCAGACCGTCCGCCGGGCTCGAGCACGCCGGTGGTCGGGCCGGCCCACGGGTGTGCGCCCGGGGCTCACGCGCGCAGCCAGCCCCGGCGGTGGCCCTGCCAGAGGAGGACGCCCACCGCGAAGCCCAGCCCCATGTTCCACATCCCGAGGGCCGCCGTGGCGAAGGTCACGTAGCGCTCCTCGCGGACCGCGCCGTCGAGCCGGACCGAGGTGGCCAGCTCCAGGCTGCCCAGGAGCAGGACGACGCCGAGCACACCGCCCGGGAAGGCGCGAAGCAGGAGCGCGATGGCGTCGGCGAAGCCGAGGCCGGCCACCAGCGTGACGACGCCGAGGATGACCAGCGCCCCGCCCGTGCGGGCCCCGAACCTCACGTGTCCGGCCATGCCGCCGGCGCCATGGCACAGGGGCACGCCGCCGAGCGCGGCGCCGAGCAGGTTCATGAGCCCATGGTTGACGGCCAGCGCGCGGACCGTGACCGGCCGGTCGGGAAAGACCGTGTTGCTCTCCTCGGCGGTCGCGACCACGGCGTTGCCGAAGGTCAGGGCCGCCTGGGGCAGCGCGAGCACGACGGCGCCGGTGACGGTCTCACGCCAGCCGAGATCGCGCAGGCCGAGGCCCGGCACCCGCCAGTCCCAGGCGGCGGCGGCGAGATCCCCGGCGAGCGCCGGCGCGCGGAGGATGGCGACGCCGAGTCCGAGCGCCAGCAGCGCCAGCATCGCCGGCGCGGCCGCGCGTGACAGGAGCGCGACGGCGACGGCGCCGGCGGCCACGGCCACCAGGGGGTCGGCCGCGGCCATGCGGACCGCCTCCAGGCCGAGCGCGAGCGCCAGGCCGAGCACCAGCCCGTTCACCACCGGCCGGCCGGCGAGCTGCGCCAGCCGGGACGCGGCCCCCGTGAGGCCGAGCACGAGCCAGAGCGCGCCGGTGACGAACCCGGCCGCCTGGACCGCGCCCGCGGTCACGAGCCCGGGCTGGCTCACGGCCGCGCTGCCGATCGCCTTCATGGGCTGCACGGCCAGCGGCGTGCGGTAGTAGAGCCCGACGGCGACCTGCGCGAGCCCGAACGGCACCAGGATGCCGGCGGGATCGAGGCCGGTGACGGTGAGGTAGCCCACCACGAACGGCACGAACGTTCCCAGATCCCCGAACGCGCCGCTGAGCTCGCGCAGGTCGTAGACGTTGCCCGGGGCGCGCCCGGCGGCAGCCGCCTTCATCCCGGACGCCGTTGCTGGATCGTCGTCAGCGCCCAGTTGACGCCGAAGACGAGCGCCAGGAGCAGGATCGACAGCGCGATGGCGACCTCGAAGTTGCCCTTGCCGGTCTCCAGCACCATCGCCGTCGTCAGCGTGCGCGTCTGGCCCTTGATGTTGCCGCCCACCATCATGGAGGCGCCGATCTCGGAGATGACGCCGCCGAAGCCCGCCATCACCGCCGCCAGCATGGGCAGCCGCGCCTCGCGCAGCACCACCCACACCATCTGCAGGCGCGAGGCGCCCAGCGCGATGAGCTGCAGGCGGAACTTCGCCGGGACGTTCTGCACGGCGGCCAGCGTGATGCCGGTGACGATCGGCGAGGCGATGACGGCCTGCGCCACCACGATGGCCGCCGGCGTGTAGAGAATCTCGAGCTCGCCGAGGGGCCCGCTGCGCCAGAGCATGATGGTGACGAACAGGCCGACGACGACGGGCGGCAGCCCCATGCCCGTGTTCACCGCGCTCACCAGCAGCGTCCGGCCCGGAAAGCGGGACAGCGCCAGCGCGGCGCCGGCGGGAATGCCGACGAGCAGCGCGATCAGCGTCGCCGTGCCCGAGACCTGGAAGGACAGCCACAGGATGGTCAGGACCTCGGGATCCCCGCCGAGCAGCAGGCCGAGCCCTTGCCGGACGCCCTCGATGAGGACGTCCACCGCCTAGAGGTCCTCGTCCTTCTTGCCGGCGATCGGCACGAACAGCGGCTGGCCGTACGTGTCCACCCCGAACGTCTCGATGACGGCCTGCGTCTCGGGCGCCAGCATGAAGTCCGCGAACGCCTTGCCGCCGGCGGCGTTCACCCGGGGCCCGTTGGCCGGGTTGACCTCCATCACCGAGTAGACGTTCAGGAGCAGCCGATCGCCCTCGACCATGGGCGTCAGATCCACCCGCCGGGCGAACGCCAGCAGCGTCGCGCGGTCGGTGACGGTGTAGCCCTGACGGTCGCTGGCGATGCCGAGCGTGGCGCCCATGCCCTGGCCCGACTCGATGTACCAGGGCGCCCCCGGCCTGACGCCGGCCGCCTTCCACAGCGACAGCTCCAGCGTGTGGGTGCCGGACTTGTCGCCGCGCGAGACGAAGCGCGCCTGGCCCCCGGCGATCTTCCTGAGCGCGGCCACCACGCTCTCCTCGCCGCGGACCTTCGCCGGGTCGGCCGCGGGGCCGATCAGGAGGAAGTCGTTGTACATGACGAGGCGGCGGTTCTGCAGCTTTCCGTCGGCAACGTACTGCTGCTCCAGCGAGGGCGCGTGGGCCAGCGTCACGTCGGCCTCGCCGCGGGCGGCCAGGGCGAGGGCCTGGCCGGTGCCGACCGAGATGGTCTTGAGGCTGTAGCCGGTCTGCTTCTCGAAGCGCGGCACCAGCACGTCGAGGAGCCCGGAGTCCTGGGTGCTGGTGGTGGTGGACAGGATCACCGTGCGCGAGCCCGGCGCCTGGCCGAAGACGGCGCCCACCCACGCGAGCGTCAGGGCGAGGAGGACGAGCATCGACCGTCGCACGGGCGCCTCCTCCCGGGGCCCCTTCATCTATGCCCCGTGGGGCATAGTCATATATGCTTTTGCGGGCATAGGCAAGCGGGAGGCAGGCGGCCGCCCGGTCAGCGGCGGCGGCGCACGGGGAACAGCCGCTGGAAGCGCCGGGTGGCGACCTCGTCGAGTCCCGCCCGCAGGCGGCGGTAGCGGGCCAGGAACTCCCGACCTTCCCGGCTCAGGCGCAGGCCGCCGCGGGGCCCGCCGCCGGCCGGCTCCAGGAATCGGATGCCGGAGGCGCGCTCCAGGTCGCGGAAGTAGCCCCAGCCGTGGCGATACGACATGCCGGCGCGGGCCAGCGCCCGGCGCAGCGAGCCCAGCTCGTCCACCAGCTCCAGCAGCCGCGCGCGGCCGTCGCCGAGCTTCACGTCGTCGCCGAACACGATCCAGACCTTCACGCGGGGCTTCACAGCGCCCTACTGTGCCACAGCCGCCCGGCGGCTCGCGAGGCGGCGGCGGTGCCGCGGCGGCGGTACAATGCCGCCGGGTGCCGCGACGCCGGCACGACTTCACCGGGAGGTACCGATCATGGCGCAGGAGCGCAAGGCCGCCGCGACGCTCAGAGGAAATCCGTTGACCCTGGCCGGGCCCGAGATCAAGGCCGGGCAGCCGGCTCCCGACTTCACCGCGGTCGCCACCGACATGAAAGAGGTGGGCCTGGCCGAGGGGCGCGGCAAGGTCATCGTGCTCTCGAGCGTGCCCTCGCTCGACACGCCGGTGTGCGACACCGAGACGCGGCGCTTCAACCAGGAGGCCGCCGGCCTCGGCGACGGCGTCGAGGTGTGGACGATCAGCATGGACCTGCCGTTCGCGCAGAAGCGCTGGTGCGGCGCCGCCGGCGTCGACCGCGTGCGCACGCTGTCGGACTTCCGCCACCGGACGTTCGGCGAGGCCTACGGCGTGCGGATCGTGGACGGCCCCATCGCCGGGGTGAACGCCCGCGCCGTGTTCGTGGTCGGCAAGGACGGCAAGGTGGCCCACGCCCAGTACGTGAAGGAGATCGCCTCGGAACCCGACTACGAGGCGGTGCTGGGGGCCGCCCGCGCCGCCGCCCGCTGAGGGGCCGCACCGCACCACCCGATGGCCGAGCCCCGCATCCTCATCGTCGACGACGAGCCCGACATGGTGGACAACTGCGCGCGCATCCTGCGCCGCGCCGGCCACCGCTGCCTGACCGCCACCGATCCCCACCGCGCGCTGGCCCTGCTCCAGTCCGAGCACCCCGACCTGCTCCTCACCGACCTCAAGATGCCGGAGATCGACGGCCTGGCCCTCCTGCACCGCGCCCGGGAGCTCGACCCGGCGCTGCCGGTGGTCGTCATCACCGCGTTCGCGACGATCGAGTCGGCGGTGGCCGCGATCAAGGACGGGGCGTTCGACTACCTGCCCAAGAACTTCTCGGTCGACCAGCTCACCCTGGTGGTGGAGCGGGCGCTGCGCCAGAGGCGGCTGGCGCTGGAGAACCGCAACCTGCGCGAGCAACTGCAGAGCACGCTCGGCCTCGACAACGTCGTCGGGCGCAGCCCGGCCATGGCGCAGGTGTTCGAGCTGCTGAAGAAGGCGGCGCGCTCCGAGGCCAACATCCTGGTGCTGGGCGAGTCGGGCACCGGCAAGGAGCTGATCGCCCGCGCCGTCCACGCCAACAGTCCCCGGGCCGCCCAGGCGTTCGTGCCGGTCGACTGCGCCTCGCTCCCCGAGAACCTGCTCGAGTCCGAGCTGTTCGGCCACGAGAAGGGGGCCTTCACCGGCGCCATGCGCACCAAGCCCGGCCTCATGGAAGTGGCCAGCGGCGGCACGCTGTTCCTCGACGAGATCGGCGACCTGCCGGTGAGCTTGCAAGTCAAGCTCCTGCGCTCGCTGCAGGAACGGCAGATCCGCCGGGTTGGCGGGACCGGGCTCATCGACGTGGACGTGCGCGTGGTGTCCGCGACGAACCGCGACCTCCGGGAGTCGGTGGCCAGGGGCCAGTTCCGCGAGGAGCTGTACTACCGGGTCAACGTCATCGAGATCCGGCTGCCGCCGCTGCGTGAGCGGGCCGGTGACGTCCGCCTGCTCGCCCAGGCCTTCCTCAAGCGCTACGGCCAGACCCGGGTGCTCGCCTACGACGATGCGGCGATGGCCGCGCTCGAGGCCTACGCGTGGCCCGGGAACGTCCGCGAGCTGCAGAACGTCGTGGAGCGAGCGTGCGCGCTGGCCGAGGGCGACATGGTGACTCTGCGCGACCTGCCCGACCACGTGCGGGCGGGGACCCGCCGCGCCGACACGCCGGGCGCCGCCGCGATGCCCGGCGAGGCCCAGATGGCCGGCACCCACGACCTCGGGCTCAAGGAGGCCAAGGAGCGCTGGATGGCGGTGCTCGAGGCCTCCTACCTGCGCCAGCTCCTAGAGCGCCATCAGGGCAACATCTCGGCGGCCGCCAAGGCGGCCGGCATCGACCGCAAGACCTTCCACCGCCTGATCGGCAAGCACCACATCCGCGGCTGAGGCCGCGGTCGCCGCGCCGGCGCCCCGGCTGCGGCGCCGGCGCCCCACCGCCCGGGCTCGCCCGGTCCTATCGTGCTGAATTCCCGAGGCCCCGGCCTGGCATCAGTGCTGCACTTGCGGACGGCCGGGAGGCAGAACAATGGCGGACGTCCAGCGGATCACCTACGCGACGGACTTCTCCGAGGCCTCGCTGGCGGCGTTCCCCCACGCCCTCCGGCTGGCGAAGGTGACCGGGGCCGAGCTCACGATCCTGCACGTACTCGCCACGCCCATGTCGCCCTTCATCGACAGCGGCTACGTCCCCCAGGAGATCTGGGACCAGCTCGACGCGGGGATGCGGGCCCACGCCGGCCAGAAGATGGACGGCCTCCTCCGGCAGGCGGTCGAAGCCGGCGTGCGGGCGACGACCGCCATCGTCGACGGCGGCATCCCCGCCGACGAGATCGTCCGGGCCGCCGAGAGCGCCAAGACCGACATCCTGGTGCTCGGCACGCACGGGCGGACCGGGGTGGCCCGGCTGGTCCTCGGCAGCGTCGCCGCCCGCGTGGTGGCGACGGCGTCGTGCCCGGTGCTGACGGTGCGAATGGCCGAGGCGGCCGGGACGCGAGCATGAAGCTCGCGGCCCTCGTCCGCAACTGGTGGATGATGGCGGCCCGCGGCGGCCTGGCGATCCTGTTCGGCCTGGCGGTCCTCGGGTGGCCGGACGTCACCCTCTCGGTCGTCGTGCTGCTCTTCGGCGTCTACGCGGTCGTCGACGGCGCCTGGACCGTCGCGGCCGGCGCTCGAGCGTCCGAGCGGCTCTTCGACGCCTGGCCGGTCGTGCTCGAGGGCGTGGTGAGCGTCGCGCTGGGCGCCCTGGCGCTGGGGTGGCCGTTGCAGGCGGGGCAGTTCGTCTACGTCCTGGCCGGCTGGGGCCTCGCCACCGGAGGGCTCGAGCTGCTCGCCGCTTTCTACCTGCCTCGCGCGGGGGCCGCCCACTGGCTGCTGGCCACGGCCGGCCTCTCCTCGCTATTCCTGGCGGGTCTGCTCCTGCTCCTTCCGCACGCCGACACCGATGTCATCGTGCGCGTCATCGCGGTGTACGCGCAGGTCTTCGGCGTCGCCCTGCTGGCGGCGGCGGTCTGCTTCCCTCGCGAGGCAGGGCGCTACGTTGGGACCCGCGGGTAGCGCGTCACCGGCCGCACCTCAGCGCGGCCCGGGCGCCAGGCTCACCGGGGAGCGCGCATGAGAACCATCCTGTATGCAACCGACTTCTCGGCCGCGGCCCGCCCGGCGTTTCGGGAGGCGCTGGCCCGGGCCCGCCGGCCCCGGGCGCGCCTCTGCCTGCTCCACGTGGTGACGCCGCCGGTGATGATCCTCGAGGACAGCTACCTCTCGGCACGGGCCTGGCGCCGGCTCGAGGCGGAGGGCTTGCGCGCCGCCCGCCGGCGGCTGGCCCCGCTCCAGGCGCGCGCCCGGGCGGCCGGCGTCGCCACGTCGGCCATGGTGGTGCGCAGCCCGGTGCCGTTCTTCGCGATCGTCCGGACTGCCCGGCGCCTCGGCGCCGACCTCATCGTGGTCGGCACCCATGGACGCACCGGGCTGGCGCGCATCGCGCTGGGCAGCGTGGCCGAGCGCGTGGTCGCCCTGGCGCCGTGCCCCGTGCTGACCGTCCGCGGCTGATCGGCGCCCGGCCCGCTCATGCCGTGGCGCGCGGGCGCAGGTAGACGAACCAGTAGACGCCGCCGACCAGCAGGGCGCCGCCCACGACGTTGCCGAGGGTGACCGGCAGCAGGTTGCGGGCCAGGAAGCCGGTCCAGGTCAGCGCGGCGACGTCGAGGCCGCCAGCCGCGACGAAGGCGGGATCGACGGCCGCCACCAGCAGCGCGAACGGCACGAAGTACATGTTGGCGACCGAATGCTCGAAGCCGGCCGCCACGAACGCCGCGATCGGCGGCACGACCACGAGCACCCGATCGGTCGTGGTGCGGGCGCTGTAGGACAGCCACACGGCCAGGCACACGAGCACGTTGCACAGGACGCCGAGCAGCACCGCCTGGACGAAGCCCAGCTGGAGCTTCGGCGCCGCGATCCCGAGCGCCGCCGTCCCGACGGCGCCGCCGCCGGCCTCGTGCAGCCGGGCGCCGGCGGCGAGGAGCGCGATGCCGAGCCCGCCGGCGAAGTTGCCCGCGTACACGATGGCCCAGTTGCGGAGGACGGCGGACGTGCCGATCCGGCCGCTCGCCCACGCCATGACGATGAGGTTGTTGCCGGTGAACAGCTCGGCGCCCCCCACGACGACGAGGACCAGGCCGGCGCTGAAGACGACCCCGGCCAGCACGCGGATCGCGCCCCACGGCGCGTCGCCGGCCCCGGCCAGCGCCACCGTCGCGAAGACACCGCCCAGCGCGATGAAGGCGCCGGCGAGGACGGCGAGCGCGAAGAGGCGCCCGTGCTCCATCGAGGCCTTGGCGGCGCCGATCTCCTCGGCGCGCCGGGCCATCTCGGGCGGCAGCAGGGCATCGAGCGGCGAGGGGGCCGTCACGAACGGTCCGCGACCTCGAGCGCGACGGCGCACACCTTGTACTCGGGGATCCGGGCGATCGGATCGAGCGCGGCGTGCGTCAACTCGTTCGCCGCCGCCTCGGCGAAGTGGAACGACATGAAGACGGTCCCCGGCGTGATCCCGGAGGTCAGCCGGGCGCGGACCGTGACGGCGCCGCGCCGGGAACGCAGGCGCACGCGCCTGCCGTCCGTCACGCCGCACCGCGCGGCGTCCACCGGATGCACCTCGACGCTGGCCTCCGGGACCAGCCAGTCGAGCGCCGCCACCCGGCGCGTCATGGTGCCGCCGTGGTAGTGCTCGAGCACGCGCCCGGTCGTGAGCACCAGCGGATAGTCGCCATCGGGCACCTCGGCCGCGGGCCGGTATTCGACCGGCGTGAACCGCGCGCGCCCCCGCGCGAACCGGGCCACGTGCAGGATCGGCGTTCCGGGGTGGCCGGGCCCGGGGCAGGGCCACTGCAGTCCCGCGCGTCCGAGCCGGCCGTGCGTGATGCCCCCGTAGCTCGGCGTCAGCGCAGCCACCTCGTCCATGACCTCGGCGGCCCCGCCGTACGTCCAGCCGGCCCAGCGCGCCGGCCGCGGCGGCGCCGCCAGCCGCCGGCTGATGCGCCGGCCGATCTCCGCGATGATCCACCAGTCGGGGCGGGCCTCGCCGGGGGGCGGCACGGCCGGCTCGAACCGCTGCACGCGACGCTCGGTGTTGGTGAACGTGCCCGCGCGCTCGGCGGCGGCGGCGGCGGGCAGGACGACGTGCGCAAAGCGCGCCGTCTCGCTGAGGAAGATCTCCTGCACGACCAGGAACTCGCAGGCGGCCAGGCACTGCCGCACGTGGGCGAGGTCGGGGTCCGTCATGGCGGCATTCTCGCCCAGGATCCAGAGGCCGCGGATCCGACCGTCGAGGGCGCCGTCCACGATCTCGGTGACGGTCAGGCCCGGCCGTTCCGGTGGCGCCACGCCCCAGGCCGCTCCGAACCGGGCGCGGCCGCCGGGGTCGGCCACCGGCTGGTAGCCCGGCAGCACATCCGGCAGCGCGCCCATGTCGCAGGCGCCCTGCACGTTGTTCTGTCCGCGCAGCGGATTGACGCCGCCGCCGGCGACGCCGAGGTTGCCGAGAAGCAGCTGCAGGTTCGTGCAGGCGAACGCGTTGTCGGTGCCGCAGGTGTGCTGGGTGATCCCCATCGCGAACAGGAGCGCCCCGGGCCGCCGCTCCCAGAGGATCTGCGCGGCGCGGCGGATGTCGGCGGCCGCCACTCCGGTGATCGCCGCCGCCCGCTCCGGCGTGGCAGCCCGCACGCTGGCCGCGAACGCCTCGAAGTTCTCGGTGCGCGAGGCGACGAAGCCGCGGTCAACCCACCCGCTGGCGATCAGCACGTGGGCGAGGCTGTTGAGCAGCGCGACGTCGGTGCCGGGCCGCAGGGGCAGATGGAGCACGGCGGCGTCGACCATGGGGATGCGGCGCGGATCGGCCACGACGATGGGGAGGCCGCGCTCCTTGGCGGCCCGGCGCAGGCGCATGCCGAACACCGGGTGCTGCTCGGTCGTGTTCGAGCCGATGACGAAAACACTCTGCGCGTGCTCGACGATGTCGTCCATCGAGTTCGTCATCGCGCCCGAGCCCAGCGCCTGCCCGAGGGCGGCGACCGTCGGCGAGTGGCAGAGGCGGGCGCAATGGTCCACGTTGTTGGTCGCGAGCAGCTGGCGGGCGAGCTTCTGGAAGAGGTAGTTCTCCTCGTTGCTGCACTTGGCCGAGGCCAGGAGGCCGAGCGCGTGTCCTCCGTGCCGCTCGCGCAGGGCGACCAGGGTCCGGGCGACGAGCTCGAGGGCCGTGTCCCAGTCGACCTCGACCAGCTCCTCTCCCTCGCCGCCGAGCAGCGACCGCCGGACGAGGGGCCGAGTGAGTCGCGCCTGGTGATGGACGAACGGCCAGCCGAAGCGTCCCTTGACGCACAGCAACCCGTGGTTGGCGGGGCCGTCCCAGTCGGGGGTCGTCCCCACGATGCGGTCCTGGGCGATCTCGAGGGTGAGCCGGCAGCCCACACCGCAGTAGCCGCACAGCGTGCTGACGGCCCGCGTCGCCGCCGCGGCCCGCGGCCTCGGCGTCAGCGCATCCGTGGGGCAGACCGCCTCGCACATCCCGCAGAACTCGCACGTGCTGTCCTGCATCGTGCCATCGGCGCCGAAGCCGATGTGCGCGGCGGCGCCGCGGCCGAAGATGCCGATCGCCGTGACGCCGTTCAGCCGGTCGCAGGCGCGCACGCACCGCCAGCACCGGATGCAGGCGCCGTGATCCACCCTGATGAACGGATTCGACTCGTCGACGAGGCCGGGGACGGCGGGCGGGGCCGCCGGCGGCGTGACGCCGTAGTGCGCCGCGAGCGCGAGCAGCTCGTTGTGCGCCTTGCCGGCACCCGGGCGATAGCCGGCCAGCAGGAGGCCCAGCAGGTGCCGGCGGGCCGCCTGGACCACGGCGCTCTCCGTCTGGACCACGAGGTCCGGCCCCGCCGGCTGCACGCAGGCCGGATGCAGCCCGGGTCGGCCGTCGACCTCGACAAGGCAGATCCGGCACGAGCCGTCCGGCGGAAGCGCCGGGTGGTGGCAGAGGGTCGGGATGGCGATCCCCGCCGCGGCGGCGGCGGTCAGGATGGAGGCGCCAGGCGTGACCGGGACCGCGCGCCCGTCGACGATCATGGCGTGCGCCTCGTCAGTTCACCTCGGCGATGGTCACGCGCACCGCCACGAGCCGGCCGCGCTCGCGGACGCCCTCCACCGTCACGAAGTCACCCGGCGTGACGCTGTCCGCATCGAGCGCCACCTCCAGGAAATCGCCGGCGAACGCGCCCGGCACGTTCACGCGGATGAAGCTGTTGAACTTCGTGTCGGCCGTCAAGGCGACGGTCCGCTCGATCACCACCGTCCTGCCTTGCTCGACGCGCCAGGGGCCGACCTCCTCGAGGATCAGCACGCCGCCCGCCGGATCGATGGCGGCCACCGTCCCCGAGTGCGTCGTGGTGGGCGCGGCATCGGCGGCCAGCGCGGCCGGGGCGGTGCCGAGCGCGAGCGCGAAAACCAGCGGAATCGCTGCGCGAATCATGGGGCACCTCCGTCTGGCGAATGTCGCGTAGAGGAATGGCATCAGCGCGCTCCGGGATCGGGAATCAGCCCGGCCCGCGCCAGCGCGGCGACTGAGTCGCGCGCATTCTGCATCGTGTGCCGGGCGTCGGCCTCGAGCCCGGCGGCCGTCCGCGCGACGCGGGCCAGGCCCCGGGCCTGCGCCTCGGTGGCGGCCGCGACCGCGACCCGGACGTGCATCTCCCAGTCGTCCAGGCGGGGCAGGATGTAATCCTCGCGCAGGCCGCGCTCCTCGGCGAATGCCGCGAGCGCGCGGGCGACCGCCGCCGCCATCTCGTCCGAGATCGCCCGCGCCCGCACGTCGAGCACGCCGCGGAAGAGCCCGGGGAAGACCAGGGAGTTGTTGAGCTGGTTGGGGAAGTCGCCGCGCCCGGTGGCCACCACCCGGGCGCCGGCCTCGGTGGCCTGCCACGGCCAGATCTCGGGCACGGGGTTGGCGCAGGCGAAGACGATGGCGTCGCGCGCCATCCCGCGCACCCACCCGGGCTCGATGATCCCGGGACCCGAAAAGGCCACGCAGGCGTCGGCGCCGCGGAGGGCGTCGCCGATGCCGCCTGTCACCGCGTCGGCGTTGCTCTCCAGGCAGACCCGCCACTTGTCGCGAAACTCGTCGCAGCGCCGCTCGACGTCGTGACGGCCCCTGTGCAGGGTCCCCCGGCTGTCGCAGGCGACGATGGCGGCAGGATCGATCCCGTTGCCCGTCAGCAGCCGGTAACAGGCGACGTTCGCGGCGCCCATGCCCACCATCGCGATCCGCATCCGGCGTGGATCCTTGCCGACGACCGCCGCCGCGTTCAGGAGGCCGGCGAGCAGGGCCGTCGCCGTGCCCTGCTGGTCGTCGTGCCAGACGGGAATGCTCAGGCGGACCCGCAGCGCGTCCAGCACGCGGAAGCACTTGGGCTGGGCGATGTCCTCGAGATTGATGGCGCCGAAGGCCGGCTCGAGCAGCGTGGCCGTCCGCACGATCTCGTCGGCGTCGCGGGTGGCCAGGCAGATGGGCACCGCGTCGACCCCGCCGAGGTACTTGAAGAGCAGGGCCTTGCCTTCCATCACCGGCAGGCCGGCGACCGGCCCGATGTCGCCCAGGCCGAGCACGCGGGTGCCGTCGGTGACGATCGCGATCGTGTTGGCCTTGCTCGTGTAACGCCAGGCCGCCTCGGGGTCGGCGACGATGGCGCGGCAGGGCGCGGCGACGCCCGGCGAGTACCACACGGCGAAGTCGTCGAAGCCCCGGATCGGACACTTCGGCAGCGTCTGCATCTTGCCGCGGCAGAGCGCGTGCAGCCGCAGGGCCTCGGCGTCCGGCCGCGCCGCCCGGGCCAGCCGGTCGTCGTGGGTCAGCCCCGTCGCCGGCATCGCGGTCACCCGGCGATCTCCGGCTCCAGGCGGATGGGCGTGTCGAGCGAGGCCGAGACGAGACAGGCGCGCTCGGCCTTCTCCAGCGCGCGCTGCACCCGCACCCAGTCCACGCCCGCCGGCAAGGCCACCCGGGGGCGCAGGACGATCTCGGTGAAGCGCGTGACCCCGTTGACGCGGTCCACGAACCCCTCGGCCTCGACGGACATCGACACGAACTCCAGGCGCGAGGCCTGGGCGACCGCGCGGAAGGTCAGCAGGAAGCACGCCTCGACGGCCGCCAGCAGCAGCTGCTCGGGGCTCCAGGCGTCGCCCGGCCCGTCGAAATCGAGCGGGGCGGCCGTCCGGAGATCGGGCACGCCGGCGCTCGACAGCGTGGCGTATCCCTCGGGGCCGCCCGCGATCCGGCCCGCGTAGCGGTGGGGCAACGGCTTCATGATGTCCTCCTCGCCTGCAGATAGTCGACGCAGGCATCGAGCGTGGCGAGCTTCGGGTAGTCCGATTCGGGGATCTCGACGCCGAGCGCGCCGTGCAGCCCGACGACGAAGTTGAGGACGTCCATCGAGTCCAGATCGAGCTGCTCGCGGAAGGCGACGTCGGGCTTGAGCGCGGCCAGGTCGGCCTCGGGCGCGATGTCGCCCAGCACCCGCACGATCGTCGCGCGCAGGTCGTCGGCCATCACAGGCGCTCCGGCGATTGCAGGAGGCGCTCGACCGCCGCCAGGAACAGACCGCCGCGGTGCCCGTCGCTCACGCGGTGGTCGGCCGACAGCGACGCCGTCACCACCGGCCGGGGCACGACCGCGCCGTCGACGACCCACGGGCGCTCGGCGATGCGGCCGAAGCCGACGATCGCGACCTGGGGCGGATAGATGATGCCGAACACCCGCTCGACGCCCTGCTCGCCGAGGCTCGTGACGGTGATCGTCGGATCCGACAGCTCCGAGCTGCGCAGCCCGCCGCTGCGCGCGCGCTGCACCAGGTCGCGGAAGGCGCGCATGAGGTCGCCGAGCGGCTGCCTTTCGGCGTCGTGCAGCGCCGGGGCCACGAGGCCGCCGCCGCGCAGCGAGATCGCCACTCCGACGTGGACGGCGGCGCTCGGCTCGGCGCGCTCGCCCCGCCACACGGCGTTCAGCTCGGGCACCTCGCGCAGCGCCAGCGCCACCGCCTTGAGGAGAACCACGCCGTAGAGCAGGCGGTCGGTGACTGGCCGCCGCGCGTTCTCCTCGGCGAGCCACGCCAGGACCCGGTGCAGGTCGATCGGGTGGGCGAGGTAGTAGTGGGGGATCTCGCGCTTGGAGCGGGCCATCGCGGCCGCGATGGTCTGGCGCATGCGGGCGACGTCCATGCGCGGCCGCGCGGGCGCCGGGGCGACCGCGGGGGCCGGCCCCGCTTGCCGCTCGGCGGCGGCGCGCTCGACGTCCTCGCGCGTCACCGTTCCCCCCGGGCCGGTGCCGCCAACGGTGTCGGGATCGACGCCGAGCCTGGCGGCGACCTTCCGGGCCAGCGGGGAGACGCGCTTGCGCTCGCCGGGAGCGGGCTCCACGCGCGCCGGCTCCACGGCCGCCGGCACGACGGGCGCCGTCACCACGGGCGCGGCCACCGCCGGCATCGCCGCCGGCGCCGGGCCGTCCTCGCGGATCAGCGCCAGCACCGTCCCCGTCGGCACCGTGGCGCCCGGCTGGACCACGATCCGCTCCAGGACGCCGCTCGCGAACACCTCGACGTCGATGAGGCCCTTCTCCGTCTCGACCTCGGCGATGATGTCGCCGCGCGCCACCCGGTCTCCCGGCTGCTTGCGCCACGCGATGAGGGTCCCGGCCACCATGTCGGCCCCGAGGATGGGCATGACGAACTCAGCCATCGCGCCGGAGCATCGCGCGGGCGGCCGCCGCGATCGTGGCCGGCTGGGGCAGCGCCGCGTCCTCCATGTGCCTGGCGTAGGGCATCGGGACCTCGGCGCTGCAGAGACGCTGCACGGGGCCGTCCAGGTCGTAGAAGCCGCCCTCCATGATCCGGGCGCTCACCTCGGCGGCGAGGCTGCCGGTGCGCCATCCCTCGTCGACGACCAGCGCCCGGTGCGTCCGGGCGACCGAGGCCAGGATCGTGGCGGTGTCCAGTGGCCGCAGCGTGCGCAGGTCGACGACCTCGGCGGTGATGCCCTCGGCGGCGAGCAGATCCGCCGCCGCCAGCGCCTTCGGCAGCGAGCCGCCGTACGTGATGACGCTGAGGTCCGTGCCCACGCGGCGCACGGCCGCCCGGCCGATCTCGCCCGGCCCGGCCGTGTCGTCCACCTCGCCCTCCATCGGGTAGAGCGCGGCGTGCTCGAACACGAACACCGGATCGGGCTCGCGCAACGCCGCCAGCAGCAGCGCGCGCGCGTCGTCCGCGGTTCCCGGCGCCACGACCGTGATCCCGGGGACGTGCGCGTACCAGCCCTCCAGGCTGTGCGAGTGCTGGGCGGCCAGCTGACGGCCGGCGCCGGTCGCCATGCGCACGACCAGCGGGACGGACAGCTGCCCGCCCGACATGTGGCGCAGCGTGGCCGCGTTGTTCACGACCTGGTCGAGGCTCAGCAGGCTGAAGTTCACCGTCATCACCTCGACGATGGGCCGCAGGCCGCCGAGGGCGGCGCCGATGCCGGCGCCCACGAACGTGTTCTCGCTGAGCGGGGTGTCGCGCACACGCTCGGGCCCGAACTCCGCCAGCAGCCCATGGCTCACCGCGAACGCGCCGCCGTACCGCCCCACGTCCTCGCCCATGAGGAAGACGCGCGGATCGCCGGCCAGCGCCTGCCGCAGCGCGCTGCGCGCGGCCTCGCGATACGTCATCTTCTTCATCGGTCCACCGGCGCGGTGTACACGTCCTTCAGCAGGTCCTCGACCGGCTCCCACGGGCCGGACTCGGCCTCGGCGACGGCGGCGTCGACCTCGGCGGCGACCGACGTCTCCATCGCCGCCAGGTCGGTCTCCCCCAGGACGCCCTGCCCGCGGAGCACCGCGGTGAAGAGAACGACGGGGTCGCGCGTCTTCCAGGCCTCGATCTCGTCCCCGGCGCGGTAGAGGTCGGGGTCGTACATCGAGTGGGCGCGGAACCGGTAGGTGCGCGCCTCGAGCAGGCGCGGGCCCTGGCCGCCGCGGACGGCCTCGGCCGCCCGGCGGGCGGCCGCCTCGACGGCGAGCACGTCCATGCCGTCCACCGCCTCGCCGGGCACGCCCGCCGCCTCGGCCTTGCGCACGACGTCGGTCTGCGCCTGGTGGCGCTCGAGCGCCGTGCCCATGGCGTAGAGGTTGTTCTCGCAGAGGAAGAGGACGGGCAGCCGCCAGAGCGCCGCCAGGTTCAGTGACTCGGCGAACGCGCCCTCGGCCACCGCGCCGTCGCCGAAGAAGCACGCGGTCACCGCCGGGCGCCCCCGCATCGCGTCGGCCAGGGCGAGGCCGACGGCGACCGGCAGCCCGCCACCGACGATGGCGTGGCCGCCGTAGAACCGGCGCGAGACGTCGAACAGGTGCATCGAGCCGCCGCGCCCGCGGCTGCAGCCGCCGGCCTTGCCGTACATCTCGGCCATCACGGAGCCGGCCTCCATCCCCCGGGCGAGCGCCTGCCCGTGCTCGCGGTACGTCGCCACGACGTTGTCCTCGGGCGTGAGCGCCTGCATCGTCCCGACCGCGACCGCCTCCTCGCCGATGTAGAGGTGGAGGAAGCCCCGGATCTTGCCGACGGTGTAGAGCTCGGCCGCCTTCTCCTCGAAGCGCCGGATCAGCACCATCTGACGGAGGAGGCCGAGCCCATGGTCGCGGTCGATCGAGGCGCTCACTATCCCTCCTCCAGCGTCGAGGTGTCGCCCTCGGGCAGCCCGAGCTCGCGGGCCTTGAGCAGCCGGCGCACGATCTTGCCGCTGCGCGTCTTCGGCAGCGAGGGCTTGACCTCGATCTCCTTGGGCGCCACCACGGCGCCCAGCCGTGCGCGCGCGTGGGCCAGCAGTGCGCGCCGCAGCTCGGGCGTGTCCGTGAAGCCGGTCTTGAGGGCGACGAACGCCTTGACGACCTCCAGCGCGACCGGGTCCGGCTTGCCGATGACGCCCGCCTCGGCGACGGCCGGATGCTCCATCAGCACGCTCTCGACCTCGAAGGGGCCGACGAGATGCCCGGAGGTCTTGATCACGTCGTCGGCGCGGCCGACGAACCAGAAGTAGCCGTCGGCGTCCCGCCGGGCCAGGTCGCCGGTGAGATACCAGCCGCCGACGAAGCACTTGCGATAGCGGGCGGGCTCGCCGAGGTAATCGCGGAACATCGAGGGCCAGCCCGGCCGCAGCGCCAGCTCGCCCTGGACGTCGGGCTGCTCCACCACCTCGACGCGGTAGTCGCCCACCTTGCGCACGATGGCCGCTTCCACGCCCGGTAGCGGCCGGCCCATCGAGCCGGGGCGGACCTCCATGGCGGCGAAGTTGGCGATCATGATGCCGCCCGTCTCGGTCTGCCACCAGTTGTCGTGGAAGGGCCGGCCGAAGGCCGTCTGGCCCCACACGACCGCCTCCGGGTTCAGCGGCTCGCCGACGCTGGCGAGGAAGCGCAGCGCGCGCGTGTCGTACTTGCGGACGAGGTCGAGGCCGGCCTTCATCATCATGCGGATCGCCGTCGGCGCCGTGTACCACACGGTCACCCGGTGGTCCTGCAGCGTGCGGTACCAGCGCTCGGCGTCGAACTCGGCCTCGTCCACGAGGCTGGTCACGCCGTTGGTCAGGGGCGCGACGATCCCGTACGAGGTGCCGGTGACCCAGCCGGGGTCGGCCGTGCACCAGAAGACGTCGCCGGGATGCAGGTCGAGGGCGTAGCGGCCCGTGATGTGGTGCGCGACCACCGCCTCGTGGACGTGGACGGCGCCCTTCGGCGTGCCCGTCGTCCCGCTCGTGAAGTGCAGGAGCGCCATGTCCTCGGGCGCGGTCGGCGGGATGACGAAGCGGTCGGCGGCCGCGCGCAGCCGGGTGTGGAAGTCGAGCGTGCCGGGCACCGTCGTGGGGGCGCCACCCTCGCCGATCAGCAGGACGTGGGCGAGGTCGGGCAGCTGCTCCCGGAGCGCGGCCACCTTGCGCCGGTAGAGCGCCTCCGTCGTCACCAGGACCCGGGCCCGCCCGATGGCCATCCGCGCGCGGATCGGCTCCGGCCCGAACGCCGAGAACAGCGGGCAGAAGACGCCGCCCTGCTTGAGCGTGCCGAGCGCGGCGACGTACAGCTCGGGGAGACGGCCGGCCAGCGCGAAGACGCGCTCGCCGCGCCGCAGCCCGAGGCCCTCGAGGACGTTGGCGAAGCGGTCCGTCAACTCGCGGAGGGCGCGATAGGTGTAGTCGCGCACGTCGCCGCCCTTGCCGAGCCACCGGATGGCGATCCGGTCCCCGCGCGGCCCGGCCGCGTGCCGGTCGACCGCCTCGTGCGCGATGTTGAGGCCGCGTCCCCCGGGGAGGCCGTCGAGCTCGGCCCGCGCGGCCTCCCACGTGAACGTGGCCCGGACGCGCTCGTAGTCGGCGAGGTTGGGAGCGCTCGGTCCCGTCACGGTCCTCATGTGGATCGTGAGACCAGAGTGCATCCTGAATGCCAGAGCGCAGCGCCGGAATTCCGGGACGATACGCACTGGCGGTGCGCCATTCCCCGTCCCAGGTGGGGCGCCGGCTCCCCGGCGGCAGCCCGCCCGGACGCGGCAGGCACGGCCAAGTGCCGACGCCGCCGTCGCTTTGCCTCCGGGCGCGCCTTTTGCTTCGCGAACGTGCACACCGCCGAATCGGGTCGGCCGGGAGGCCACGCTGGAGTCGATCGGCATCGCCAGGGCGCTCGAGCCACGCGGCGTCGAGCAGCAGGTGCTCGCGCTGGCCGACGCGTTCGTGTCCGAGCTGGGCACCACGCCGGTGCGCGGCCGGGTGGCGCTCGACGACATCCTCGACCGGGACCTCGGCATCGGCAGCCTCGAGCGGGTCGAGCTGCTCGCCCGGCTGGAGGACGCGTTCGCTCTGCGCTTCCCCGACCCGGTGCTGGGCGAGGCGGAGTCGATTCGCGACCTCGTCGCCGCCGTCCTCGCGGGGGGAGCTCCGAGCGCCGGGGCGGTGGCGGAGAGCGTCACCGTCGCCGCCGGCGTTCCGGCCCCCGACTCCGCGCGCACGCTCCTCGACGTCCTGCGCTGGCACGCCGAGGAGCACCCCGACCGGGTTCACGTCGTGCTCCGGCTCGACGACGCGCGCGAGCAGCGCATCACGTACGGCGAGCTCTGGACCGGCGCGGGCCTCGTGGCCGCCGGGCTCCGCGCCCGCGGCGTCGCCCGCGGCGACTCCGTCGCGCTGATGCTGCGCACGGAGCCGGCGTTCTTCCGCGCGTTCTTCGGCGTGCTCCTGGCCGGCGCCGTCCCGGTGCCCATCTACCCCCCGGCGCGGCCGGGCCATCTCGAGGAGTATGCCAGGCGCCAGGTCAAGATCCTCGACAACGCCCAGGCCCGGCTCCTCGTCACGTTCCCGGAGGTCGAGCGCGTGGCCGGTCTCCTGCGCGCGCGCGTGCGCTCGCTGGCCGGCGTGACGACGCTCGAGCGCCTGCCCCCGGCGCCCCCGGGTCCGGTGCCGGCCGTCGGCCCCGACG
>DASWJN010000053.1:0-2349 GCA_036397135.1 Candidatus Methylomirabilota bacterium
GACCTCGCCGTTGGCGGCGATGTTGCGGACCTCGAACTGCGGATAGCTCTTCGGATCGACGGTCAGCACGATCTGGTCGTTCCGGCCGGGCTGCAGCCGCTCCGGCCGGACGCTTCCGCGCCGCAGCAGCTCCCGGTAGCGCAGGAACCCGGGCAGGCCGAACTCGCCGTGGTCGGCCGAGGGATAGTCGTATTCGGGCCAGCCGCGGTCGAGCATCCTGCGGACGGGGATGCGCTCGGCCACGTCGACCATGGCGTTCATGTGGTCGTCGTGGAAGTGGGTGACGTAGCCGTAGTCGATGGCGGCGGCGCCCATGGCGCGCGCGTAGCGCGCGATCCACTCGCCCGGCGTCCGCGAGCCGTCCGGGCGCGGCGGCGTGCCGCGCGGGGGCAGGTGGCCCCCGTCGCCGGCGTCGATCAGCACCGTGGTGCCGTCGGGCAGCACGAGGAGGGCGGCGTTCCCGCGCCCCGTGGTGATGTGGTGGACGTCGAGCGTCCCCGGCGTCCAGGGCGGCAGCGCGCCGCCGCCGGGCGGGGCGGCCAGCGAGGCCGCGGCCAGCGCCGGAGCCAGCGCCGCCAGGGCGAGGCCAAGCCGGTGGAGTCGACTCGGGGAGGAGATCGGCTGCCGGTCCGCCCCGGATGGCGGAGCAACGGAACCGGACGAACGGTCATGGCAGGGGCGCACGCCCTGATCGTACATTGGGCTCACACGCCCGGACACGGGTCGCCCCGACGGCGGCCGGCCGGGCACGAGAGGAGCCACACATGACCAGCGCCATGCACGCCCAGCCGGCCGAGGGCTGGCAGCTCGAGGACAACGCGGCCGAGGCCTACGAGCGCTACCTGGTTCCGGCCATCATGACCGGTTGGGCGGACCAGCTCCTGGACCTGGCGGCCCTGCAGCCCGGCGAGCGGATCCTGGACGTGGGCTGCGGGACCGGCATCGTGGCCCGCCGGGCCGCGGCGCGGGCAGGCGCGGGCGGCCGGGTGGTGGGCATCGACCTCAACGAGGGCATGCTGGCCGTGGCCCGCCGCGCGTCGTCGAGCCGGCCCGGCGTCGAGTGGCGCCAGGGCAACGCCACCGCCCTGCCGCTGCCGGACGGGGCCTTCGACGCCGTCTTCTGCCAGCAGATGCTGCAGTTCGTCTCCGACCCGCCGGCGGCCCTGCGCGAGATGCGGCGGGTGCTGGCGCCGGGGGGGCGGGCCATCGTGGGCGTCTGCCGGCCCGTCGAGCACGCCCCGGCCTACGTCGCCCTGGCCGACGCCCTCAAGCGCCACGCGGGCCCCGAGGCCGAGGCCATGATGCGCTCGCCGTTCCCGTCCTGGAGCGTGGACGACGTGCGCGCGCTGCTCGGGGCGGCCGGCTTCGCGCGGGTGCGCGTGCGCATCGAGGTGGGCGCGGTCCGCTACCCCTCGCCCCTGGAGTTCCTGCGGCGCGAGGCGGCCAGCTCGCCGCTGGCGGGACCGATCGGCGCGCTCGACGCCGGGGCGCGCGCCGCGCTGGTGCAGGAGCTGGGCGCGGCGCTGAGCCATCGCGCGGACGACGACGGCCTCGCTCTGCACATCGAGACCTACGCCGCGATCGGCTACCGCTAGCGTCGCTCCAACTTGTCGAGCCCAATAGGCAAGAGGCACGTGGTCGATTCCGAGCCGTGAAACACCGACTGAACCCTAGTCGATGAAAGTTGGAGCGGCGCTAGACAGCCCCCTCCGATGGTCCATCCGTGATCCTCGCGGCCCCGCCGAAACGGGTCTGGATGTACACGTTCGCGCTCTCTGTCGCGAGCTTTACGATTCCTGGCCCGCTCCGCACGAAGAGGTCGCCGTCCGGGCTCGCCTCCATTCCCTTCCACTTGAGGAACACCGGCTCGGGGCTACGCTGGCAGCTCACCAGGCAAATCGTTTTCCCCTGGACGATCTGGGTCCTCGGGTCGATGCACGTGCCGGCCCGGTCGCCGAGGCCGTTGCGCACCACCTGCGCCAGGTGACGCATGAACTTGTCGTCGCTCTCGAGCCGGTCCCGTTCGATGCCGACGATGGACCCGTCGTCAGCGACCCCGATCAGGAGGTCGCCGCCCTCGGTGTTGAGGAACGCGGCGATGGTCTTGAGCGCCGCGTGCGTCACGCCCTTGTCGTCCTGACGGTCCTCCTTGAGGCTCCAGCGCAGGGTGGACTTGAACTCCAGGGTCTTGGACTCCCCGCGCTTGATCAGTTCCTCGGCGTTGCGGTGCGCGCGCAGGTACTGGTCGAAGAGGAAGTTCTTGATCGCCTCGCCGAAGGCGCGGTCGTCGGTGATGCGCTTGTAGAGATCGAAGTTCGAATCGACGATCTCCTGGATCACGTGCTCGAC
>DASWJN010000054.1:0-11696 GCA_036397135.1 Candidatus Methylomirabilota bacterium
GACTCCAGCCTCGTGGTGCCGCGGACCCCACCCCATGCGCGCCTCGCCCACGTCGCTCCGGCGGTCGGCGAATTTCTGACTCGGCACACTAGGCGGTCTTCAGGTACTCCGACAGGCGCTGGCGGACGAACAGGCGCGAGCGGTGGACGCGGGACTTCACGGCCGGCAGGCTGATGCCGAGCGCCTCGGCGATGTCGGGATTGGACACGCCCTCGACGTCGTGCAGGACCAGCGCGGTGCGGTAATCGGGCGGCAGGGCGTCGATCGCCTCGGTGAGCGCCTGGCGCAGCTCGCCCTGCAGCGCCCGCTCGTCCACCCGGTTCGTCCAGTCGTCCATCGGCTCGAAGTGCAGGCCGTCGCCGTCGAGCGACGGCAGGACGTCCTCCAGCGCGATCTCGCTCGACTTCTGCCGGCGCGTGCGCAGCTTCTGGTAGGCCGCGTTGGCGGTGATGCGATAGATCCACGAGCCGAAGGCCGACTCGCCCTTGAACATGTGGATCTTGCGGGCGGCCGTCCACAGCGCGTCCTGGGCGGCCTCCTCGGCATCCTCGTTCAGCCCCGTGATGCGCATGGCCAGGCGATAGACGCGGTCGCCGAAGCGCTCGACCAGCCGCTCGGCGGCGTCCGGCGCCTCGCGGCGCAGCGCCTCGACGAGGTCGGCGTCGGCGTCGACCCGCGTCCCCGGGGCCACGCTCACGCCTGGACCTCGTACAGCGTCAGGTAGTGCTTCAGCTCCCCCACGCATTGCTCCATCACTCCGATGTCTTTCGACACTTTGGTCAAGAGGATCGCGCCCTCGAGGCCCGCCACCAGAAAGTGCGCGACCGATTCCGGGCGACAGGCCCCCACCAGCTCCCCGCGCGCCTGGGCCTCGGCCAGGACCGCAGTCAGCCGTCCCCTCCATGCGGTAAACACCGACGCCAGCCTCGCGCGAAATCCCTCGTGCACGTCGCTCAGCTCGGAGGCGAGGTTGCCCATGGCGCACCCGCCCACGCAATTGCGCTGCCGCTGCGCCTCCAGCACCCGGTCCAGGAAGCAGCGGATCTGGGTCAGGCGCGAGACGTCGGGCGCCGAGAAGCAGGGCTCGAGCGTCCGCTCCAGGAACGCGGCCACCAGCTGCTCGAGGATCGCGTAGCCGAGCTCTTCCTTGCTCCGGAACTGGTAGTAGAAGTTGCCCTTGCCCACCCCGCTCTCCCGCAACACGTCGTCCAGCGAGGTGTTCTGATAGCCCTGCACGTGCATCAGGCGGGTGGCCGCCTTGATGATGGCCTCGCGGGTCGATCGCCCGTCGCGAGCCCGGGCCGGAGCCGGCGGAGTCTTGATCTCAGCCATCTGTACCAACCAGTTGGTACAGAACCCTACCGGCGACCATGCAGCGCGTCAAGCAAGAAATCGCCCCAGGGAGGCTGGGGGCGCCACCCTGGTCAGAACAGGGGGGCTGCCACCCTCAACGCGGCCATGACGACCGCCTTGGGATAGAGACCCAGCAGCACCACGCCCAGCGCGCAAAGGGCCACGGAGACGGCCAGCGTCGGCGCCACCGGCACGCGCCCGGCGCGTTCCGGCGGCTCGATGTACATGCGCTTGGCCACCAGCAGGTAGTAGAAGAGGGCGACCACGGTCAGCAGCGCGCCCAGCAGGACGAGCCAGTAGAGGCCCCGCTCGGCCGCCGCCCAGAAGACGTAGAGCTTGGCCCAGAAGCCGGCCACGAACGGGATGCCCCCGAGCGAGAGCAGGAAGAGCAGCATCGCCAGCGCCAGCAGCGGTGAGCGCTGGGCCAGGCCGCGGAAGGCGGCGGTCGCCTCCGAGCCCTCGGCGCGGGCCAGCGCCTCGACCACCAGGAAGGCCCCCATGTTGCCGAAGACGTAGGCGACCAGGTAGAAGAGGATCATCGCGGTGCCGGCCGCCGAGGCGGCCGCCAGGCCCACCAGCATGTAGCCGATCTGCGCGATGCCGGAGTAGGCGAGCAGCCGCTTGGTGTTCTGCTGCGGCAGCGCCATGAGGTTGCCCGCCAGCATCGTCACGGTGGCCAGCAGGGCCGCCGCCGGCATCCAGGCCGCCGCGCCCGCGCCGGCGCCCTCGAAGTACATCCGGAAGATCGCCACGAACCCGGCGGCCTTGGGGGCCACGCTCAGCCAGGCGACGAACGGCGTCGACGCCGCCTCGTAGGTGTCGGGCACCCACATGTGGAACGGGAACGCGGCGATCTTGAACGCGAATCCCACCAGCGTGGCGATCAGCCCCAGGGTCAGCAGCGGGCTGGCGCTCCCGGCGAGGGCGGCGATCTTCGCCAGGTCGGTCGTGCCGGCCGCCCCGTACACGAACGACAGCCCATAGACCATGATGGCGGAGGAGACGGAGCCGACCAGGAAGAACTTGAGGGAGGCCTCGACGGCGCCGGCGTCGTGCTTGAGGAAGCCGGCCAGCACGTACAGCGGAATCGACATCAGCTCGAAGGCCAGGAAGATCAGGATCAGGTCGCGCGCGGAGGCCAGCACCAGCATGCCGAGCAGCGAGGCCAGCAGGAGCAGATGATACTCGGCCGCCCGGCGCGCGAACACGCGCTCGGGCAGCGACAGGCCGGCCAGCAGGCCGATGAACGTCGCGGCCAGGAACACGCGCTTGGCGAAGACGGCCAGCCCGTCCTGCACGAACATGCCGCCGAGCGCGGGGCCGGCCGGCTGCAGGAACATCGCGACCACACCCAGCACCAGCACGCCGCCGGTGGCCAGCCAGCCGATGCCGCGGCGATCCTCGCCGCGGGCGAGCAGGCCCGCCACGAAGACGGCCAGCAGGAGCAGGCCGAGGCCGATCTCGAGCACGAACGGCGCCAGCGCGCTCACGGCTGCACCAGCCGCGACAGCAGCGGGACCGTGGCGGTGTCGACCGGGGCGATGGCGATCGCGGGCACCAGGCCGAACAGCACGATCACGCCGGTGAGCAGCACCAGCGCGACCCATTCCGGCCCGCGCGCGTCGGCGAGGTGGTCGAAGTGCGGCGAGGGCGGCCCCCAGAAGATCTGCTTGGTCACGCGCAGGACGTAGACCGCGGTCAGGAATGTGCCGGCCACGGCGGGGACCAGCCACCAGGGATGCGCCGAGCGCCAGGCGCCCATGAAGGTCAGGATCTCGGCCACGAAGCCGGCGGTCGCCGGCAAGCCCAGCGACGAGAGGCCGCCGACGGTGAACGCGGTCGCGATGCCGGGCATCGACCGGCCGAAGCCGCCCATTCGTCCGATCTCGCGCGAGTGCGCTTTCTCGTAGACGAGGCCGACCAGCGCGAAGAACAGGCCCGTCATCACGCCGTGGGCGAACATCTGGAACACCGAGCCGTTGAGGCCGGCCTCGGTGAGGGTGGCCGCGCCCAGCATGACCAGGCCCATGTGCGAGACCGACGAGTAGGCGATCACGTACTTGAGATCGGTCTGGGCCATGGCCGACAGGGCGCCGTAGACGACGTTGACGCAGGCGATGCCGCCGACGAGCCAGGCCAGCTCGACGGCGCCGTCGGGCAGGAGTCCCATGCCCAGGCGCACGACCCCGTAGGCGCCCAGCTTCATCAGCACGCCGGCGTGCAGCATCGACACCGCCGTCGGCGCCGAGGCGTGGCCGTCGGGCGACCAGGTGTGCAGCGGCCAGATGCCGGCCAGGATCCCGAACCCGACGTAGAAGGCCAGGAACACCCAGAGCTGCAGGCGGGGGTCGAAGGTGGCCGCCTCCAGCTCCAGGAAGGAGAAGGAGCCGGCGCCGGCGCCGACGTACAGCGCGAAGATCCCGACCAGGATGAACGCCGAGCCGAACAGCAGGTACAGGGTGAGCTTCATCGCCGCGTACTCTTTGGTCCCCACCCCGGTCTCGCGGAAGGCGAACGCAAAGATCCCCCGGGGGCGGACCTCGCCGGACGAGCCCCAGATGCCGATCAGCAGGTACATGGGCAGCACGGCCAGCTCGTAGAAGAGGAAGAAGACGAAGAGGTCGAGCGAGACGAACACGCCGTAGACGCCGGTCACGAGCGCCAGCAGGAGCGCGTAGAACTCCTGGCTGCGCGTGGCCACCGTCCACGAGGCGAAGACGCCGGCGAAGATGATGATCGACGTGAGCAGGACCATCAGGAGGCTCATGCCGTCGACGGCCACCTCGTAGGCGATGCCCAGCGGCGGCACCAGCGGCACCTTCTCGTAGAACTGGAAGCCGGCCGCCTCCTGGTTGTACTCGACGAAGATGAAGACCGACAGCACGGTCGAGACCGCCGTCGTCACCAGGGCGATGAGCCGCACCGCCAGCGGGCGGTGGCGCGCCAGGAACATGATCAGCACGGCGCCGACGAACGGCGACCACGTGATGATCGAGAGGGCGGGGAAGGGAATCATCGCATCCGCCACTGGGCGAGCACGAAGAGCACGAGCGCGCCGAGCGCGACGCCGTACACGTAGTCCTGCGGCAGGCCCGTCTGCAGCCGGCGCAGCCGGTCCCCCGCCCGCAGGGTCCACGCGCTCAGCACGTTGAGGACGCCGTCCACCAGGTAGCGGTCGACCCAGCCGACCAGCCTCGCGAACGCGAGCAGCACCCAGCGATAGAGCGCGGCGAAGAGCCCGTCGAGACCGTACCGCCGGCGGGCCAGCCAGTCGATCGGGCGGAACCATCCCGCCACGCGGGCCGGGTCCACCAGGCCGCGCTGGTACATCGCCCACGCCAGCGCGATGCCGGCCCCGGCCAGGCCGAGCGACAGTGCCGGCAGCCACGCCGGTCCCTCGGCGTGATGACCGCCGAACGCCAGGCGCAGCCCCAGCACGAGGGTGAGGGCGGCCAGCAGCCGGCACACCCAGTCCATCAGCGCGGGCACGGCGTGGTGCGCGTGGTCGCCTGAATGGGGATGGGCGAAGAAGGCCAGGAACACCACGCGGAACATGTAGAAGGCGGTGAGGAAGGCCGTGACGACCAGCATCAGGAACGGCAGCCGGAAGTGCCCCTCGAGCACGCCGGCCAGGATGGCTTCCTTGGTGAAGAAGCCGGGCAGCGGCCACACACCGGCCAGGGCCAGCGTGGCCACCAGGAACGGCAGCCAGATCCACGGGTGGCCGCGGAGGCCGCCCATGCGGAACACGTCGTTGGTGTGGAAGACGTGGATGACGATGCCGGCGCCCAGGAACAGCAGCGCCTTGAAGACGCCGTGCGCGACGAGGTGGGCGAACCCCGCCGACGGCTCGCCGGCCCCGGCCGCCGCCATCATGTAGCCGAGCTGCGAGATCGTGGAGTACGCCAGCACGCGCTTGATGTCGTTCTCGACGCACGCCATGCTGGCGGCCAGCAGGGCGGTGAACGCGCCTACCCAGGCCATCAGCACGAGGACGTCGGGTACCAGCTGGAAGAGCGGGAACGCGCGGGTCACCATGAACACGCCGGCCGTCACCATGGTGGCGGCATGGATCAGGGCGGAGACCGGCGTCGGACCTTCCATGGCGTCGGGCAGCCAGACGTGGAGCGGGAACTGGGCCGACTTGCCGACCGCCCCCAGGTAGACGAGGAACATGATCAGCGACAGGTCGCCGGCCAGGCCGCCCGTCGTCGCCAGCCCGAACAGCTCGACGAAGTCGAAGGTGCCGGCGCTCGCCCACAGCATGACGATGCCGGCCACGAATCCCAGGTCGCCGAGCTTGGTGATCCAAAAGGCCTTGACCGCCGCCCGCGCGGCCGCCGGGCGGTCGTACCAGTAGCCGATCAAGAGGTATGAGCACAGGCCGACCAGCTCCCAGAAGACGAACATCTGGATGAAGGTCGGCGACAGCACGAGGCCCAGCATCGAGAAGGCGAACAGCGACTGGTAGGTGTAGTAGCGGCCGAGCGACGGCCGCGGCTCGTCGGCCAGGTACGCCCACGAGTAGACCTGGACCATGAACGAGATCAGCGTGACCAGCACGAGCATGGTCAGGCTCAGCTCGTCCACCATGACGCCCACGGTGGCCATGGGCCCGCCGTCGGCGGGGATCCACGACCAGGTGGTGGACGGCGACTGGAGCGGCGCCCGGGGGTGGGCGCCGGTGAAGGCCACCACGGCCGCGACCAGCGCCCCCGCGATGGCCGCGACGCTGACGGCGGCGGCCGCCGGGGCCGCGCGGCGCAGCGGCCGCACGAGGGCCAGCAGCAGGAAGCTGGCGAACGGCAGCCCCACCACCACCAGCGCCAGCGCGGCCGAGCCGGCCTGCGGCGTCATCCGTGCAGGAGGTCCAGGTGGTCGGCCTCGACGGTGCGCCGCACCCGAAAGATCACGATGACGATGGCCAGCCCGACCGCCACCTCGGCCACGGTGATCGCGATGGTGAACAGCGTGAAGAGCATGCCCCCGAGATCCGCGTGGAAGCGCCCGAAGGCGACCAGGTTGATGTTGACCGCGTTGAGCATCAGCTCGATGCCGAGCAGGATGCCGACCGCATTGCGCCGGGTGAGCACGCCGAAGAGGCCGATGGCGAACACGGCCGCCGCCAGCGCGAGGTAGGCGCTCAGCGGCATTCTGCTGACGCCCCCCCGTGGACTCCGCTGACCCCGCGGGCCGGGCGTGGGGGTCGCGGGCGCGCCCGCATGGCTCGCCTGTCGCCGTAGCTCGCTCCGGGCGCGGCTCGCTCGGCCCCCCCATCCCCCACAGGGGGCTGGGGCGCGAACCAGTCGACTCGTCGGCGGCTCGCTCGCCACGCCCGGAGCGGCAACGGCGACGACGGCTCGCCATGATGGCGCGCCCGCGACCCCCACGCCCGGCCCGCGGCGTCAGCGGGCTTCACGCGATGACAGCCCACAGGCGCGGCTCCCGTGCCCGCCCCCCGGCGGCACCACGGTTCACGCGATGAACAGGGCGCACGGGCACGCGTCGCGGGGGCGGGGTCATCAGGGTTCGCTCCGCGCGAAGTAGAGGGCGCCCAGCAACGCGACGACGAGCAGCACGCCCAGCAGCTCGAGGGGGAGGGCGAAGGGGCCCACGAGCGCCCGGCCCAGCGCGATGGTCAGGTCCCCCGGCCACGCCCCCCGCCGGGGGCCGGGCGGCGCCTGGACGAGGAACGCGACGACGCCGACGAACACGGCGGCGCTCACGAGCGCGCCGTTGATCACGTACCGGCTCGCCTGGCGGATCGTCTGCCCGACCAGCCGCTCGGTGAGCATGATGGCGAAGACCACGATGGTCACCACGCCGCCCGCGTAGAGCAGGAGCTGGACCCCGAACAGGAAGGGCGCGTCGAGGAGCAGGAAGACCACGCCGGTCGAGACCAGGGCGGCGGCCAGGTACAGGACGGCGTGGAAGAGATTCGGGGTGAGGACGACGCCGAGGCTCGACGCGAGCAGCACCACGGCCACTCCGGCGAACGCCAGGGTCTCGGCCGTCACTCGGCGGGCTCCCTGACGTCTTTGCCTCCCGCCTTGGCCTCGGCCTTGGCCTCGGCCTTGGCCGGCTTGGGCGGCGCCTGCATGTCGCGCAGGCGGTTGCCGGTGGCCCACGACGGCTCGTGCTCCAGCCCGAGGGCGTGCAGCCGGTCCTTGTCCAGCAGCAGCTCGCGGCGGTCGGCCGTGGCGAGATCGAAGGTCTTGAGCATGATGATGGCGTCGGTCGGGCACACCTGCACGCACAGCTCGCAGAACTCGCACGAGTACAGCTCGAGCGTGAAGGTCTTGGCGAAGTTCCGCTTCTCGGCCTTGAGCATCTCGACCTTGATCACCTGGGGCGGGCAGATGTACTCGCAGAGCCGGCAGCCGATGCACGCCTCCTCGCCCGTCTCCTTGTCGTAGGCGAGCGCCAGGATCCCCCGGAAGCGGTCCGGATAGACGCGCTTGACGGTGGGGTACTGCACCGTGACCGGCTGGCGGAAGAGGTTCCGCAGCGTCACGCCCATCGCCCGTCCGACGGCGCGGACGAGCTGCCCGGTCTCGCCCAGGAACGTCGTCTCAGGCGGCACCGGCACCTCGCCAGGCGACGACGAAGGCCGTCGCCATCAACAGGACGATCGTGGCCGGGAGCAGCAGCTTCCAGGAGATCGCCAGGATGTGGTCCACCCGGATGCGCACGAACGACCACCGCACCCACGTCACGACCAGGAAGATCAGCATCGCCTTGAGCAGGAACCACAGCGGCCCCAGCCAGGCCGGGCCCGGCCCCAGCCAGCCGCCCAGGAACAGCAGGGCGCCCAGGAACGAGGTGCCGATCATGTGCGCGTACTCGCCGAGCTGGATCAGCGCGAACTTCATCCCGCTGTACTCGACGCGGAAGCCGGCCACCAGCTCCGACTCCGCCTCCAGGATGTCGAACGGCACCCGGTTCTCGGCGGCCAGGGTCGCGATCAGGAACAGCAGGAAGGCGAGCTGCCCGAGCACGGGATACAGGACGTACCAGAGCCCGGCCTGGGCCTCGACGATCACCGACATCTGCAGCGACCCGGCCAGCACGACCGGGACCAGCGCCGCGAAGATGAAGGGCAGGTCGTAGGAGATGATCTGGTTCACCGCCCGCATGGCCGAGAGCAACGCGTACTTGTTGTTGGAGCCCCAGCCGCCCATGAACAGGCCGACGATCTCCAGCGACGACACCGCCAGGAAGAACAGCACGCCGATGTTGAGGTCGGCCACCCCCAGTCCCGGCGCGAACGGCAGCGTGGCGAAGATGAGGATGCACGGGAGCAGGAAGACGATCGGCGCCAGGTTGTAGACCCAGCGGTCGGCCGCGGTGGGGACGATGTCCTCCTTCATCATGAGCTTGAGAGCGTCGGCGATGGGCTGCAGCCAGCCGTGCGGCCACCCCACGTAATAGGGGCCGATGCGCGACTGCATCCGGGCGGCGAACTTGCGCTCGAGGAGCGTGACGTAGGTGACCAGGCCGATGACCACGTTCAGGACGATGAACCCGGTGAGCGCGTGGCCGGCCAGCTCGCTCACCGGTCGACCTCGCCGAAGACGGGGTCGACCGAGCCCATGATGGCGACGACGTCGGCGACCTTGTGGCCGGGGATGATGTGCGGGAGCACCGCGAGGTTGCAGAACGAGGCGCCCCGCCACTTGAGGCGATAGGGCTTGGCCCCGCCGTCGGCGACGAGATGGCAGCCGATCTCGCCGCGGGCTCCCTCGACGCGGGTGTAGCCCTCGCCCTTGGGAATGCGCACCTGCCCGACCGACTTCACGCCCGGCCGCGAGGAGATGGGGCCCTCGGGCAGCCCGTCGAGCGCCTGGCGGACGATCTTGATCGACTCCCGGAACTCGACCATCCGGACCCGGTAGCGCGCGAAGCAGTCGCCCGCGGTCTCCACCGGTACGTTGAAGTCGAACGCCTCGTAGGAGGAGTACGGCTCGGTGCGCCGCACGTCGTAGGCCACGCCGGAGCCGCGGATGAGGGGCCCGCACACGCCCACGTCGAGCGCCAGCTCGCGCGAGATCACCCCCACGCCCTGCGTGCGCACCAGGAAGAAGGCGTTGTTCTCCAGCATCGCCTCGTACTCGTCGAGGCGCTGCTCGATGAGGTCCACCGTCCGCCGGCACTGCTCGGCCCAGCCGGCCGGCAGGTCGTAGCGGACACCCCCCACCTGGTGGAAGCCGTAGAGCAGGCGGGCGCCGGTGAGGGCCTCGAAGAGGTCGAGGACCAGCTCGCGCTCGCGGATGGCATAGAGGAAGATGGTGGCGCCGCCGCCCAGCGCGCCCCCCATGTCCAGGCACCAGGTGCCGAGCCAGAGACAGTGCGAGGCGATCCGCTGCAGCTCGGCCACCAGCACGCGCAGGTACTGCGCGCGCTTCGGAACATCGATCTTGCCGACCTTCTCGACCGCGGCGACGTACGCCAGCTCGGCGGTCATGGCCGACACGTAGTCCGTCTTCGACGCGATCGACGGGTACTGGACGTACGTCAGGGTCTCGGCGAGCTTCTCGTGACACCGGTGCAGGTAGCCGATGACGGCGTCGATCGCCACCACCGTCTCCCCCTCCAGGGTGAGGATCGCGCGGAACACGCCGTGGGCGGACGGGTGCTGGGGCCCCATGTTCATCACGAGGCGCTCGTTGCCCCCGTAGCCCATCTCGACGACGCGCCGCGCTTCCGTGTCCATCTTATTCGCCGTCGGGGCGCCTGCCCAGGGCTCCGGCGCCCGACGGTCGGGCAGAGACTCCGCTCATTACTTCATCGGCGATACGGGCGTCGGGATCAGCACGGTCGATTGCATGGTCACCAGCAGCGGTAGCGCCTTGGCGAGGAACGCCTGCCACTCGGGGTCGGCCAGCGCTTTGGCCCGGGCGGCCGCGCGCTCGTTGAGGTCCTTGTAGACCCAGAGGTGCACGGCCTCGTTGAGCTGGCCGGCCTCCGTCTGCCAGTAGCCGACGTTGCGCGAGTACTTCTCGCGGGCGGGTAGCACGCCCTTGGCCAGGCTCAGCCACTCGCCGAGCTTGCCGACCTGGGCCCGGTACCAGCGCAGCTCGTAGATGTTGCCGCCGTCGGCCGGCGGCTTGAAGTCCGTCACCGGGGACAGGATCCTGTTCTCCTGCGCCATGAGCAGCGGGCGGATCTGCGGCACGTAACCCCTGGTCCACTCCTCGTTCCGGGCCAGCTCGCCGCGCAGCCGCTCGCGCTCGTTGAGGTCGGGATAGGCCCAGAGGTGGACGTACTGGTTGAGCATGCCGAACTCGGTCGTCCAGCCGCCCTCGAACTTGCCGTACCGGTCGCCGCGGACCTTGCGGCCGACCTCGGCGTTGAGCTTGAGATACTCGCCCTGCTTGCCCGGCTGAAACGTGTACGTGCGCAGCTCGTAGATCATGGTGATCTCCTCAGCGGTAGGGCGCCTGGGGGGTGTCGACCGCGTAGTCCTTGCGCAACGGATGGCCCTCCCAGTCCTGCCCGAGCAGGATGCGCCGCAGGTCCGGATGGCCCTCGAAGACGATGCCAAACATGTCGTAGCACTCGCGCTCCATCCAGTCGGCGCCGCGGTAGACGCCGGTGAGCGTCGGGCAGCGGGTGGCGCCGGCGGCCAGGCGCGTGCGCAGCGTCACCGCCACCTTGGCCTCCAGGTCCTCCACCCGCGCCACGACCTCCAGCCCCTGCTCCTTCCAGTCCACCGCCGACAGCCAGTTGAAGTAGCGGCAGCCGAGGGTCTCCTTGGCGAACCGGGCGAACTCCTGCCAGCGCTCGAGCGGCAGACCGACGTTCAGCTCGCCACCGGCGACGGCGGCGGTGACGCCGAACCGGTCCTGGATCTGCGTCGCGGCGGTTGCGGGGGTGAGCGGGGTCACGCCGGCTCGGCGGCGGCGGAACGGGTGCCGGTCTTCTGGAAGTGCGCCACCTGCTCCTGCAGCTTCAGCAGGCCGTACATCAGCGAGTCGGGCGTCGGCGGGCAACCGGGCACGTAGACGTCCACGGGCACCACCCGGTCCACGCCCTTGACGACGTGGTAGCCGTGGCGGAAGGGCCCGCCCGAGTTGGCGCACGAGCCCATGGAGACCACCCACTTGGGGTCGGGCATCTGGTCGTAGATGCGCTTGAGCATCGGCGCCATCTTGATGGTGACCGTGCCCGACACGATCATGAGGTCGGAGTGGCGGGGCGAGGCCCACGGCACCATGCCGAAGCGCTCGACGTCGAAGCGCGAGGCGAACGTCGCCATCATCTCGATCGCGCAGCAGGCCAGCCCGAACGTGACCGGCCAGATCGACGACTTCCGGGCCCAGTTGAAGATCTTCTCGGTGGAG
>DASWJN010000055.1:0-1695 GCA_036397135.1 Candidatus Methylomirabilota bacterium
CCGTACCCGGTAGAGGCCGAAGGTCGCGGGGTCGGCGACCAGCCAGCCGTCGCCGTCGGGCGCCGCGATCACGGCGCGCGCCCCGTACAGCGGCGTTCTCGGCAAGCCCTGGCCGCGGGCGATCACGCTCACGGCGCCCGCTTCGCTGATCGCCAGCAGGCCCGGCAGCTTGAAGTCGGCGATCACGAAGCCGCCCTCGGCAGCGGCGATGTCGACCGGGTAGACGAGCGCGTCCTGGCGCTCGCCGGCGATCACGAAGCCGTCCCCGGCAGCCGCCACGTCGAAACTGTCGGCGGAAACGGCCGTCCGGACGAGGGCAACCGAAGACGCTGGCAGCGGCGCCAGCAAGAGCGCCAACGCGAGCGCCGTTGCCGCGCCTCGTTCAGGCCGCGGGGCGAACATGCTCACCGCTGACCGCCGAGCGGCGGGTTGATCGGGCGGGGCCCGCGGGTGAGGTAACGCTCGACGAACTCTCGGTGGGCCTCGTCATCCGGGTAGTGCTCCGGAGGCGGATAGGGATAGCTCGACATGCCGTGGAACGGCAGCGGCTCGACGCGATCGCCGTAGGCGGTGTTCAGGTCGGTGTCCTTGAGCCAGCCATGCAGGTAGACGAGGAAGTCGCGCCGCCAGCCGTCCGGCGGCGGCGACAGGGGGGCATCGAAGCGGATCGCGACCTCGTCGCCGGTGCCCAGCACCACGTAACGGTCGTCGGCGGCGTCGAGCAGCTCGCCCACCTCCCCGAAGCGGGTATAGAGGCCGCGATGCTGCTCCCAGGGGGCTGACGCGAAGACCGTGTGGTAATCGAACGTCTCGTAGCCTTCCGGCGTCCGCGACAGCTTCGAAAAGCCCCGCGGCCTCAAGTCGGCGGAGATCGGCGCCAGCACCTGCACCCGCACGGGCGCCTCGGAGCCGCCAGGCAACGGACCGAGGTCGCCACCGGCACTTGGGGCCACCCGTTCGCCGGCGTGACCCGCCCCGGAGGCCACAGCAGATCGCCCATCGCCCGGATCCGCGCCGGACCCGGGCTGCTCGCCAGGTAGGTTCGCCGCGGCTCCCGATCCCGGGGCCGGCCGTAGCTCGAGAATGCCCGGCCGCGGCACGCCGTGCTCCTGCTGCCAATCCCCGACCGGTACGAGGCCGCCGGGGTATGGGCCCCCCTCGGTGTAGTGGATCGCGTCCCAGTACAGCCGCATCGTGGTGCGCAGCCGCACGCGGGGGTCGGCGCGGTCGAGCAGCGGGCCGATGTCGACGATCAGCGTGGTGTTCTTGGCGATCGGCAGGCCGATGTCCTCGATCGCGGTGCGCCAGCCGCCCCGGCCGTCGGGAACGTCCAGGGAAACGGGCGTCATCTCGACCGCCGGATCCTGATCGACGGCGAGGGTGACGCTGCCCATCGACCAGTAGACCCATCCCGTCAGGTACAGATGAACCGGCGTCGCTGCCGGCGACACCTCGGGGAGCTCGAGCGTGAGGGCGTGGGGCGTGGCCAGGCCGTCGTAGGCGCCGGGCTCGAACGGCACCGCCCAGTCGCCGTCCACCGCGGCCAACGCCGCGCTCCAGTCGCGCCCGTCCTGATCGGTGGCGCGCACCGGCGACAGCTCCTCGTAGGCGTGCAGCCGCAGGCTCGGGCGCGGCGGGCCGCCGAAGCCCTCGTCGGGGAGGACCGACAGCGACGGCGGATGGTCGATCGCCAGG
>DASWJN010000056.1:0-8311 GCA_036397135.1 Candidatus Methylomirabilota bacterium
GCCAGCACCGAGCGCTTGAAGTTCGGCGCGTACTCGTCCAGCAGGTCGAAGCAGCGGTCGGCAAAGGACTCCCGGAGACCGTCCCACGTCCCCTCCCGCAGCGTGTAGGGCGCGTACTGCACGAACATCGACATGAGGTGGCAGCCGGGCGGCGCCACCGTGGGGTCCACCACCGAGGGGATCGTGCACTCCAGCACCGGCCGCGCAGAGGGCCGGCCGTACTTGGCGTCGTCGAAGGCGCGCTCGATGTAGTCCTGGTCGGGGCAGATGTGGATGGTGCCCCGGTGCTGGGGCCCCGGCCCGCCCGGCAACGCCGAGAAGTTCGGCAGCTCGGCCAGCGCCACGTTGATCTTGAGCGAGGCGCTCTCGTAGCTGATCCGCCCGATCGCCGCGGCAAACTCCTCCGGCAGCACCCGGGGATCGAGCAGGCGGGTGAACGTGACCCGGGCATCCGCGTTGCTCGCCACGATCGGGGCGCGATACTCGGCGCCACCCGCCAGCACCACGCCGGTGGCCGTCCCGTCCCGCACGAGGATGCGCGCCACCTCGGCGCCGCACCGGATCTCGGCGCCGAGGTCACGGGCGGCGGCGGCCAGCGCCTGGGTGAGCCCGCCCATGCCGCCGCGGACGTACCCCCAGACGCCGCGCTTGCCGTCGGTCTCCCCCATCACGTGATGGAAGAGGACGTAGGCGGTGCCGGGCATGGCGGGGCTGGCCATGGCGCCGATGATCGCGTCGGTCGCCAGCGTCGCCTTCAGCTCCTCGGACTCGAACCAGCGGTCGAGGATCGTGCGCGCCGCGCCCGTCAGGATCTCCACGGCCTCGCCGGCGCCGGCGCCCAGCCGCCGGAACGACCGGCCGAGCGACAGGAGGGTGCCGAGGTCCCGGAGCCGCGGGCGGCGGAGGTCGGGCGGGGCCATGGCGAGCGTGGGCTCGATGACGTCGGCGACCTTCTCCAGCATGGCCTCGTAGCGCGGATACCGCTCGGCGTCGCGCACGCTGAATTTCGCGATCTCCTTGCGGGTGAGGTCGGCGTCGGGGCCCATGAGCAGCGAGCGGCCGTCCGGGAACGGCGTGAACGACGAGGGGTCGCGGCCCAGCACGTGGAAGCCGTAGTCGGCCAGCTTCAGGTCGCGGACGATGGCCTTGTGGAACAGGCTGTTGACGTAGGCGGCCGTGGAGACCTTGAAGCCGGGGAAGGTCTCCTCGGTCACGCAGGCGCCGCCCACCACGTCGCGGCGCTCGAGCACGAGCACGCGCCGCCCCGCCCGCGCCAGGTAGCCTGCGGTCACCAGGCCGTTGTGGCCGGCCCCCACGATGATCGCGTCGAACCGCGACGGCGTCCGTCCCATGAGGATCATTATGCTATCGTGGCGGCCAGACCGCCCCGGGAGGAGACTCGCGTGCGACGTTTCGAGCTTGCCGTTCCCCAGAAGATCGAGGAGTGCCTCGCGGTCCTCGCCCAGCGAGGCCCCGACGCCAGGGTCGTGGCCGGCGGGACCGACCTGCTGCCGCAGCTCAAGAACCACCTGCTCAAGCCCGCCTGTGTGATCGACCTGTCGGGTCTGGCCGACCTGCGCGTGCTGGAGAGAGACTCCGGGCGCGGGTTCCGGATCGGCGCCGCGGTGACGGCGCGCGCGCTGGAGCAGCACGCCGGCATCCGGGCCGCCTATCCCGCGCTGGCGGAGAGCGCGGCGCTCGTCGGCTCCGTGCAGATCCGCAACCTTGCCACCCTCGGTGGCAACATGTGCAACGCGGCCCCCTCGGCCGACATGGCGCCGCCGCTCATGGCCCTGGAGGCCGAGGCCGTCATCGCCGGTCCCCGGGGGCGCCGCCGGGTGCCGGTGACGGAGTTCTTCGTGGGCGTGCACCGCACGGTGCTGGCCCCCGACGAGCTGCTGCTCGAGTTCACCGTCCCCGCTCCCGTGCCGCGCGGGGGCGGCAGTTACCTGCGCCACACGCCCCGGCGCGAGCTGGACATCGCGGTGGTGGGCGTGGCCTCGGAGGTCGTCCTCACCGACGGCGTCTGCGGCACCGCGCGGATCGCCCTGGCCGCGGTGGCGCCCACTCCGGTGCGGGCCACCGCCGCCGAGCAGGCGCTGGTGGGCCAGCCGCTGACGCCGGCGGCCATCGAGCGGGCGTCCGAGCTGGCCGTGCAAGCCGCGCGGCCGATCGACGACCAGCGCGGCTCGGCCGAGTTCCGCCGTCACCTCGTGCGCGTGCTCACCCGCCGCACGCTGACCCGCGCGCTCCAGCGCGCCTCCGGAGGGTCGTGACCGTATGCGCAAGCACGCGCTCGGCTGCACCGTCAACGACGAGCCGGTCGAGGTGCTCGTCCAGCCGTACGACACGCTGCTCGACGCGCTCCGCGAGGAGCTGCGCCTGACCGGCCCCAAGGAAGGCTGCGGCACCGGCGACTGCGGGGCCTGCACCGTGCACCTCGACGGCAAGCCGGTCGCGTCCTGCCTCGTGCTGGCGATGCAGGCGCGGGGGCGCGCGGTCCGCACGATCGAAGGCCTGGCGAAGTCCGGCGACCTGCATCCGCTGCAGGACGCCTTCGTCCGCCACGGCGTGCCGCAGTGCGGGTTCTGCATCCCGGGCGTCCTCATGGCGGCCGCCGCCGTGCTGGCCGACCACCCGCGGCCGACCGAAGCGCAGATCCGCTACGGCATCGCCGGCAACCTGTGCCGGTGCACCGGGTACACGAAGATGATCACCGCGATCGCGGAGGCGGCCGCCGCCGCGCCCGCGGCAAGGAGCTGACGGCATGCCGACGGCGATGAAGACCACGCGCGAGGTCAAGGGCGTCGGGCTCGCGATCCCCCGCCCGGACGGGCCGGAGAAGGTCACGGGCGGCACCGAGTATGTCGCCGACCTCAAGCCCAAGGGCATGCTGCACGCCAAGCTGCTGCGCAGCCCTCACGCGCACGCACGGATCAAGCGGATCGACACGAGCAAGGCGAAAGCCCTGCCCGGGGTTCGGGCGATCCTGACCGCCAGGGACATCCCGACCCTCAAGCGCAAGGCCCCGACCAGGGCGCACGCCGTGCTGGCGATCGACCGCGTGGTCTTCGTCGGTCAGCCGGTGGCCGCGGTGGCCGCCGACGAGCTGGCCATCGCCGAGGAGGCGCTCGACCTGATCGAGGTCGAGTACGAGGTGCTGCCGGCCGCCGTCGATCCGCTCGCGTCGATGCAGCCGGGCGCGCCGCCGGTGGCCGAGGCGGGCACCGAGGCCGACACCAGCGAGGCGCTGGCACACTCCGGCGTGGCCGCCGCGAAGTCCGAGGCGGGGCCGCCGAAGGCGGTGAACATCGCCCAGCAAGCGAAGCTGCAGCGCGGCGACGTGGCCAAGGCGTTCGCCGAGTCCGACGTGGTGATCGAGAAGACCTACCGGGTGCCGATGGTCCACCAGGGCTACCTGGAGCCGCACGCCGTGCTCGCCCAGTGGGACAGGAACGGCCTGCTCACGCTGTGGGCCAGCACGCAGGGCTCCTTCAACACCCGCTCGGAGGTGGCCGACATCCTGGGCCTGGAGGAGAACCAGGTCCGCGTCGTCCCGGTGGAGTGCGGCGGCGGCTTCGGCGGCAAGATCCGGGCGCTCTGCGAGCCGATCACCGCGGCGCTGGCCCGGGCCACCGGCCGCCCGGTGCGCTACGTGATGACCCGGCGCGAGGAGCTGGAAGCCGGCAACCCGGCGCCCCAGGTCATCATCAAGCTCAAGACGGGCGTCAAGCGGGACGGCACGCTCATGGCGCTCGAGGGCGAGACGATCGTCGAGTCGGGCGCGTTCTCGGGCGCCGTGCTGACCATGGGCGCGGTCTTCCTGGCCAGCGTCTACAAGTGGCCAACCTTCGAAGTCCGCGGCTTCGAGGTGCTGACCCACAAGCCGAGCATCGCCGCCTACCGGGCTCCGACCGCCCCCCACACGTTCTTCGCGGTCGACTCGCAGATGGAGCTGCTCGCCCGCGCGCTCGGTGTCGATGCCGTGGAGTTCCGCCTGCGTCATCTCATGGCCGAGGGCGACCCGATGGCCAACGGCCAGAAGTGGCAGAGCAACGGCGCCCGGCAGGTGCTCGAGCGGATCGCCGAGCACCCGCTCTGGAAGAATCGCGCGGCGTGGTCGGCCACCAGCGGCCAGGACGGCCACGGGCTGTGCGGCACCGGGCTGGCCCTCGGCGGCTGGATCCCGGGCCTCCAGCCCACCGGCGCCACCGTCCGGCTCAATCCCGACGGCTCGCTCGGCGTCCTCACGGGCCAGGTGGACATCGCCGGCACCAACATCGCCCTGGCCCAGATCGCCGCCTCGGCGTACGGCATCGATCTCGACAAGGTCCGCATCACCACGGGCGATACCGACGTGGCGCCGATGACGGGGCTGAGCGCCGGGAGCAAGACGATCTACACCGTCGGCACCGCGGTGCTGGAGGCGGCCCGGGACGCGCGCCGGCAGACGCTGGAGATCGCGGCCGGGGAGATGGAGGCGGCGGTCGAGGACCTCGAGATCGAGGAGGGGCGCGTCGTCGTCCGCGGCGTTCCCGGCAAGGGGGTGACGCTGGCCTCGATCGGCAAGAAGGGCAACCTCTACATGTCGAAGGTGCCGCCGGTGCTGGGCGTGAGCCATCCCGCCTTCGCGGTGCAGGCGCCGGCGTTCGCGGCGGAGCTGGCCCGGATCGAGGTGGACCCCGACACGGGAGAGACGACGATCCACGACTTCGTCGTGGTCCAGGACGCCGGCAAGGCGATCAACCCCCTCGGCGTCGAGGGGCAGATGCAGGGCGGCGCGGTGCAGAGCATCGGCATCGCGCTGACCGAGGCGATGACGTTCGACGCCTCGGGCCGCCTGACGAATCCGAGCCTGCTCGACTACCGCAAGCTGACGGCGGCCGACCTGCCGAACATCGAGACGATCATCGTGGAGGTCCCCGCCCCGGCCGGGCCGTTCGGCGCCCGCGGCGTCGGCGAGCCGCCGATCGTGCCGGCGCCGGCCGCCCTGGCCAACGCGGTCCACGACGCCATCGGCGTGCGCCTCACCGAGCTGCCCCTGTCGCCCGAACGCATCGCGCTGGCGCTGGCGGCGACGAGGGCCTGACCGGGCGGACGGCCGGCCAGCCGGAGCAGTGAGGCGGGTCGATGCGCCGCTCGCATCTCGTCCTCGGTCTCGTCATCGTCCTGGCGGCCATCGCGATCGCGGTCGGCTGCCGGTATCGCGGCTACCTGGCCGGCTTGCTACCGAGCGCCGCCGCCGAGATCGACGACATCACGCTGCCGCCGGGCTTCCGCATCACGGTGTACGCCGACGTCCCGAACGCGCGGCAGATGGCGCTGGGACCTCCCGGCGTCGTGTTCGTGGGCTCGATGACGGCGGGCAAGGTCCACGCCGTGGTGGACCGCGACGGCGACCATCGCGCCGACGCGGTCCACGAGCTGGCCGGCGGCCTGAGCCTGCCGAGCGGCGTGGCCTTCCGCGACGGCACCCTCTACGTCGCCGCGGCGAACCGGGTGCTGCGCTTCCCCGACGTCGCCCGCGACCTCGCCAGGCCGCCCCCGCCCGAGGTGGTCAGCGACGCCTTTCCCTCCGACCGGCACCACGGCTGGAAGTTCATCGCCTTCGGGCCCGACGGCACGCTCTACGTCCCCGTCGGGGCGCCGTGCAACGTCTGCGAGGTCTCGGGCCTCCATGCCACGATCACGCGCCTGGACCTCGCCGGCGGCCGGCCGGAGATCGTCGCGCGCGGCGTGCGCAACAGCGTCGGCTTCGACTTCCAGCCCGAGACGGGCGAGCTGTGGTTCACCGACAACGGCCGCGACTGGCTCGGCGACGACGAGCCGCCCGACGAGCTGAATCGGCTGGCCCGCCCCGGCCAGCACTTCGGCTTCCCGCCCTGCCACGGCGACGGCCTGCGTGACCCGGAGTTCAACGCGGGCCGGAGCTGCGACGAGTTCACCCCGCCCGCCCGCCTGCTCGGGCCCCACGTGGCGGCGCTCGGCATGCGGTTCTACACGGGCACGATGTTCCCCGAGCGGTACCGCGGCGGGGTCTTCATCGCCGAGCACGGCTCCTGGAACCGCACCACGCCGATCGGCTACCGCGTCACGTTCGTCAAGGTCGAGGGCGGACGCGCCACGTCCTACGAGCCCTTCGCCGAGGGGTGGCTCAAGGGCAACGTCGCCGCCGGCCGCCCCGCCGACGTGCTCGTCATGCCCGACGGCGCGCTGCTCGTCTCCGACGACAAGGCCGGCCGGATCTATCGTATCGCCTACGGCGGCCCCTGACCCCGTCGCCCCGCCGCCAGCGCCATCCCGACGCTGACCGCCAGGATGCCCACGAGCTGCACGCCGGCGGGAGTCTCGCCGAGCACCGGGATCGCCAGCAGCGTGCCGAACACCGGAACCAGCGGCATGAACAGCGACGCCAGCGAGGCGCCCAGCACGCGGATCGCCCACGAGTAGAGCGCCAGGGCCACGATGGCGACGCCCACGCCCTGGTAGAGCCCCTGGAACAGCACCTCACCGCGCGGCGCCGCGAGCAGGCGCGATCCGGCCACGGCCAGATAGGCCGGCAGGTACGCCAGCGCCAGGGTCCACACCATCGCCGTCGCCCGCAGCGGATCGACGTGCCAGTGCCGGGCCAGCACGGTGTACAGCCCCCACAGCAGGGCGTCGACGGCGAAGAGGAGGTCGCCCAGCCAGGCGCGCTCGCCCGCCCCGCCCGACATCCCGGGCCAGCTCACCAGGACGAGACCGGCGACGATCAGGGCCAGTCCGCCGAGGCGCGACGGCCATGGCCGCTCGCCGAACCAGAGCCAGATGAGCGCGGTGCTGACCACCGGGGTGGCGCCGGTTATGATGACGGCGCCGTCGGCGGCGGGCGCGAGCGCCAGGCCGCCGTACAGGATCAGGGTGTAGGGCGCACCGGCGGCCGTGGCCAGGGCCAGCCCGCGGCCCCAGCCGATGCCGGCGGCCCCGGCCACGCCGTGACGCAGCACCACGGGAAGCAGGAGCAGCCCGGCGGTGGCGAAGCGGAGGGCGGCCAGGTCCCACATGGACAGCGTGCGCTGGATGCTCCAGCGCGAGACGACGAACTGGCCGCCATAGAGCAGCGCGGCGACGACACCCGCCGCCACCGCGAGCGCGAGCCGCGCGCTCACGGCGGATGGGGGCGCGAACGAGGAGGACAGGAACGATGGCGCTGCGAAAGGGCTTCCGGCAGCTCGTGGACGAGGCGAAGTCGCGCATCCGGACGATCAGCCTCGAGGAGGCACGCGCCCGGCACGGCCGGCCGGACGTCGTGTTCGTGGACCTGCGCGACGTGCGCGAGCTGGAGCGCGAGGGCGCGATCCCGGGGGCGTTCCACTGCCCGCGCGGCATGCTGGAGTTCTGGATCGACCCCGACAGCCCCTACTACAAGGACGTCTTCGCCCCCGGCAAGGAGTTCGTCTTCTTCTGCAACGGGGCCTGGCGCTCCGCGCTGGCGTGCGACGCCGCCCAGCAGATGGGGCTGGAGCCCGTCTGCGAGATGGATGGCGGCTTCACGGCGTGGAAGGCCGCCGGGTTGCCGGTCGAGGAGCGCGCGCGCAAGAAGGCCTGACCGCATGGAGCCGTGGAGGATGGTGCCATGACTGCTGTCGTCCCGGTGCTCGATCTGGGTCCGTACCTGGCCGGTCGGCCCGGCGCGCTGGAGGCCACCGCCGCCGAACTTCGCGCCGCGCTGGAAGGCGTGGGCTTCTTCCTCTTCCGGGACACGGTGCTGGCCTACACGGACGCCGTCGATGCGCTCGGCCGGCGGGTTCTCCCCGCCTGCGCCGTCGCGCTCGACCTGCCCCCCGGCTACTTCGACGAGGCGTTCGCCGAGAGCCAGTTCTCGTTCCGCCTGTCCCACTACCCGCCCGTGCGGGCCGAGCCGAACCAGTTCGGCATCGCGCCCCACACGGACGCCAACTTTCTCACGTTCCTGGCCCAGACCGACGTGCCCGGACTCCAGCTCCGGCTGCCCTCGGGGGAATGGCTCGACGTGCCGTACGTCCCGGACTCCTACGCGGTGAACGCCGGCGACATGATGCATCGCTGGACCAACGGCCGGTTCAAGTCGACACCGCACCGGGCGCTGCCGCCCGTCGGCCGGCCCCGCTATGCGATCCCCTTCTTCCTCGGTCCCCACATCGACACCGTGATTGCCTGCCTGCCGACCTGCCAGACGCCGGCGGCGCCCCCGCGGTTCCCCCCGATCTCGTACGAGGCGTACCTGCTGTGGTGGTACGACGCCAACTACAACGTCGCCGTCCAGGCGGAGAACCGTTGAGTGGGGGGCCCC
>DASWJN010000057.1:0-43825 GCA_036397135.1 Candidatus Methylomirabilota bacterium
TCCAGCGGCTGGCCGTTGATGCCCCGCGCGGGCGGCGCGATCCAGCCGGCGTACTTGCCCGGCTCGACGACGGGCTTCATCAGGCTGGTGATGAAGGCCTGGTCCTCGGGCGTCGGCAGCCAGTCCTTCCGGCGCGCATCCCACGCGGCCCCGCCCACCAGCCGCCCGTCGGGCGACACGCGCAGGTCGGCGAAGTTGCCGATGGCCCGGTGGAAGCCGCGGTGAGGCAACCGCAGCTCGGCGTTGATGCCGTGGCGCTTGATGACCGCGTTCCAGCGGTCGACCCCGCGCTGGCAGTCGGCGATGTAGTCGTCCCGCAGGCGCTCGTTGAGCGCGGTCAGGGCCGGCTCCTCCACGATCCTGATCGCCTCATCCTCCGGGCGCGCCACCGGGTAGGTCGCCTCGCGCAGCACGTGGTCGTCGGCCTTCTTGGCCTCCTCGAACCGGCCCTTGACGCCGGCCGTGTAGAAGTTGGCGGCGTTGGTCGAGATCTCGGAGCCGAACAGGTCCAGCGACACCGAGTAGTGGAAGTTGAGGTAGCGCTGGATGGTGGCCAGGTCGATGCCGCCGTGGCGGCGCACCTCGTCCGTCCGGTGCTCGCGCATCAGCTCGCAGGTCTTCTGCACCACCCGCGAGATCCCGGCCTCGCCGACGAACATGTGGTGGGCTTCTTCGGTGAGCATGAACCGGCACGTGCGGGAGAGGGGGTCGAAGCCGCTCTCGGCGAGCGCGGCGAGCTGGTACTTGCCGTCGCGGTCGGTGAAGAAGCTGAACATGAAGAACGACAGCCAGTCGGGCGTCTTCTCGTTGAACGCGCCCAGGATGCGCGGCTTGTCGGTGTCGCCCGAACGCCGCTGCAGCAGGGCCTCGGCCTCCTCGCGCCCGTCACGGCCGAAGTGGGCGTGGAGCAGGTAGACCATCGCCCACAGGTGCCGGCCTTCCTCGACGTTCACCTGGAACAGGTTGCGGAGGTCGTAGAGCGAGGGGCAGGTGCTCCCCAAGTGGCGCTGCTGCTCGACCGAGGCCGGCTCGGTGTCGCCCTGGGTCACGATCAGCCGGCGCAGCGTGCCGCGATGCTCGCCGGGCACGTCCTGCCAGGCGGGCGCGCCCTTGTGCTCGCCGAACGCGATGGTGCGGCCGGCCTCCGGCTCGGCCAGGAAGATGCCCCAGCGGTAGTCGGGCATCTTCACCCAGTCGAAGTGGGCCCAGCCCTGCGCGTCGACGCTGACCGCCGTGCGCAGGTAGACGTCCCTGGCCTGGAAGCCGTCGGGGCCCATCTCGCGCCACCAGTCGAGGTAGCGCGGTTGCCACTCCTCCAGCGCCCGCAGCAGGCGGCGGTTGTCGGCGAGGCTGACGTTGTTGGGGATCCGCTCGGTGTAGTCCACGCGCGCCATCACACTCTCCTCCGGTCGAACTCGGCGCGCTGGCCGGTGCCGTAGACCCGCAGCGCCCCCGTGTCGCCGACCGCGTTGGGGCGCTGGAAGATCCAGTTCTGCCAGGCCGACAGGCGGGCGAAGATCTTGGTCTCGATGGTCTCGGGCCCGCCGAAGCGCAGCGAGGCCTCCATGCCGGTCAGCGCGTCGGGCGAGAAGGCCGCCCGCGCCTCGAGCGCGACGCGCACCTCGTCGTCCCAGTCGATGTCGTCCGGGGTGAACGTGACCAGGCCCGCCTCGGCCGCCGCGGCGGCGTCGAGGTCCTGGCCGAGGCGGCCCTTGAGGTCGTCCACCCGCCCCGGCTCGGCGAGGAAGCGGCTGGCCAGGCGGCTGAGGCCGTTGGGCATCGGGTAGGCGCCGAAGTTGGCCGCCGTCAGGCGCACCGTGGCCGGGGGCGCCGGGTCGCCCTCGCGCGGGCCGTCCAGCATGTACGAGCGGTCGGCGGCCAGCGCCAGCTCCAGCAGCGTGCCGGTGAAGCACGCGCCCGGCTCGATGAGCGCGAAGAGCGAGCGCGACGTGACGTCCAGCCGCTTGAGCGTGCGCCGCAGGTAGAGCCGGATCTCGCGCACGAGCCAGTGGCCGGCGTGCTGCTCGAGGACGCGGTCGTAGGCCTCGACGAGGTCGGCGCTGCCCCGCGTGCGCAGCACCCACAGACCGGTGTCCTCCTCGTTGGCGCGCAGGTGCAGGATCAGGTCGTCCAGCTCGCGGGCGACCGCCAGCGGCCAGAACGCCGCGCCCTGGGCCTGGACGGCCGCCGGATCGGCCGGCGGCGGCGCGTCGGGCGCGGCGACGGTGATCTCGGCGACCCCGCGGGGACGGTCGAGCGCGCACGTCACCCAGCGGTAGGCGATGCGGTCGCCGCTGACGGTGCGCCCGAGCGGCGTGAGCGCGACGCCGGGCGCCCCGGCCGGGCGGTCGCTGCGCCCGGCCATCTCTTCGGCGCGTCGCCGCACGGTCTCCTCGAGCCGGGAGCGCGGGACGACCTCGTCGACCAGGCCCCACTCCACCGCCCGCTTGCCCTTGATGCCCTCCTCGAGCGTGCAGAAGTAATCGGCGCGGTCGCGGCGGACCTTGCGCTTGTCGGTGAGGCGCGTGAGGCCCCCGGTACCCGGCAGCACGGCCAGCAGCGGGACTTCCGGCAGCGCGACCGACGTGTTGCCGTCGTCGGCCATCACGATGTGCCGGCACGCCAGCGCCAGCTCGTAGCCACCGCCCGCGCAGGGGCCGTTGATCGCACAGATCCACGCCTGGCCCGACTCGGCGGCGGCCTCCTCGATGGCGTTGCGCGTCTCGTTGGTGAACTTGCAGAAGTTCACCTTCCAGCCGTGCGAGGCGCGACCCAGCATCCGGATGTTGGCGCCCGCGCAGAAGACACGCTCCTTGGCGGACGTCAGGACGACCGCGCCGACCTCGGGATGCTCGAAGCGCAGCCGCTGGACGGCATCGTACAGCTCGATGTCCACGCCGAGGTCGTAGGAGTTAAGCTTCAGCTCGTAGCCGGGCAGGAGCCCGCCGTCCTCGCGGACGTCCATGGCCAGCGTGGCCACGCGGCCGTCGACGCCCAGCCGCCAGTGCCGGTAGCGCGACGGTTCCGTCCGGAAATCGACCGGGCTCCTCTCGCTGCCTTCCGCCATCGTGCGGGCTCCTACCCGAGGATGACCCAGAGGACGCGGGCCTTCCGGGTGCCGAGGTTTTCCCAGCCGTGCGGCAGCCCGCCGTCGAGCAGCGCGCTGTCCCCGGCGTCGAGCCGGTGTCGCTCGCCGTTGTAGTGCAGGCCGACCGCGCCGGCCAGCACGTAGAAGAGCTTCATCTGGCCGGGCTTGATCACCACCTTGTCGGTGGTCACGCCCTGGCCGCGGCGGTCGAGGGTGGAGACCACCGCGCGAATCTTACCCTCGAACAGCCCGGCGCCGAGCACCGTCCACGTCTCCGGGGAGCCGTCGAAGGACACCACCGGGTGGTCCTTCTTGCGGCTGACCCGGATGGGCGTGGGCGCCTGGCCGTCGAACAGCGCGGCGATCGGCACGCCGAGCCCGGCGGCGATCCGGCCGAGCGTGTTGAGCGAGGGCGTCAGCCGGCCCGACTCGATCTGCGAGACCATGCTCGGCGTCAGCGCGGCCTTCTCCGCCAGCTGCCGCTGCTGCAGCTCGCGCTCCCGCCTGAGCGCCTTGATCCGCGCGCCGAGCGACGTGCTCACCGGATGGCCTCCAGCGTCACGCGACGACCTCCAGTGAGGATCCGGCGTCCAGGCCGGCCAGCCGCGCGAGCGCCCGGGCCACGTAGACGCGCGTCACTTTCTTGCGATAGGGATGGGTGAGATCGGTGTTGTCGAGCGGCTTGGCGGGGCCGGCGGCAAGCTCCGCCGCCTGCTGGATGGTCTCCGACGTCAGTCGCTGGCCCACCAGGGCCGCCGCCGCCTTCGGCGCCTCGCGGGGCACCGAGGCCACCGCGCCGAGCACGATGCGCGCCTCGCGCACGACGTCGCCCTCCAGGCGCGCCGCTGCGGCCACGCCGAGGACCGGGAAGTCGAACGCCCCGCGCCGGCGCAGCTTGAGATAGGTGGAGCGCCAGCCGTCGGCGGGCGGCAGCACGATCTCGGTGAGGATCTCGTCGGCGCGCTTGCTCAGGTACTGGATGCCGTCGTCGTGGTAGAGCGCGGCGATCGGCACCGTGCGCTCGCCGCCGGGCCCCGCCAGCCGCACGCGCGCGCCCAGGCTCCACAGGACCGGCGCGGTGTCGGACGACGACACCGCCCAGCAGCGGGCGCTGCCCGGCGCCACCAGGCAGATGTCGCCGTCCTTCTTCATGCAGAAGCCGATCGCCTTCCGCCACTCGTAGGACTGGTTGTAGTAGTTGCAGCGCGTGTCGACGCAGACGTTGCCGCCGAGCGTCCCCATGTTGCGCAGCTGGGGCGAGGACACGAGCCCGGCGGCGATCGCCAGCGCCGGATAGGCCCGGGCCACCTCGGGGTGGCGCGCGACCGCGGCCAGCGTCGTGCAGGCGCCGACGGTCAGGCCGCCGCGCGGCGAGCCGGCGATCCCGCGCAGCTCCCCGACGGCGCGCAGTCCGACGAGGGTCGTGGGCTCGAACTGCCGCCGCTTCATGTTCGGGAAGAGGTCCGTGCCGCCCGCCACCAGCATGCCGTCGGGCCCGGCGTCGGCCAGCGCCCGCACGGCCTGGTCGAGCGTCCGCGCGGCGACGTAGCCGAAGGCGGGCAGGCGAATCATGCCGGGTCCGCGAAGGGCCGCACGGCGACGGCGTCGGCGGGCTGGCCGAAGGCCGACTCGACGGCGAGCGGCTCCTTGAACGTGAACAGCGGCAGCGTGTCGGGACCGATACGGGCGGGCTTGCCCTGCCGCTTCAGCTCCAGGCCGCGCAGCACCATGTCGGGCGTGATGGGCACCTGGTCGATGCGCACGCCGACGGCGTGGTAGATCGCGTTGGCGATGGCAGGAATCACCGGCAACAGCGGCCCCTGGCCGGCCTCCTTGGCGCCGAACGGGCCCTCGGGGTCGTCGGTCTCGACGAGGAAGGTGTGGATCTCCGGCGTCTCGAGCGTCGTGGGGCTCTTGTATTCCAGCATCGACGGGTGCTTGTGCAGCCCTTTGCGGAAGACCTGGGCCTCCATCAACGCCTCGCCGATCCCCATGTACACCGAGCCTTCGACCTGACCTTCGACGAGGAGCGGGTTCAAGGCGCGACCGATGTCGTGAGCGATCCAGATCTCACCCAGCTCGATCCAGCCGGTGTCCTCGTCCACGGTCAGCTCGACCACGCACGCCGAGTACGAGTAGCACGGCGAGGGGCCGACCCCGCCGCCCTTGTACGTGCCCGCCCGCTTCGGCGGCGCGTAGGAGCCCGGGAACGCGAGCACGCCGTGCATCGCCTCGCCCAGCTCCACGGCCTGGGCGAAGGGCACCGCCCGGTCCCAGTCGTCGGGCACGCCGACCCGGCGCTCGCGGAACACCAGTCGCTCCGGCGCCACCGCCAGCCTGGCGGCGACGGCGCGGGCGATCGCGTGCTTGAGCCGGGTGGCGGCCTGGATGGCGGCGACGCCGCACATCAGCGTCACCCGCGAGGAGTACGAGCCGAGGTCGACCGGCGTCAGGCTCGTGTCGGCCGGGTGCACGTGGACGTCCTTGGGCTCGATGCCGAGCACCTCGGCCGGCAGGTAGGCCAGGATCGAGTCGGAGCCCTGGCCGATGTCCGTCGCGCCGCACAGGATCGACACGCCGCCGCTGCGGTCGGCGCGGACCACCACGCCCGAGTGCGGCATGCTGTTCCAGTAGATCGCGGTGCCCGCCCCCGTCATGTACGCCGAGCCCGCGATCCCGACGCCCCTGCGCTTCCGGGGCTGCCAGAGCGGCCTGGCGTCACCGGCCGCCGGCGCCGCGGCCGGGCGCGCCCGCTTGTCGCGCCAGCCGGAGGCCTCGACGACCCGGTCGATGCACTCGCCGAGGCCGGTCGTCGTCACCGTCAGGTGGTTGGCCGTCTTCGTGAACGGCTCGTGCAGGATACGCTTGCGCAGGTCGGCGGGGTCGAGGCCGAGCTGCTCGGCGGCCTTGTCGAGCTGGCATTCCAGGGCGAAGCGCGGCTGGGGCGTGCCGTGGCCGCGCTTGGGCCCGCACGGCGGCTTGTTGGTGAAGACGCGGGCGCCCTCGAACTTGTAGACGGGCATCTTGTAGGTGACCGGGTTGATCACCCCGGTGTAGAACGTCGAGGCGACGCCGTAGGAGCCGTAGGCCCCGCCGTCGAGCCAGGTGCGGATGTGGCTGCCGGTGATGTCACCGTCCCTCGTGAAGCCGGTCTTCAGCCACATGAGAACAGGGTGCCGGCCGCGGTGGATGTAGAACACTTCCTCGCGGGTGCAGGCGATCTTCACCGGGCGGCCGGTGAGCTGCGACAGCTTGCAGGCGGCGATCTCGTGGGCGAAGGGGTCGAGCTTGCCACCGAAGCCGCCCCCGACCGGGGCCGCGATCACCCGGATGTGGGCGCCCGGCACGTCGAGGATCCTGGCCAGGAGCCGGTGGACGTAGTGCGGCGTCTGGGTGGACGACCACAGCGTGAGCTTGCCGTCGGCGGCGAACTGGGCGACGGCGGCGTGCTGCTCCATCGGCAGGTGCGTGTTGCCCTCGAAATAGAAGACGTCCTCGCGGAGGAGATGCGAGTCGGCGAACGCCCGGTCGACGTCCCCGAACTGGAGGGCGACGTTCTTGTGGACGTTGGGCCCGTCGCCGTACTCGTGGATGCGCACCTCGGGGTGGGCCAGCGACTCGTGGATCGACATCAGCGCCGGCAAGGGCTCGTACTCGACCTCGATCAGCCGGCAGGCGGCGTCGGCCGTCTCCTCGTCCACCGCCGCCACCGCCGCCACCGCGTCGCCCACCATGCGGACCTTCTCGGTGCACAGCGCCTCCTCGTCCTGGGAGACGGGCAGGATGCCGAACTTCACGCGCGGCAGGTCGTGGCCGGTGATGACCGCGTACACGCCCGGCAAGGCTTTCGCCCGGGTCGTGTCGATGGCGCGGATGCGGGCGTGCGCGTGAGGGCTGCGCAGGAGCTTGCCGAAGGCCAGGCGGGGCAGGACGAGGTCGTCGGCGTAGCGCGTCTCGCCGGTCACCTTGCCCCACGCGTCGATCTTGGGCAGCGGCTGTCCGATGATCTTGAAGTCGCTCTTGTTCACAGGCTCGCCTCGCCGGCTCGCACGGCCATTCGCAAGGCCGCCAGCTCGACGGCGTCCAGGATCTTGGTGTAGCCGGTGCAGCGGCAGAGGTTGCCGGCGAGGGCCTCCCGGATCCGCTGGCGCGGGGGCTGGGGCTCGCCGTCCAGCAGGGCCTGGGCGGTGAGCAGGATGCCGGGCGTGCAGTAGCCGCACTGGGCGGCGCCCAGCTCGGCGAACGCCTGCTGCAGTGGGTGCAGCGCGCCGCCGCGCGCCATCCCCTCCACCGTGGCGACCGCGGCCCCCTCCAGCTCGGCCGGCAGCGCCAGGCAGGACAGCACGGGCTCGCCGTCCACCAGGACGGTGCAGGTGCCGCACTCGCCCAGCTCGCACCCGTGCTTGGTGCCGATGAGCCCGAGATCCTCGCGCAGCACCTCGAGCAGGGTCTTGTGCACCGGGACGAGAAGGTCGCGGCGCTCGCCGTTGACGGTCAGGCCCACGCGCGTCTTCATCGATTGGCCACCCCCGGATTCACTACCAGTGAAACTCACTTAAAAAATACTGAATCGGACCACGTTCGTCAAGGAGGGGGAGGGCGTTGCGGCCATGACCTCTGTTATGATCGGGCCTCTCGAAGCGGGAGGGAGACAGCAATGGCAGACCATCTCCTCATTGGCGTCCTGGTCGGACTGGCATCCGGGGTCGCCGCCCTCATCGTGATCTCCGCGCTGACCCTGCGACGGTTCGACTCGGTGCGCCGCATCGAAGCCGGGCGCGTTCACCGGGCGCTCGCCGACCTCCAGCGCTCGTGGGAGCGGACCGAGCGCAGCGTGCGCCAGGACATCGTGACGACCCGCCGGGAACTGGAGGCCGCGACCCGGGAGTCGCGCGACGAGTCCTCGAACGCCGCCCGGGCGCTGCGCGACGAGATCACCGGGGGGCTCAAGAGCGTGAGCGATACGTTCGGCCGGGGGCTGGCCGAGCTGGGGAGCCTGCAGCAGCAACAGACCGACGCCCTGACCGGGCGCCTCGCCGAGCTGACCGACACCGCCCTCGGCGTCCTTCGGGACCACCCCCTGCCCGCGCTGACCGCGCTGGCCGAGGCCCAGGAACGACGGCTGAGCACCCTGGCCGAGGCCCAGGAACGAGAGCTGAGCACCCTGGCCGAGGTTCAGGAGCGTCAGCTGACCGCGCTGGCCGACGCCCAGGAACGCCAGCTGGGCACGCTGGTGGAGTCCCAGCAACGGCAACTCGGCGCGCTGGCCGCGGAGCTGCGGAGCCTGGCCGAAGCGGTCGACGGACGGCTGCACGACGTGCGGTCGCTGCTGGACGAGCGCCTGCGGCAGATCCAGGCCGATCATCGCGAGAGTCTCGACCACCTGCGGGCGGAAGCGATGGGCCACGCCAAGGACCTCCGCAATGACATGCTGGAATCGCTGAAGGTCCACACCGAGGCCGTGGGCGCCGGGCTCGGTGCCGTGGCCGAAAGCCAGCAACGGCACCTGGAGGAGATCCGCGCCGACCACACCCGGCAGATCGAGGACGCCGGCGCCTCCCTGAAGGTCCAGACCGACGCGGTCGAGGCGGGGATCGCCGCCATGGCCGAGAGCCAGCAGCGGCACCTGGACGAGATCCGGAGCGACAACGCCCGGCAGCTCGAGGAGGCGCGCACGGCGGTCGACGAGAAGCTCGAGGACATCCTGGAGCGCCGGCTCGGCGAGAGCTTCAGCCGCGTCGGCGAGCGGCTCGAGCTGGTGAGCGAGCGACTCGAGCAGGTGCACCGGGGCCTGGGCGAGGTGCAAACCTTCGCGGCCGGGCTCGGCAACCTGCAGCGGGCGCTGGCCAACGTACGGCTCGGCGGCACCAAGACGCGCGCCGGCCAGGCCGCCCCCCCGGCCGAGGCGGCGAACGTCGCCACGCGAGCGAGCCGGCGACGCTCGAAGCGGGCGGCGGCCGACGACGACCGCGGCGGCGCCGAGGCCTCGCCCGTGGCATCCTCGTAGACGGAGCGGTCGGCCCGTGCCCTACGCGCGCACCAGCGACGGGATCAGGATCTACTACGAGGAGCACGGCCGGGCCGGGACGCCGCTCGTGCTGGCGTACGGCATCGGCGGCAACACGGCCATGTGGGACGTCAACGTGCCGGCGCTGGCCGCCGCGCACCGGCTGATCCTGTGGGAGCCGCGCGGACACGCCCGCTCGCACAGTCCCGAGGACCCCGCCCGCTACTCCTTCGCGCGGTGGGCGCTGGACCTGCGCGACGTCCTCGAGCACCTGCGCCTGCGCCGGGCCCACGTCGGAGGCCTCAGCCTCGGGGCCGGGATCGCCACGCGCTTCACCCTGCGCTTCCCCGGCCGCGTCCGCTCCCTGCTCATCACCAACTCGTCGTCGGCCAGCGGGCTGCCGCTGTCGGTGGACAACCTCGTCATGCGCGCGCAGTCGATCAAGGTCACGCTCGACAAGGGCATGGAGGCCATGGCCGAGTTCGCCATGGAGGCCAACCCCAACCTCGTCGAGCGCCTGCGGATCGATCCGGGAGCGCGCGAGGAGTTCTACGAGGAGTACCGCCGGCTCACGCCCATCGGCTATGCGAATTCCCTGCGCGCGTTGCTCGCGATGGACCACATCACGGCGGACCTGCCGAAGATCCGCGTGCCGGTCCTGCTCATCGGCGGGGACCGGGACCCTTCGCTCGAGCCCATGAAGGTGATCCAGCGCAAGATCCGCGGGGCGAAGCTGGTCGTGCTCTCCCCCGCCAGCCACTTCGCCAACCGCGATCAGCCCGAGGCCTGGAACCGGGCGGCCCTCGAGTTCCTGGCCCGCGTGGACCGGAGACCGCCGCGCCGCGTCACGGGCTGAATGCCCGGGGCCGCAGGAACTGACCGCCCCGCGCCGAATTTTTCGTGATCAGTTCCGACCCATCGCGAGCGCGGCGGCCCCGCTTTGCCGCGCAAGCGCTCGAAATCCCGTGCGGGTGCGGCCGGCCCCGGGGTCTGGCACTGAAGATGCTCTTCCCACGGCCGTCGCGCATCCACGGAACCGGGAGCCGGGGAGATGACCTATGGAGCGTACGGAGCGACGGGTCCTCGTGCTGGGTTCGGTCATGTTCCTCCTCGCGCTGGGCGCCGTCGGGAGCGCCCGGCCTTCCGCCGCGCTCGACGGGGTCGAGCCCCCGCCGCCTCTGGCCGCGTCGCCCGCGGCCTTCGCTGAGTCGCCCGCCGCCTTCGCTCGACGGGCGGCCGGTGAATCCGGGCACGGTCCGGCCCTGAAGGCGGAAGGCTCGTTCCGGAACGCCATCGAGCTGATCGTGCTGGCGTTGACGTGTGGCATCGTGGTGGCCTTTTACTCGGCGTCGTCCAGCAGGCAAGGCGGCAAGCGCGTGCTGATGCGCATTCGCCGCCGCTGAGCCGGGGCGGGAGGCGGGCACCCCCGCCTCCCGTACACCGAGCTCCTCCTCCGGTTGACGATCACCGCCCGTCCGTGTAACCGTAGCGTCCCCGCCGCGGCTGCCGGGGCGGGCAACCGCCAACCCGAAGGAGAGGCGACGATGTCGAAACCGAAGAACGCCGTGATCCTGACCGTGATCCTCGCGATGGTGATCGGCCTGGCCCCCGCCGCGACGCCGCAAGACGCCATCCGCATCGCCTACATCGACCCGCTGTCGGGGCCGTTCGCCGCCACCGGCGAGAACGGGCTCAACCAGTTCCGCTACGCCGCCGCCGCCATCAACACGGCGGGCGGCGTGCTGGGCCGGAAGCTGGAGCTGGTGCCGCTGGACAACAAGGTGAGCCCGCAGGAGAGCCTCATCCAGCTCAAGAAGGTCGTGGGGGACGGGATCCAGTTCGTCTTCCAGGGCAACAGCTCCGGCGTCGCCCACGCCATCTCCGACGCCGTGCAGAAGCACAACGAGCGCAACGCCGGCAACCGGATCCTCTACCTGAACTACTCGGCCGTCGATCCCGCGCTGACCAACGACAAGTGCCACTACTGGCACTTCCGCTTCGACGCCCACGCCGACATGAAGATGGCGGCGCTGACCGACATCATCCAGGCCAACAAGAATCTCAAGAAGATCTACGTCCTCGGCCAGGACTACTCGTTCGGCAAGGCGGTGGCGGAGGCGGCCGTCGGCATGCTCGGCAAGAAGCGGCCCGACGTCCAGATCGTCGGCAACGAGCTGCACCCGATCGGCAAGGTCAAGGATTTCTCGCCCTACATCCAGAAGATCGTCGCCTCCGGGGCCGACGCCGTGATCACCGGCAACTGGGGCGCCGACATGATCGGCCTCGCCAAGGCCGCCAACGACGGCGGGCTCAAGGTGCCGTTCTACACGTACTACGCGGCCTCCGACGGCGTGACGGCGGCCATCGGCGCGGCCGGCGTGGACCGCATCCGGCTCGTGCACGAGACGCACCCCGGCAACCCGATCCCGCCGAAGGCGCTCAGCAACTACATCACCGGTTACCGCACGCTCCACCCGCAGAACGACGTGAACCAGCCCCGCATCCACACCGGGCTGAACATGCTCGCCCAGGCCATCAAGCGGGCGGGCACGACCGATCCCGACAAGGTGGCGGCCGCGCTGGAGGGCATGGAGTACACCACCCTGGGCGGCGACACGGTCGTCATGCGCCGCGACGACCATCAGCTCCAGATGCCGATCTACATCTCCGTGCACACCAACAAGGGCATCAAGCACGACTTCGACGCCTCCGGCTTCGGCCTGTCGCTGGAGAGCAAGGTCGAGCGCGACAAGGCGACGCAGCCGACCACCTGCAAGATGCAGCGGCCGAGCTAGCGCGGGCGACACCGGCCCGGGCGGGGCCCGCCGGCGGCCCCGCCCGGGCGCGCTGCCATGCTCCAGATCGCCTTCTTCTCCGTCCTGAACGGGCTCGTGTACGGCATGCTGCTGTTCATGCTGTCGAGCGGGCTCACCCTCATCTTCGGGATGATGGGCGTGCTCAACTTCGCGCACGCCGGCTTCTACATGCTGGGGGCGTACTTCGCCTACAGCCTCGGGCTGTATCTCGGGTTCTGGCCCGCGCTCGTGCTGGCCCCCCTGCTGGCCGGCGTGGCCGGCGCCGCGGTCGAGCGCTTCGGCCTGCGCCGCGTGCACCGCTTCGGCCACGTCGCCGAGCTGATCTTCACGTTCGGCGTCGCCCTGCTCATCGAGGAGGCGGTGGCGCTGCTGTGGGGCCGGCCGGCCAAGACCTACGAGGTGCCGGCCGTCCTCGATTTCACGCTCTTCCGCGCCTTCGGCTCGAGCTTCCCCGCCTACAAGGCCTTCATGCTGCTGGTGGCGGTGGCGATCTTCCTCTTCATCGTCGCCATCCTCACCCGGACGCGGGCCGGCCTCATCATCCAGGCCTCGCTCACCCACCCGGGCATGGTGGCCATGCTCGGGCACAACGTCCCCCGCGTGTTCATGATCGTGTTCGGCATCGGCTCGGCGCTGGCCGGGCTGGCCGGGGTCATCGCGGGGCCGGTGCTCGGCACGTTCCCGGGGATGGCCCAGGTCCTCGGCAGCATCGTCTTCGTGGTGGTGGTGATCGGCGGTCTCGGCTCGCTCACCGGGGCCTTCGCGGCCTCGCTGCTGATCGGCATCGTGCAGACGTTCGCGGTGGCCCTGGACGTCTCGGTCGGCGACGTCCTCATGGCGCTCGGCACGCCCGCCTCGGCGAGCGCGGCGCTGCACGACGTCTGGAAGGTCACCGTCGCCCAGGTCGCGCCGATCATGCCGTTCCTGCTGCTGATCGTGGTCCTCATGGTCCGGCCGACCGGGCTGTTCGGAACGCGCGAGACGTGAGCACGCCGGCTCCGGCCACCGCGCGCCCGCTCGCCGTCGGCCGTGTCGCCCGGACCGGCCGGCTCCGCGCCTACGCGCCCTGGCTCGCGGCGGCCGTCGTGCTGGTGGCCCTGCCCCACGTGATCCGCACTCCGGTGGCGGTGCCGATCATGAACCAGATGGGGATCGCGATCGTGTTCGCGCTGAGCTACAACATGCTCCTCGGCCAGGGCGGCATGCTGTCGTTCGGCCACGCCGTCTACTTCGGGCTCGGCGGCTTCATCGCCGCCCACGCGCTGAACCTGGCCGGGCGGGACGGCCTCTACCTGCCGGTGCCGCTGGTGCCCCTGGTGGGCGGGCTCGGCGGCCTGCTCTGCGCCGTGGTGTTCGGCAGCTTTTCCACCATGCGGGCCGGCACCGTCTTCGCCATGATCTCGCTGGGCGTGGGGGAGCTGATGGCCGCCTCCTCGCTCATCTTCGACCGGTTCTTCGGCGGCGAGGAGGGCATCACCACCAACCGCGCCAAGGCGCCGCTGCTGTTCGGGCTGTCGTTCACGCGGGACGGCGAGGTCTACTACCTGATCGCCTTCTGGGTGCTGGTGGCCGCCGCCGCGATGCACGCGTTCTCGCGGACGCCCGTCGGCCGCATGGCCAACGCCGTGCGCGACAACCCCGAACGCGCGGAGTTCATCGGCTACAGCCAGCGCTCGGTCCGCTACGTCTCCTTCTGCGCGGCCGGGCTCTTCGCCGGCGTCGGCGGCGGCCTCTTCGCGGTGAACTACGAGATCCTCACCGCCGAGAACATGGGGCTCACCGCCTCCGGCGCGGTGCTGCTCATGGCCTACATCGGCGGCGTCGGGACCTTCATGGGCCCGGTCATCGGAGCCGTCGTGTTCACGTTCCTCCAGTCGATGCTCAGCGACTACACCGGGATCTGGCTCCTCTACCTCGGCGTCCTCTTCCTGGCCACGGTGCTGTTCGTGCCCACCGGGCTGGCCGGCTTCCTCCTGCTGCACGCGCCGGCCTGGCGGACCCGCCGCCTGGCCGGGCTGATCGGCCCGTACCTGGCAGCGGCCGCCGTGGCCCTCGTCGCCGCCGCCGGCGTCGTCGGCCTGCTCGAGATGGTCCACTTCGTCGCCTCGGCGGAGACGACGCGGGTCACGAAGCGGCTCTTCTGGGTCAGCGTCGCCCCGCGCACGCTGACACCCTGGCTCGGCTTCGCGGCCCTGGCGGTGGCCGGCGGGCTGGGCCTCCGGTGGGCCGCGCCACGGGCCGCCGCGGCGTTCGCCGAGGCCAACCGCCCGGAGCCCGGCCGATGACGCCGGCCATCGAGCTGGTGGACGTCCACAAGGCCTTCGGGGCCACGCCGATCATCCGCGGGGTGAACCTGGCGATCGAGCCGGGGACGCGGCAGGCCCTCATCGGGCCCAACGGCGCCGGCAAGTCGACGCTCTTCAACCTCGTCACCGGTAAGTACCCGGTGTCGTCGGGACGCATCCGCCTCCGGGGCGAGGACATCACCGGCCGCCGGCCCTACGAGATCAACCGGCGGGGGCTCAGCCGCTCGTTCCAGGTCACCAACATCTTCCCCCGGCTCAGCGTCTTCGAGAACGTGCGTTGCGGCGTGCTGTGGTCGCTCGGCTACCGCTACTCGTTCTGGCACCGCGCGGACAACGCCCGCGAGGTGCAGGCGCGCACCGAGGCGGTGCTGGAGCAGCTCAACCTGACCGGGCGGCGCCACGTGCCGGCCGGCGTGCTCTCCTACGCCGAGCAGCGCGCGCTCGAGATCGGCATCACGATCGCCGGCGGCAGCGACATCGTCCTGCTCGACGAGCCCACCTCCGGCATGAGCCGCAGCGAGACCGAGCACGTGGTCCAGCTCATCCGGCAGGTGACGGCCGGCAAGACCCTGCTCATGGTCGAGCACGACATGGGCGTCGTGTTCGACCTGGCCGACCGCATCGCGGTGCTTGTCTACGGCGAGGTCATCGCCCACGACGCCCCCGAGCGGATCCGGGCCAACCCCGCCGTCCAGGAGGCCTACCTGGGCCTGCCGCAGGGCGTCGCCTGATGCTGGCGGTCACCGACCTGCACGCCTTCTACGGCAAGAGCCATATCCTGCACGGCGTCACCCTGCGCGTGGACGAGGGCGAGATCGTGAGCCTGCTCGGGCGCAACGGCGTCGGGCGGTCCACGACCATCAAGGCCATCATGGGCGACGTGCAGGCCCAGGGCTCGGTGCGTTTCCGCGGCGAGGAGATCGCCGGGCTGCCGCCCTACGCGATCGCCCGCAAGGGCCTGGGGTACGTGCCGGAGAACCGTGACATCTTTCCGACGCTGACCGTCCGCCAGAACCTGCTGCTCGGGATCAAGAACCTCCGGAAGGCCGGCCGGTGGTCGATGGACGACATGTTCCGGCTCTTCCCCAACCTGGGCGAGCGGGCCGACAACCCGGGCGGTGTCCTCTCGGGCGGCGAGCAGCAGATGCTCACGATGTGCCGCACGCTCATGGGCGATCCCGATCTCATCATGATCGACGAGCCGACCGAGGGGCTGGCGCCCCTGCTGGTCAAGCAGGTCGCCACGCTGCTGGTGGAGATCGCCCAGCGCGGAGTGGCCATCCTGTTCGTCGAGCAGAAGCTGACCATCGCGCTGACGATCTCCCGGCGGCTCTACGTGATGGGCCACGGCCAGGTGGTCTTCGAGGGCACCCCCGACGACCTGCGCCGCAACGACAACGTCCGCAAGGAGTGGCTCGAGGTGTAGCGTGCCGAGCAGCTTCGCCGAACCCTTCGTCCTGACGCTCGCCCGGCCCGGTGACGTCACCGTCATCGCGGGCCTCGCCCGGGACCACGGCGAGGACCGGGTCCTGCTGCGGCCGCGCCCGTCGCTCGAGGCGGCCGCCCGCCGGGATCGCGCATGGAAGATCGTCGACCACGACGGGCAGCTGGTCGCCAGCACCTTTCTCTTCCCGCTGGGCGCCGGGCTGGAGGAGGTCGCCGAGCTCGACGGCGACGGTGCGCTCGAGGGTGGCATCGCCGCCTACGAGATGGCCCACATGACCGTGCACAGCGCCGCCCGCGGCCTCGACTTCGGCGTCCTCCTGCACGGGGTGCGCGTGCTGTGGATGCTCGAGGAGCGCCTGACGGCGCCGCCGCTCTGGCTCGTCATGTTCGACAACGCCACCAGCGTCCGGCTGGTGACCCAGATCGGCGCCGAGCCGGTGCCCGCGCTGCCCCCCGCCCTGGCGGCCGGCCTGCGGCAGCGGGCCGAGAAGGTGCTGGCCCGGCGTGCGGCGCCCGGCGTGCCGGCGTCTCTGACGGACGTGGTCAAGACCATGACCATTCCCGCCCACGGCCTGAGCCGGACGCTGCGGGAGACCGCCGGCGCGCTCGCGCTGCTGGGGGCCCGGCTGACCGTCGCGCCCCCGCTCGACCACTGGTTCAACCTGTCGCGCTTCCGGGAGCTCCGCGCCGGAGCCCGGGTCCTTCCCTGGGCGCACTCGCCGCTCTACCGAGCCCTGTGGGGGTCGACATGACCACGACATCGCCACGTCCCTGGCACGCGTGCTGGCCGATCCACGTTCCCCGCTCGATCGCCTACCCCTCGCTGCCGGCGTGGGCGCTCCTCGAGGCCTCGGTGCAACGGTCCCCGCGGCGGGTCGCGATCCGCGAGGTCGATCACCTGACCCTGGCCGAGGGACGCGTGCTGACGTACGAGGCGCTGTTCCGGGCGACCCGGGGCGTCGCGGCCGGCCTGGGCGCCGCCGGCGTCAGCCCCGGGGCGAGGGTCGGGCTCGTGCTCCCCAACAGCGCGGCGCTCGTCATCGGCTTCTACGCGCTGTGGTACGCCGGCGCCGTCGCCGTCCCCGTCAATCCGGCCGCCCGGGCCCCGGAGGTCGTCCGGCAGTTCCTCGACGCCGGCGTGTCGCTGGTGATCGGCCAGGCGGGCGGGCCGGGAGCGGCCGCGGCCCGCGAGCTGCGCCTGCCGTTCATCGACATGGCCGCGCTCGCGTGGCTGGAGGCGAAGCCACCGGCGTCGCCCCCGGCCGGCCAGACGCCGGATGACCTCGCCGTCATTCTCTACACCGGCGGGACGACCGGAGTGTCGAAGGGGGTGATGCTCTCCCACCGCACCATCGTCCTCAACACGCTGCAGTTCGGCACATGGTACGCGTTCGGGCCCGCCGAGGAGGTGGTGGTCTCGGCCATTCCGATGTTCCACGCCGGCGGGCTGTCCGGGGTGATGAACGTGCCGCTGTCGATGGGCGGCACGCTCCTGGTCTTCCCGCGCTTCGCCGCCCCGGCCGTGGCCCACGCCGTCGCCGCGTACCGGGTGACCCGACTGTTCGGCGTCCCGACCATCTTCATCGCATTGCTGAACGACCAGGCGGGCCGGCGCGCCGACTACTCGACGCTGCGGGCGTGCCGGACGAACGCGACGTCGCTGCCGGTGGCCGTGAAGGAGGCGTTCGACGCCCTCGTCGGCCGGCCGGTCCTGGTGGAGGGGTACGGGCTGACCGAGATGACGACGCTGGTCCACGCCAACCCGATCGAGCGCGCCAAGGCCGGCTTCATCGGCATTCCGCTCCCGGACACCGACGCCCGCGTCGTGGACGCCGTGACCGGCGTCGAGGTGCCCGCCGGCGTCGCGGGCGAGCTGCACGTGCGCGGACCGCAGATGATGCGCGGGTACTGGAATCGCCCCCGGGAGACCGCCGACGCGCTGTGCGACGGCTGGCTCCGGACCGGGGACGTGGCCGTGATGGACCACGAGGGCTATTTCGCCATCGTCGGCCGCACCAAGGACGTCATCAACACGGCCGGATTCAAGGTCTGGCCCCGGGAGGTCGAAGAGGTCCTCGGAACCCACCCGGCGGTCAAGATGACGCTGGTGGTCGGCGTCCCCGACGACTACCGCGGCGAGGCGGTCAAGGCCCTGGTCGTCCTGAAAGACGAGTGGCGCGGGCGTGTCACGGCCGACGACATCGCCGAGTACGGCCGGGCCCGGCTCACGGGCTACAAGGCGCCGCGCCACGTCGAGGTGTGCGACGCGCTGCCCATGAACGAGGTCGGCAAGCTGTTGCGTCGCGTGGCGACCCCGCCGCGTCAGGGCTGAGGGACGAGGCCCGCCCGCGTCACGACGGCCGGCGGCGCGCGTGCGCCGACAACCCCCGCTCCCAGAGGTATTCCTTCTCGCCCATGTGCTTGCCGGCCCAGCGGCCGAGGACGAAGAAGAGGTCGCTCAGCCGGTTGAGGTAGCGCAGCGAGCACTCGGAGACGGGCTCCACGCGCGAGAGCGCGAGCACCTCGCGCTCGGCCCGCCGGCACACCGTCCGCGCCTGGTGCAGGAAGCCGTGCACGCGCCCGCCGCCGGGCAGGATGAAGGACTTCAGGGGGGCGAGATCCTTCTGGCACTCGTCCATGATCCGTTCCAGCTCGGCCACCTCGCCCTCGCCGAGCGTGAACATCCCCTCGTAGACCGCGTCGGGCGGGGTGGCCAGCTCGCTGCCCAGGTCGAAGAGCTGGTTCTGCACTTTCCGCAGCGTGGCGTCGAGCCACGCGTGGCGCCGGCGGCGCGGGCCGCGCGTCTTGAGGCGCTCGGCGTTGAACACGCGGGCCAGCCCGACCACCGCGTTCAGCTCGTCCACGGTGCCGTAGGCGGCGATGCGCGGCGAGTCCTTGGGCACGCGCCGGCCGCCGACCAGCGCGGTCTCGCCCCGGTCGCCCAGCCGCGTGTACACGCGCGTGATGCTGATGGGCATGGGTGCGCCTCCTGAGCAGCGTCCGGTATTCTACTTGAACCCGTCCGGGCCGTCGGGGATGATCGGGGCGTGAGGACCCGGCCGCGGGCGGTGCTCGGCACCGTTTCCAGCATCCACTTCCTGCACGACGGCTTCTCCGAGATCCTCTACGTGTTCCTGCCGCTGTGGGCCCGGGAGTTCGGCCTGTCGTTCGCGCAGGTCGGGATCATTCGCAGCGTGTACACCGGGGGCATGTCGGCGTTCCAGATCCCGGCCGGGTTCCTGGCCGAGCGCTGGGGCGAGCGGCGGCTGCTGGCCGCCGGCACGGCCGCGACGGCGTGCGGCTTCATCGCGGCGGGCTGGGCGGGCGGGTTCGGCTCGCTGCTGATCGTGCTGGCGGCGGCCGGCCTGGGCTCGAGCGTGCAGCATCCGCTGTCCTCCACGATCGTGTCCCGGGCCTACGAGACCGGCAACCGGCGCACGGCGCTCGGCACCTACAACTTCTCGGGGGACGTGGGCAAGGCCGGCGTGGCGGCCGCCATCGGCCTGCTCGCCGGGGCCATCGGGTGGCGGGCAGCGGGCGCCGCCTACGGCGTGATCGGGCTGGCGGCCGCCCTCGCCATCGTTCCGCTGCTGAGCCGGCTGGGCGCCGGCGCCGTCGAGCGGCGGGCCGCGGCGGATGGGCCGGCGCCCGCCGGCTGGGGCATCCGCGACGGCCGCGGCTTCTCCGCCCTGTGCGGCATCGGGATGGTGGACAACGCCACCCGCACCGGCTTCCTCACCTTCATGCCGTTCATCCTGATCAGCAAGGACCTCGGCGTGGGCGGCGTCGGCCTGGCCTTCTCGCTGGTGTTCATCGGCGGCGCCGCCGGCAAGCTCGTGTGCGCGCTGATCGCCGACCGGGTCGGCGTCATCCGCACGGTGGTGCTGACCGAGATCGCCACGACGCTGGGGATCCTGACGGTCGTGGCGGCGCCGCTGCCGGTGGCGATGGCCGCCCTCGTCCCGCTCGGCATCGCGCTCAACGGCACCTCGTCCGTGCTGTACGGCACCGTCGCCGACCTGGTCTCCAGCGAGCGCCGCTCGCGCGCCTATGGGCTCTACTACACGCTCACCATCGGCGCCTCGGCGCTGGCGCCCACCCTGTGGGGGCTGGTCGGCGACGCCGCCGGCGTGCCGGCGACGCTCACCCTGGTCGCGCTCGTGGTGCTGGTCACCGTCCCCCTGTGCCTGGTGCTCCGGCCGGCCGTTGCCGCCCCCGCCGGGGCCTGACCCCGGCCAGGGCCTGGGCCGCGCGTCAGGCCGGCGTCAGCACGGCGGGCAGCGTGTAGCCGGTGTCCAGCGCCGCGAGGTTCTGCTCGTGGAAGCGCGGGATCACCTCGAGCATCGCCTGCTTCATCGCCGCCAGGTCGAGGCCGCTCAGCCGGGTCAGCGCGCCCAGCATGATCATGTTGGCGAACAGCACGTTGTTGAACCGTTCCTTGGACAGCGCGGTGGCGGGCACCGCCACGTGCCGCTCCGGCGCCTCCGGCCGGATCTCCTCGACCAGCTCCGGGTCGTAGAGGATCGTGCCGCGGCAGCACGCGAAGAACTTCCGGTACGCCGGCGCCGAGAACGCCACGAACACGTCGGCGTGCTCCACGACCGGGCTGTCGACGTCCTCGGGCGACACGACGAGCTGGGCCCGGACGTAGCCGCCGCGCGTCTCGGTGCCGTGGCTCTTGAGCATGGTCACCCGGTGGCCCTGCTTGATGGCGCACAGGCCGAGGATCTGCCCCATGCGGATGACGCCCTGGCCGCCGAAGCCGGAGATGAGGATCTCGGTGCGGGCCCGGGCCGGTGCGCTCACGTCGCGGCCTTCGCCGCCAGGTCGGCCTGCACGCGCGCGTTCATGTCCCGCAGCAGCCGCGTGAACTCGGGCCGGCTGTTGGAGACGTCGTGCTTGATCCCCGTCTCCCAGACGAAATCCGTCTCGCTGCCGTCGGTCTTCCGGCCCTGGGTGTGCTCGTAGATCCACTCGAGGTTCTTCAGGGTGTCCCGGGTCCCGAGGGCATACGCGCCGAAATTCTCGTTGCAGGGGAAGCGCACGTGCACGAACGAGAACCCGTCGTTGGCCAGGGCCTTCTTGACGATCTTCACGGTCTGGTGCCACTGGGTGGCGGTCGTCTCCGCCACGAAGGTGGCGCCGGCCGCCTTGACGACGTCGCAGGGGTCGAAGCCGGGCTCGACCATGCCGTAGGGGCTGGAGTTGGTGACGTAGCCGGCCGGGGTGGTCGGCGAGAACTGGCCGCCGGTCGACTCGTAGCCCATGTTGTCCTCGCAGATCACCGTCACGCCGAGGTTGCGGCGGGCGGCGTGAATCAAGTGCGAGGTGCCGATCGAGGCGGCGTCGCCGTCACCCACGACGATGAGATATTTCTTGTCCGGTTGCGCCAGCTTCAGCCCGGTCGCCACCGCCAGCGCGCGGCCATGGGTGGCGCCGAAGTTGTCGCCGCCCCAGGTGGCGAAGGTCTGCCGCCCCACGCAGCCGATGCCGGTGCCGAAGATCACGTCCTCCTGCTCGAGCCCCAGCTCGTCGATGGCCTGCAGCAGCCAGTTCTCGATCATCCCGATCCCACAGCCGTGACACGCCTTCGTCGGGATCTGGCTGGGTCGCAAGTACTTCGCCGCCAACCGGTTCATCTATCGGACCTCCGTCCAGATGTAGGGCAGCTCGGGGATGCGCCCGTGGCGGGCCACGCCTTCCAGGCCGGCCGCCACCTCGGCCACCGTGTGCAGCTCGGCGCTCTTGCCCATGAAGCGGACCTTCCGGCCGTCCGGCGCCGCCCGGGTGACCTCGCGCACGAGCTGGCCGTCGTAGTTCAGCTCGCACACCACGTAGGGCACGTCGCGGGCGAACAGCTCGTCGGGGAACGGCCACAGCGTGATGAGCCGCACGAAGCCGGCCCGCACGCCGCGCCGGCGGGCCTCCCGCACCCCGGTCTTCACCGTGCGCGCGTTGGCCCCGTAGGCGACCGCGATGACCTCGGCGTCCTCGACGCCCACCGTCTCGTAGCGGGTCAGCTCGTCGCGGTGGTGGCGGATCTTGTTGACGAGGCGGTAGGTCTGCGCCCACTGCGCCTCCATCTCCTCGATGTCGTAGCCGTCCTCGGTGTGGGTATAGGCCGACACGCACACCCCGGTGCCGTGGCCGATCACGTTGGGCGGCACGTCGATCGCGTCGCTGCCCACCGGATAGAACGGCATCACGAGGTTGTGCCTGCGGGGGACGACGCAGTCGAGCGCCGCGTAGTCCTCCGGGATGAAGAGGTCCTCCCACATGTCCGAGACGACCTGATCCGTCAGGATCGTCACCGGCGTGCAGAACCGCTCGGCGAGATTGAAGGCGTCGATCGTCAGCCAGAACGCCTCCTGGACCGAGGAGGGCGACAGCACGATCGTCTCGAAGTTGCCGCCGTGGCTGGCGTAGCGCGCGATGTAGAACTCCCCCTGCCCGGGCGCGCCGGTGATCCCGCTGATCGGCCCCACCCGCATGGCGTCCACGACGACCAGCGGGATCTCGTTGGTGATCGACCAGCCGTACGCGTCGTGCATGAGCGTGTAGCCGGGGCCCGAGGTCGCCGTCATCGCCTTGAGTCCGCCGAGGCTGGCGCCCGCACAGGCGTGCATGCCGGCCAGCTCGTCCTCGCACTGCACGTAGTAGCCGTTCACCTGCGGCAGGCGCCTGGACATGTACTCGGCGATGTCGGTGGCCGGCGTGATGGGATAGCCCGCGAACACCCGGCAGCCGGCGGCGATGGCGCCCTCGGTCAGCGCGTAGGTCCCCGCCTCCAGCCGCCGCCGCCCGCGCGTGTAGCGCCGCGCCCACTCGGCCCAGGGGGCGACGAGCCTTTCCGTCACGGTGACATCGAGCGCCGGAGTGCTGTCTGCCATATTCCGAATTACAGGCTCGGCTCGGCGATCGGAATCGCCTCACCTCGCACTGCCACTGCTGCGGTCGTTGCGTTGCCCGCGGGGGTCGTTCCTTTGACGGCGACGTCGATGCAGAAGTCCGGGCAGATCTGGTAGCAGAGCATGCAGCCCACGCAGTTGGCCTCCTTGGCCACGACCATCGGGAACCAGCCGAGGCGGTTCGGGGTCGTGCGCCAGGCGAAGACGTCCACGGGGCAGACGTGCAGGCAGAAGCCGCACGCCTTGCACATCTCCTCGCCGACCACCACGTCCCAGCGGCCGGCCGGCCCCCGGGGGGCGATCTTCTCGGGCTTGAACAGCGGCATCCGCGCTCCCTCCGGGCCCGGCCCCTGCCGGGACGCGGGCACAGAATACCCTTGTCGGGGCATGGTACGCTCCGGCTTCGGAGGGCGGGCCACTGCAACGACGCGCGAGGCGGAGCCGGCGCTGGGAGTCCCCGAGCACCCTGCCGCCGCTCTACGCGCCGTGGATCGCCGACCTCCTGGGCGGCCCGCTCCCCGCCGAGCCGGCGGCGACCTGCGAGGACTGCGCGATGTGCGCGCCGGCGGGCGGGCCGGCGCCGTCCGCGCTGTTCTTCGCCCCGGAGACCAAGTGCTGCACCTACGTGCCCGCACTGCCCAACTTCCTGGTCGGCCGGATCCTCGGCGACGACGATCCCGCCCTCGCCGCCGGCCGCGCCTCGGTGGAGCGACGCATCGACGCGCGGGTGGGCGTCACGCCGCTCGGCCTCGACCGGCCGCCGGTCCACGCCCTCCTCTACCGGCTCGGCGCCGAGGGCGCGTTCGGCCGCAGCCGGGCGCTTCGCTGCCCGCACTACCTGCCGGAGGCGGGGGGCGCCTGTGGCATCTGGCGCCACCGCAACGGGGTGTGCAGCACGTGGTTCTGCAAGTACGGCCGCGGCGCCACCGGCCAGGGCTTCTGGCAGGCCCTCGACCAGCTCCTGGCGACCGCGATGCCCTCGACGCCGCCGCCATCGACGGGCGGGCCGACGACGCGGCCTACCGGGCGCTGTGGGCGGACTGGCGCGGCCGCGAGCGTGACCTCTACAGCGAGTCGGCGCGGCTGGTCGCGGGACTGGGCTGGAGCGACGTGCTCCGCCTCGGGGGGGCCAGCGTCGAGACGCACGCGCGGATCGTCGTCGCCGGCTATGCCCGGGTTCGGTCCCAGGCCCTCCCGCGGCGGCTCGTCGTCGGACGGCTGGAGACCGTCGCCACCGGGCGCGACCACGTTCGCGTCGTCACCTACAGCCCCTACGATCCGCTCGACCTGCCCCGGCTGCTGATCGACGCGCTGCCCTACTTCGACGGCCGCCCGACCGGGGAGGCGCTGCGCCGGGTCCGCAGCCAGCAGGGGGTCAACCTGCAGCCCCCCCTCGTGCGCCGGTTGGTGGACTTCGGCGTGCTGGTCGCGGCCGACCGGCCGGAGCAGGCATGAGCCCGTTCCGGCCGGCTTGGCCCTACGTGTAGACGTCCGACAGGTCCTTCACCCTCCGCTTGCCGCCGCTCCTGGCCTTCTTCTTCATGACGTCCCCTCGACGTGATCTCAATACTTGAGATACGTTCCCGAGACCGGCCGACCGATCTTCGCCGTGCCCTTCGCCGCCTTCTTCCTCATCACGCCGTCCTCCCCCTGGGTGTGACTTCACCGGCACCGTCGTCCTCGACGCGGGACTTCCGCTCTTTGCGCCACCGGTCAGGGCAAACGGTGTTCCAGGCGACCGCTCGCCGGCAAACCCGCGATCTGGCGCGGCCGGCCCCGGGCGACACCCACCATTCCGCCGAATTGCCGGGGCGCGAGGCCGGTCGGACGCCCTGCGTTCGGGCGGATCGCCCGGCGCTCACCGGCGATCCTCGCGCGCCGGCGCGCGATCGGCCAGACTCTCCCGCAGCATCCGGATGGGCTCGAACGCGTACGACACGAGCGACCGGCGGCCGACGACGACGTCGGCCCGGCCGCCCATGCCGGCCATGAGCGCCCGGTTCTCGCCCTTCACCCGCACGGCCTGCTCCTCGAGGTCCACCAGCACGCGAAAGACCGGCCGGTCCTTGACCGTCACGCTGGCCGGGCTCACCCACCGCACGGTGCCGTGCCTGATCCCGTAGCGCTGGTACGGGAACGCGTCGTAGAGCAACCGGACGAGCTGGCCCGGCTGGATGCGCCCCGTCCCCGCCGGCGCCACGCTCACCTCGGCCTGCAGCGTCTCGCCCGCGCAGGCCAGCTCGGCGAGCACGTCGCCGTCCTGGACCACCGCGCCGGGGGCGTTCACGGCCAGCCGCAACACCGCGCCCTCGCAGGGCGCCGTCACGGTCAGCTCGGCGCCGCGCGTCTGGTCCAGCTCGTCCCGCAGGCTCGTCGCGCGGATGCGCGTCTTGGCGGCGTCCTCCTTGAGCCGGCGCTCCACCTCGCGCTGCTCGGCCCGCCGCGCCGCCATGCTCTGGCGCAGCCCGGCCAGCGCCGCCTGCACCTCGCGCGCCTCGGTCTCCAGGGCGGCGACGTTGAGCTTCCAGTCGATCGCCCACGTCTGGTGCTCGGCGCGAAGCTGGCTGAGCTTGAGGCGCGAGCTCTCCAGCGCGCGCTCGAGCTGCTGCCCTTCCACTTCGAGCTTGGCCGCATCCAGGCGGCGGTTGTTGTACTCGAGCCAGGAGATCGCGCCGTCGCGGTGGTAGCGTTCCATGCGGTCGGCCAGCTCCCTGGCGACGGCGTACTGGTTGCGCTTGAACCCGATCTCCCGCTCGGTGATCTCGATGTCGTTGCCCTGGATTTCCAGGTCGCGCTCGAACCGGGCCTCCCGGACCTCGCGCAGGCCGCGCTGCTCGGCCAGCGTGTCGCGCAGGTTGGCGGCGCGCGCCCGCAGCCGCCGCTCGTCCTCTTCGTCGGCCCGCCGCTGGCTCTCGTAGCGCTGGCGGGTGTTCAGGTGGCTTTCCTCGGCGCCCGTCATCTGCGTCTCGAGGCTGCGCAGCTCGGCCGAGCGGTCGCCGGCGATGGACGATCGGATGACGAAGGCCGGCGCGCCGCGGGCGACCGTCTGCCCCTCGGCCAGCCGCACCGCCGCCACCACCCCGCTGCGCGAGGCGCGGATCGGGTCGGCGCCGTGCCCCGGCACCAGCACGAAGGGGCTGGACACCGTCTCCGGCAGGCTGATCGCGACGGAGGCGACGGCGGCAGCCACGAAGACGGCCAGCACCATGAGCGAGAGCCCGCGGGCCGCCCAGTGCGGCGGCTCGTTCTCGAAGAACGGCTCGCGGTCGTCGGCGCCGGCGCGCGGCTCGTCGGGCACGGCCGTCACAGCCCCAGCTGCTGGCTCACCAGGTAGAAGTACAGGCCCTGGCGCTTCATGAGGTCGTCGTGGTTGCCCTGCTCCACCAGCCGGCCCTTCTCCAGCACGAGGATGAGGTCGGCGTCGCGCACGGTGCTGAGGCGATGGGCGATGACGAACGACGTGCGCCCCTCCAGCAGCCGGTCGATGTTCTCCTTGACCGCCCGCTCGGACTCGGTATCGAGCGAGGAGGTCGCCTCGTCGAGGATCAGCACCGGGGGCTGGTGATACACGGCGCGGGCGATGGCGATGCGCTGCCGCTGCCCGCCCGAAATGGAGAGCCCCGACTCGCCCACCCGGGTGTCGTAGCCGAGCGGCAGGCGCTCGATGAACTCGTGGGCGTTGGCCACCCGGGCCGCCCACAGCACCCGGTCCATGTCCGGCTCGTCCTCGCCGAAGGCGATGTTGCGGGCGATCGTGTCGTCGAAGAGATGGTTTTCCTGCAGCACGAAGCCGATCTGCCGGCGCAGGTCGCGGTAGTTGAGCGTCCGGAGGTCGACGCCGTCGTAGAGGATGGTGCCCTCGGTCGGCTCCAGCAGGCCGGCCAGGCACTTGACCAGCGTCGTCTTGCCGCAGCCGCTGCGGCCCACGATGGCCACCATGCGGCCGGCCGGGACCTCGAGCGTGATGGACTCCAAGATCGGCGGCGACTCGGGGCCGCCGTAGCGGAAGCCGACGCCGCGCAGGCTGATGCGGCCCTCCAGGGTGCGCACGGGAGCCAGGCGCGATCGGTCGCGCCCCTGCTCCGGCTCGGTCTGGAACACGTCGTCCATCCGGCCCAGCAACACCACGGCGAGCTGGAAGTTGTCCCAGAGGTTCAGCAGCGTGGTGATCGGGGCGTTCGCCAGGCCCACGAGCGCGTTGAAGGCGACGAGGGCGCCGATGGTCAGCTGGCCGTCGAGCACCTGGCGGGCGCCGACCCAGAGGAAGAGCGCGGTGGTGAGGAGCGTCACCATGCCGACCGCGCCCTCGTACACCATGATCGTGAAGTCGGCGCGGAACTGGCGGCGGGCGATGCGCTGGAACTGGCCCAGCATCAGCTCGCGGAACGCCACCTCGGCCCCCATCGCCTTGACCGTCTCGATGCCGCGGATGGCGTCGATCTGGTGCGAGGAGTAGCGGCCGAAGCCCTCCTCCAGGTCGTCGAAGATGGGGCGCAGGCGCCTGGAGGAAAACCGCATGAGCGCCAGGTAGAGCGGGGCGGTCACCAGGAAGACTCCGGCCAGGAGCGGGCTGTACGCCAGCATGAGGGCGAAGGCCGCGGCGAGCTGGACGACCGCGGTGATCCCGGCCACCGCGCTCTGCACCAGGAACTCGCGCACCTGCCGCAGCCCCGCCAGCCGCCGCTGGATGTCGCCGGTCCGCCGCGCGGTGAAGTAGGCCATCGGCAGCGCCAGCAGCGTGCGCGTCAGGTAGTCGAGCGTGGCGGCGTCGATGCGGACGGCGGTGAAGCTCAGCAGATAGCGCTGGAGGACGACCGCCACCGTCATGAAGGCCAGCGCCGCCAGCATGGCGATGACCAGCACGTTCAGGAGGCCGACGTCCTGCTCGACCAGCACCCGATCGACGATGAGCTGGGTGAACACCGGCAGCAGCATCGCCAGCGCGCTGGCGACGATGGCCAGGCCGATCGCCCGGCCGAGGACCGAGCGGAACGGGCGCACGAACGGCCACAGCCAGGCCGCGCTCGGCGCCTCCACCGGCGCCCGGGCGAAGGCCTCGGTGTAGTCGAACAGCGCCGTGTAGCCGCTCCAGCGGCGCTCGAAGTCCGCCCGGGGCAGGCGCCGCAGCCCGAGGGCGGGGTCGGCGATCCGCACGTGGCCGTCGGCGACGTCGTACAGCACCACCCAGTGGTTGCCCTCCCAGTGCACGATCGCCGGCAGCGGCATCTGCGGCAGGTTGCGGGCGGAGGCCTTCACCGGGCGGGCGGCCAGCCCCAGCTCGGTGGCGGCGCGGCAGAGCGCGCGCAGACTGGTCCCGTCGGTCGAGGTGAAGCAGAGCTGCCGGATGCGCGCCAGGCTCACCGCGCGCCCGTAGTGGCGGCACACCATGGCGAGGGCGGCGGCCCCGCAGTCCATGGCGTCGAGCTGGCGCACGTGCGGGAAGCGGCGGATCCGCCGCGCCCGCTTGACGAAGCGCCCCTCCGGCGTCGCGAACGGCGCCGCCGCCTCGTCCTCGCCCTCCTCGTCGACGGCCTCCGCCTCCACCTGGCGCGGCCCGACCTTCTCCTGCGCCCGCAGCTCGGCCGGCAGCGTCTCCTCGGCGAAGTCGAGCGGCACGCGCGCGACGGCCTTGTAGTCGTACTGGGCGATCCGCTCCTCGAGCTGGGCCCGGAACTCGGGATACCCGGCGAGCAGACGGGTGAACGTCGCCTCGGTCAGCCGCAGCAGCCGGCACGGCGCGACCGCCTCGACGGTGGTCGAGCGGGGCTCGCCCTTGAACAGCGACAGCTCGCCGAAGAAGTCGCCCCGGCGCAGGTAGCGGATGTAGTGTCGCTCGCCGTCCTCCTCCACGAAGACCCGCAGCCGGCCCTCCTCGATCACGTACATCGGTCCCGGCCGATCGCCCTGGCGGATGACCCGCTCGCCCGGCTCCACCAGCTGGACTTCCAGCTCGGCCAGCAGCGTGGCCAGCGCGTCGACCGGCAGGCGCGCGAACGCCGTGTAGGAGCGGAAGAAGTTGTGCAGGCGCCGGTGCGAGGCCTGCAGCTCCAGGTATTTCTTGAGGTCGGGCGCGGCCGTCACCAGCTCCTCGAAGGCGGCGCGGTCGAGCTTGAGCGCCTCCACGTCGCTGCTGGCCCGCACGGTGGCCGTCCGCGTCGTGCGCTCCAGCAGGGCCATCTCGCCGAAGGCGTCGCCGGCGCGGAGCACGTTGAGCGGCACGTCCTCGCCGGTGTCGCCGCGCTTGACGACGCGGGCGCGTCCGCTGACCAGCACGTACAGGGCGTCGGCGGGGTCGCCCTCGCGGACGATGACGGCGCCGAACGGGTACGTGACGCGCTCGAACCGGGCGGCCACCCGGGCGCGCATCTCGGACGGGAGCAATTCCAGCAGCGGCAGCTTGCCGAGCGCGGTCGTTTCGGCTACAGGCTCTCGTGCCATGTCACGCGATTGGCCACCTCGCGGTCGACCGTGCGCGCCAGCAGCACGCGCTCGGCACGCGCGAGCACGGCGGGGTCGTCCGGCGAGGGCAGTCGCTTGTCTCCCACCGCCAGGACGAGATGCCCGTCCTTGTCGGCGAGCGGCCCCAGCAGCTCGCCCGGCTGGGCGCCCACCAAAACGTCGCGCAGCGGCTCCGCCAGGTCTTCCATCCACAGCTCGGCCGTCTCGGCGCTCAGGCCGGCCTCGCCGGCCACCTCGGCCAGCGGGCGGGAGTCGACGCGCACGCACAGGGCGATCTCGCGGGCCACGTCCTCGTCGGCGGCCACGACCATCTGCGCGCGCACGCGCATCCAGTCGAGGCGGCGGGCCGCCACGAGCGCCCGCAGCCCGTCGGGGGGTGCGGCGCCGGCCGCGAACGACTGCCAGACCGCCTCCAGCCGCGCCAGCGCTCGGAGGCGGTCGCGTCGGGCCGCCGCCCGCAGGCCGGGCAGCGCACGCTCCAGGAGACCCTCGGGCACGGCGGCCGCCAGTCCCTCGGCCTCCCGACCCAGGGCGTCGGCGTCACCGCGCGCGGCCTCGTCGCGCGCACGAATGGCCACGCGCGCAGCCAGGCGCCCGGCCAGGTCAGAGGCCAGGCCGCCACACACCGCCTCGCACTCGAGCGCCGCGGCCACCTCCTCGTCGTCGATCTCGTACTCCTCCCGGATCGCGGCGAGGTCGTCCGCCCACCGCGCTCTCAGGAGCGAGCGCCGCACGAAGTCGAGCCAGCCGTCGACCGAGATGCCGCGCCGCTCCAGCCAGGCCTCGAGGTCGGCGGCGGCGACCAGATCGCGACTGTAGCGGAACTCGGCGGCCGTCGCCTCGACGTCGTCCTCGTCGAGCGCGTCCTCGCCGTCCTCCTCGAGCTGGTCGAGCCGGGCGAGGCAGGCCAGACCGTCCCGGACTTGCGACTCGAGGGCCGGCCAGTCACCCCAGAGACACGCCGCGACGACGAGATCTTCCCAGGTGTACGACGTCCCGCCCACCGAGAAGATCCGCTGGCCCGCAAGCGCCGGCATGGGGCCTTACTATAGCGGAAGCCGCGGGGCGGAATCAGGCGGGATGCGGGGTCGGGCTAGCGGGAGGAGCGGCGCCGCGAGCCGGGCCGGCCGGCCCACCGACGCTTGACGCCCTCGGAGACCTTGAGGACGCTGGGACGGCGACCGGCCGCCCCGTATTCGCGGGCGGGCATGCGGGCCGGGTTCAGCAGCTCTCGGACGTCGACGCCGAGCGCCCAGGCCAGGCGGCAGATGTTGTCGATGGCAACGTTGCGCTCGGCGCGCTCCACCGAGCCGAGGTAGGTGCGATGGATTCCCGCACGGTCGGCGAGCGCCTCCTGCGAGAGGGCTCGATCGCTGCGCAGCCGCCGCAGGTTCGCGGCGAGCAACACTCGTCCGTTGACAGGCCCCTGGCTCGACCCACTTCCGGCGTGGACATCAGATCCCCGGTCGCTCACCGGCCGAGAATGGAGTCTTGACGACGATCGGTCTACAGTCTATGAGTAGTCAGCCTATAGGTAGACTGACTAAGAGTGGTATGACAGCCGACCGGCCGGACCGACTGCCGTCACTGGCCCGGGTGCACGTCCTTCTGGTCGAGGACGACGCGCGCTTCGCCCACGTGCTCGCGACCGTCCTCGAGCATTGCGGCGCCTTCGTGACGGCGGCTCCGTCGCTCGACGCGGCGCTGCGGCTCCTGGAATCCGTCGTCCCCGGGGTGCTCGTCGTGGGGACGCGCTCGGCCGCGGGGGCGGCCGCCTGGCTCGCCACCGTCAGTGGGGACTCGCAGCGTCCTCCCGTGCTCGCGATCACCACCGACCGCGAGGACGGGGCGGACGGCGCGGCCGTCCCGGCGGGATTCCAGGCGTGTCTGTCCAGGCCGATCGAGCTGGGCGAATTCTGCCGGGTGGTGAGCAGCCTGGCGGCCCGGCCGCCCGCCGAGCGCGCCGGCCCGCCTCAGCCGCCCGGGGCTACCCTGCTGCTGGGCCCCTGGTTCCTGCCGTGATCGGACCCGAGCCCGGGAGACGTCAGGACTGCTCGCTGATTCCGCGTAGCGACAGCAGGCGCTCCAGCAGGCCCCGGATCTGCCGACGGGAGGCCGCGTAGTCGACCCCGCCGTGCCTCACGGTGCCGGCGGACGCCGCCGTCACCTGGCCGACGCGCAGAGGCTGCCCCGTGTTCAGCCGGCGCAGCAGGATCGGGACCCGGGGGTCGTCCGGCACCACGAAGGCGTGGCCGCTGGCCGAGCAGACGACCTCGCCGGCCACCCGAGCCCACCGGATCGGGCCGTCCGGATGGCCCCGGACCACGGCGTCGTCGCGGAGGATCCGACGCGGCGCCGGCGCGGGAACGGCCGAGAAGCCAAAGCCCGTCAGATGGTTCAGGCGAGCGGCAACCAGCGCGCGTTCGAGGGCCGGGTCCCGGGTGATCTTCCTCACCGCTTGCAGGGCGGCGCGGACCCCGTCCCGGCGCCGGCCGCCGAGCCTGGACGCGAGCTCGCGCTCCAGAATCCGGGCTAGATCCACCCAAGGTCTCGGCTCCATGAATAGCATCAGGCTGACCGCGATTGAAAGCCCGCCGGCGTCCTCGCCGATGTGCCACCACGGCGACGGCCAGTAGATGACGTCGCCCGGCCTGCCCTCGAGGACGACCGAGCCGGCGTTGTGGCAGGCGTAGTCGAGCCGGTTCGTGAGGTCTTCCTTGCCGCGGAAGAACGCGCCGGGCCAGGCGCGGATCCGCTTGACGCCGTCCAGCACGAACATGAAGTTGGTGGAGCGCCCGCGGTGCAGGCCGAACGGCGTGCGGTCGTAGTTGCCGAGGAAGAGGGCGGCTTTGGCCTGCTCGCCGGGCAGGCCGGTGAACGCATAGAGACCGGAGGCGAACCCGCAGAGGCGTCTCCAGAGCGGCTCGTCGTGAACCTGGTAGTCGTCGACCACCAGCCCGAACGTGCGGCCGCCGAGCCCGGCCGTGACCCGGGCGACCCAGCCCTCGACGGATCGATCGGCCGGCGACGGCAGGTACCGCCCCACGTCGGCCAGGACCTGCGCGTGATCGACGCAGAACTCGGGAACGAAGGCCCGATCGCCGGCGCGCCAGCGCTCGCTGGCGCCGGCCAGGCAGTCGAAGACGTGCTCCGGCGAGGCGAGCGGCTCGGAGAGGGGCGCCTCGAGGACCGTGCCGTGGCGCTCCCAGAACCGGCGATGGAACCGGGACCAGAAGGCGGCCGGCAGCGACCACCCTGCCGCGCCGGCCGCCGGTGATCGCGTCACGCTACCGGAGCTTACGGTCACACGGCCCGACCACACCGCCCTTGAGCTTTGTGGCCTCGCCGCGGGTCGGAAGGTCCTTCGGCTTGAGCGCCTTCTTGCTGCGCTTGTCCTTCGCCTTCTTGGCCAAACGGTTCACCCCCTCACGCGGGAAAGGATCGGGCTACTTGTGGCGGGTCCGGAGGTCACACGGCGCGATCACGCCCCCCTTGACGCTCGCGGCACCGCTTCGCGCCGACAGGTCCTTCGGCTTGAGCGTCTTGCCGGCCTTACCGCGCTTGCCCTTGGCCTTCTTCGCCATCCCTCTCACCTCCTGTCCGAGTCCGAGGGCGAATCATAACCGATAGGAGGTTTGCGCGATAGCTGGCTCCTCGGCCGTTCAACTCCGGAGCCGGGCCAGCAGCTCGGCGAGCGGCACCTCGGCGAGCGAGCCGAGGAGGAGGTCGGCGTGACCGAGGTCGAGGCGCGCGGTGAGCGGATTGGGGACAGCGACGCACGTCAGGCCGGCGCGCTTGGCGGCCAGCACGCCGTTGGGCGAATCCTCCAGCGCGAGCGCCTCTTCCGGACGCACGCCGGTCGCTTCCACCACCGCCCGGTAGAGCGCCGGATCGGGCTTGACCCGCGGGACGTCGTCCGCGCAGCGGATCACCTGGAAGCGCTCGTGCAGACCCAGCCGCGTCAGATGCCCCTCGACCCACCGGCGGCTGGACGAGGACGCCACGCCCAGCGCCAGGCCCATCCGTCCCGCCTCCTCCACGTACTCGCGCACCCCGGGCAGGACGGCCTGCGTCGCGATCAACGCGTCGGTGCGGGCCCGGTGCCGCGCCTCCAGCGCGGCGGCGTCCAGCGCCCGGCCCAGCGCGGCCTGCAGGTCGGCGCACGGGTCGAAGGTGTCGGCGGTGCCGATGCACTCGGCCCACTTCTCGAAGGCCAGCGCCAGGCCGTGCTCGCCGTAGATCTCCTGCCAGGCGTCGTAGACGGGCGCCTCGGTGTCCAGGATCAACCCGTCGAAGTCGAAGACGATGAGCTTCACGTGAGGTAGAACGGCCGGGCGCCCTCGCGGGCGTAGGGATAGCGGCGGAGCACGTCGGGATCCGGATCGGCGCCGAGGCCGGGACGGTCGGGGACCGTGACGGCGCCGCCGTGGCACCGGATGGGCTCGGCCGGCAGCGAGGCGGTCAGCTGCCCCGGCGGCATCTCGACGTACGGCACGCCCGGCGTGGACGCCACGACGTGCAGGGTGGCGGCGAGGCCGGGGCCGAAATAGAACGAGTGCGGCACGAAGGTGACGCTGGCGGTGGCGGCCAGCGTCGCGATCTTCCTCATCTCGGCGATCCCGCCGACCTTCGTCACGCTGGGCTGGACGATGTCGGCGGCGCCGGCCGCGATGATCTCGCGGAAGGCGAACACCGTGGCCTCGTTCTCGCCGCAGGCGATGGGGATGCGGACCGCCTGCCGCACGCGCGCCAGCCCGGCGTAGTCCTCGGGTGGCCACACCGGCTCCTCCAGCCAGCGCAGATCGTAGCGCTCCAGCCGCCGGCCGATGCGGATCGCCTCCCCCACCGTCCACGGGCAATTCGTGTCGAGCATCAGGTCGACGTCGGGCCCCGCCACCTCGCGGGCGCCTGCCACCGAGTCGACGTCGACCTGGTGGAGCTTGACGGCGGTGAAGCCGAGCTCGAGGGCGGACGACACCGCCTGCCGCACCTGCGTCTCGTTGTCGTAGCGCAGCAGGCTCGCGTAGGCCCGGGCCCGCGACTGGCACAGACCGCCGAGCAGCTGGTAGACGGGCACGCCACGCGCCTTGCCGGCGAGGTCCCACAGCGCCAGCTCGACGCCGCTCACCGCCATCATGGCCAGCCCGCGGCGGCCCCAGATCATCAGCGCCCGATGCATCCGGTCGACGAGCTGCTCGATCTGGGTGGGGTCCTGGCCGACCACCAGCGGCGCCAGCGCGTCGTCGACGACGTTGCACACGGCCAGGGTGGCGCCGTAGGCGAAGCACTCGCCCCAGCCCACCAGGCCCTCGTCGGTGGCGACGCGCACGAGAATCTGGCGGCCGATCCCCGGCGCCCACGGCGACGGCGGCGACGTCGGGGCGAGCGGGATGGCGAGCGGGATCGCCTGGACCGCGGTGACCTTCATCTCAGCTCGCCTCACCGCCGGGCGCGGCGCCCGGCGCCTCGGCTCGCACTACCACTCGCCGAGGCCCAGCTCGGTCCAGCGCCGGCGCACGCGGGCCTCGTCCTCGGGGGCCGGGCGAACGGTGGGGGGGAAGCGCTCGCCGCCCCACTCCACCCGCCGCTCGAACTTCCAGGAGCGGGTGGCGTCGAAGAGGACGCGGTTCCAGAGGCCGGTGCCCAGGCGGCTGACGTCGCGATCCTCCAGGGGCGTGGAGGGATCGATCGGCGAGCCGAAGATCCCCGGGAAAACCACCAGGCCGCCCTCGCCGGCGTTCATGCGGTGGGCGAGGGCCCAGTCGATCTGCTCGTAGGAGGACGCGTCGATGTCGTCGTCCACCACGATCACGTGCTTGTACCGGTACTGGGCGGCGCTGTTGCCCCACAGGGCGGCGGCGATCTGCTTGGGCTGGCCCTGGTAGGCCTTGCGGATCTGCACGACGATGTTCACGCCGTTGGTGATGGGGTGGACGTAGACGTCGCGGAGGCCCGGGATGCCGGCGCCCTTGAGGATGTTCCAGGCGATGCCCGCCCGCTGCACGGCCGACATCACGCTGTTCTCGCTGTAGGAGCCGGGCAGCGTGCCCTCCAGGCAGCCACGGAAGATCGGGTCGCGCCGGTGCGTGATGCAGGTGACCTTCATCGTGGGCCGCGGCGTCGGCACGTCGGAGAGGTGGCCGGTGTACTCGCCGAACGGCCCCTCGCTCTCCCACGTCGCCGGGTCGTCGCTGATGAACCCCTCCAGCACGATCTCGGCCGAGGCCGGGACCTCCAGGTCGACCGTCTCGCAGCGCACCAGCTCGGCCGGCTCGCCTCGATACGCGCCCATCACGTCCCACTCGCAGACGCCGGTCGGGATCGGCGAGCCCGCCAGGAACGGCATGATCGGATCCCAGCCGATGACGCACGCGACCGGCATCGGCTCGTCGCGGTCGGCGTACTTCTGGAAGTGGTGGCCCCAGTGCTGCCCGCCCTTGATCAGCAGCATCGGGCAGGTGTCACGCTGCCCGATCATCCCCCGGTAGATCCCCACGTTCATCACCCGCGTCTCGGGGTCGCGGGTCACGATGCCGGAGAAGGTGTGGATGTAGCGCCCGCCCTCCAGGTGGTGCCACTTGGGGACCGGGAACTCGTGCTGGTCGATCGCCTCGCCGCGGAGGACGACGTCCTTGACGGGCCCCGTCGTGACGACCCGCGGCGGGATGGCCGCCCGGTTCTTCTCCATGACGTACGCGAGGAGCTCGGCGTTGCCGGCGTCCCTGGGGAACCCGAGCGCGAGCGCCAGCCGCCGCCGGTCCCCGAGCGCGCCGGTGAGGAGCCTGGTGCACCGCCCGGTCTGGTAGCCGGTGATGTTCTCGAACAGCAGCGCCGGCCCCTTCTTCTCCAGCACGCGGCGGGCGACGGCGCCCAGCTCGCGGTCCCAGTGCACCTCGGCGTCGACGCGCCTGAGCTCCCCTTCCTTCTCCAGCAGTCCCATCCACTGCCGCAGGTCCATGAAGCCCATGCAGTTCCCCCTCGTTCGGTCGCCCGGCGTCGACGGCGCCGATGACACCCCGTGCCAGGCGACCGTACGCGTCGCCGTGGCCGCGGTCAAGTCGCGGCGGGTTGCCGTGGCGGATGGAACCTGGCTATCATGGCCACATGAAACGGGCCAACATCGCCGAGCTCAAGAACAACCTCTCACGTTATCTCGACCATGTCCGGGCCGGCGGCTCGGTGATCGTCCTCGATCGCAAACACCCGGTGGCCCAGATCATTCCCCTCCGCTCGAGCGGCGGCCGCAGAGTCGATGATCCTCTGACCCGCCTCGAGCGTCGCGGGCTCGTCCGGCGCGGCACCGGGGGGTTGCCGCCGTGGGTCGGTCGCCGCCGGCGGCCGCGGCTGCGCGGCAGTGTCCTCAAGGACCTCCTTCAGGAGCGAGCCCGCGGCTGGTGAAGTTCTGGGACACCTCGGCTCTGGTCGGGTTGTTCGTGGCCGAGAGCGCCTCCGCGCGCGTCGAGCGGTGGCTCCACGACGACCCTGACATCGTCGTCTGGTCCCTGACCCGCGTGGAGCTGTTGTCCGCGCTGGCGCGCCGGCGACGGGTCGAACCGCGGGCGGCTCCGCACCTCAGAGCGGCGCGCCACGAGGTGTTGGAGGCGTGGGAGCGCTGGACCGAGGTCACGGCCGTCGATCTGGTCCGGCACCATGCCGAGCGTCTCGTCGAGACCCATCCCATCACGGCGGCCGACGCGCTGCAGATAGGCGCCGCGCTGGTTGCCTCGGAAGGTCGTCCCGAAGACCTCGATCTCGTCACGCTCGACCGCCAGCAAGCGCGGGCGGCTGAACGCGAGGGGTTCCGGATCCTCGGCGTCTGATGGCCCACCGCCGCACCTCAGGGTGCCGGCGAGCAGGAGCGCGCGCTCCCACGGCCGCGCCGGGACGCGCAGGTAGCCGATCAGGCCGGCCCCAGCATGACGATCCCCAGCGTGGCGGCGGCGACGCGCCAGGCGATGTGCGGGACCGAGCCGCCCACCAGCAGCAGGGCCGGGTCGTAGGCGAACGAGAACGGGATGATGAAGCCGGAGAGCGCCAGCATCATGGCGACCCACTGCGTGCGCCACACCTCCGATCCCGCGATGGACGAGGTCGCGCGGTGTAGAGCTGGAAGACCGACCAGGCGATCGCCAGCCAGACGCGCGGCGAGCGGACGTCAGGCATGGTGGACGACCTCGCCGCCGACCATCGTCAATCGCGCCGTCTGGCCGACGAGGTCTTCCAGGGGCGCCGCCAGCGGGTCGTGCTCGAGCACGGCGAGGTCGGCGGCCCAGCCCGGCGCCAGCCGGCCGCGCTCGCGCTCGGCGAACGTCACCCACGCGCCGCCGTGCGTGAGCGCCGCCAGGGCCTGACCCCGGGTGAGCCGCTCGCGCTCGCCGATCACGGCGCCGGTGCGCATGTCCCGCCGGGCCACGACGGCGGCGAAGGCCACCCAGGGATCGGCGGGCTTGTTGTCGGTCGCGATGCCGAACGGGATGTGGTGGCGGGCCAGGCTCCGGTGGGGCAGCAGCTGGTCGGCGGCGCCGCCGAGCCGGGCCACCTCGTCGCCGGCCGAGCGGTAGAGATACGAGATCGGGTTGGTCGTGGCCACCGCCCCCAGCCGGCGGATGCGCGCGAGCTGCGCCGGCGTCGCCGCGTTGAGGTGGACCAGCACCCAGCGGAGCGCCTGGATCGGATGGCGTCTCGCCACGTCCTCCCAGACGTCGAGGACCTCGGGCAGGCAGCGCGTCACCAGCGTGTTGACGCGCAGGCCGTGGCGCGCGGCCAGCTCCGCCTGCTCGCGATACGCGGCGGGACCGTTGGCGCTCTCCACGAAGCCGGCCCAGCCGGTGTAGGGCTGGGAGTCGTGCAGGATGCGGGCGACCTCCGGATCGCCGCCGTAGTGCAGGCAGATGCCGCCCACGCGCAGGCGGTCGTCGCCGAGCCCGCGGCCGCCGGCCCACGCCGCCAGGGCAGGGATCGCGGCGGCGGCGCCGGTGCCCTCCCACGTCGGGCTCACGGCGAGCGTGCAGCGCAGGCGGAGCTGGTCGCGCGCGTGGCACTCGCGGTAGACGCGCAGCACCTCGGGCGCCACGCCGTGGCCCTCGTACACCGCGGTGACGCCCCGCGCGGTGTAACGGCGCTGCGACTCCCGCAGCGCCCGCAGGCGGTCCGCGTGGGTGAAGCGCGGGGCCGCCCGCATCAGCGTGAACTCGAGCACCTGGATGACGTTGTGCTCGACGAACACGCCGGTGGGCTCGCCGGCGGCGTCCTTGACGATCTCCACGCCCCGTGGCGGCACGGTGGTGCGCGTGATCCCGGCGACGGCCAGCGCCCGGCTGCTGGCGACCGAGTAGACGGGCGGGCGGTTCCAGTACCCCCAGATGCCGCGGATGTAGACGGGGTGCGCGGGCGCGGCGGCGTCGAGATCGGCGCGGGTCGGCCAGCGCTTGTCGGCCAGCCCGCCCGGCGCGTCCTGGTAGAAGGGCGGCGTCCCGACCGGCATCGTGACGATCCACTCGCCCGGCTTGCGCTCGGCGGCGAGGCCGCGGACCAGGCGCTGGATGTCGGCGATCGAGCGGCAGCGGGCGAGCGAGGGATGGAGGAGCTTCAGCCCCTCCCGGTCGAGGTGGGCGTGGGCGTCGACCAGCCCGGGGACGACCGTCGCGCCCTTGAGATCGATGACGCGGGTCGAGCGATCGCGCCACCGCCTGACGTCGGCACGATCGCCCACCGCCATGATGCGCCCGCCGGCCACCGCCAGCGCGGTGGCCGCCGGGCGGCGGGGATCGAGCGTCAGGACGCGGCCGTCGACGAGAACGACGCCGGCGGTTATTTCATCCACCCCTTCTCGCGGTACGCCCGCTCGGCGCCCGGGTGCAGGGGGATGCCGACCTTGTCGGGTTGCCAGGCGGTCTTCGGGTCGAACTCGGCGAGCCCGCCGTGGGCCCGGACCAGCGCGTCCTTGTTCTCCACCACCGTCTTCGTCACCGTGTAGGCGATGGGCTCCGGCAGGTCCTCGATCAGGCCAGCGCGAGGCGGGCGCCCCAGGTGCGGTCCAGGCCGAGCGGGCCGGGACGGGACGCCCCCACCAGCGTGGCCGCGTAGGGGGAGGCGCCGCGCGCCGACAGCCAGGCGCGGATGGCGCCGGCGCCGGTCGGTGCGAGGAACTCGAAGGTGTGCGGACCGAGGGAGAACCGGACGCCGGCCGCCCCCAGCTCGGGCGAGGCGATCTCCTGTCCGGTCGAGCCCAGCGCCTGGGCGTACCACACGCGGACGGCGGCGAGGTCGTCGACGGCCACGGTGACACGGCCGATCCCGGAGACGCCGTTGGCGTGAGCGCGCTCCCGGGGCACGCGCTCCTCGCGCGGGGTCTCGTCGGCGATGAGGAACGGCGCCACGCCGCGGTGGCCGCCGCCCGCCACCGCGAAGACCCAGCGCACCTCGAAGCCGTCCGGCCGCCGGCGCGTGCGCCCCTGCAGCTCGCTCATCGCCACGCCGGCCCGCCGCAGCGCCGCCGCGTCGCCGGCGAGGTCGTCCGTCCGCAGGCAGAAGTCGACCAGCCCGCCGCCGCGCCGCAGGGGCTCCCACCAGCGGTGGTCCGGCCGGGGCTCGTAGAAGCCGAGCAGCTCCAGATAGCTTCCGTCGCGGAAGGCGATCAGCGCGTTGTCGGTGCCGACGCCGGGGTGGCGGCCGCCGGCGACGACGGTGAAGCCGAGATCCCGGTACGTCTTGACCGCCGCGTCGAGGTCGGGGACGACGACGACGAGATGATCGATCCCCTGCAGCATCAACGCCCTCCGAGCGCCGGCGCCACCTCGCCCAGGAACCGCGTGAGCTGCCCGCGCTGGTCCCAGGACGCCAGGCGCAGCGCCATGTGGTCGAGCCCGGCCCCGAAGTACGCCCGCAGCTGCTCGGCGCATTCCTTGGGGCCGCCCGCGACCGTCCACTGCTCGACGAACTGGGCGCTGAACTTCGCCGTGTAGTAGGCGTCGAGGAACGTCTTGGCCTCGGCCAGCGCCGCCGCCCGGTCCTCGTTGACGTTGATGTTGTGGTACAGCGCGCTGCCGAGCGACGCGGGATCCCGCCCCTCCTCGCGCGCCATGGCCCGGATGCGCCCGAACTGCTCGCGGAATTCCGCCGGGGAGAGCTTGTTGGTCATCCAGCCGTCGGCGTGGCGGGCGACGCGACGGAAGCCACGCTCGACCGCCCCGCCGGAGGCGCTGGCGCCCCCCTTCCACGTGAGCGCGGTCGGGTTGGAGGCGATCCAGATGGGACACGGGTTCTGGACCGGGCGCGGCTCCAGCGTGACGTTGTCGAAGCGATAGAACCGGCCGGCGTGGCTGGCGCCCTTGCGCTCGAACAGCGCGCGCAGGATCGCGATCCCTTCTTCCAGCCGCTCGACGCGCTCGCCGGAGGCGATGCCCATGACCGCGTGCTCGGCGGCCTGGGCGGCGTTGGCGCTGTCGGGGCCGCCGAGACAGACGGCCAGCCAGGCGCGGCCGCCCGAGAGCACGTCGAGGCTCGCCCACTGCTGGGCGAACAGCACGGGATGGCGGTGCACGAAGGTCGCCAGGCAGCCGACGGCCAGCCGCACGCGCTCGGTGACGCCGGCCAACGCCGACAGCAGGGTGACCGACTCCAGCCGCGGCTTGGCCAGCAGGCTGTCGCCGACCCAGACGGCGTCGAAGACGCCGGAGCGCTCGGCGTCCACGGCGATGTCGAGCAGGTCGCGGGCCTTCACGGCCCCGAGGACGACGGCGCGGTTGGCGAGGATGAGGCCGAACGAGTGACCCGCCATCTATCTCCCCCGGTACTCCGGCGGCCGCTTGTCGAGGAACGAGCGGACGCCTTCCTCGTAGTCGTGCGTCGAGCGGAGCCAGGCGTAGGCCTTGCGCTCCAGCTCCAGCGCCGTGTCGAGCGGGGCATCGGCGCCCCGGTTGAGCACCATCTTCAGCGTCCTGAGCGCCAGCGGCGCCTTCGCGGCCAGCTCGGCCGCGAGCGCGCCGACGGCGGCGTCGAGCCCGTCGTCGGCCACCACCTGCGTGATCAGCCCCCAGGCCTCGGCGCGCTCGGCCGGGATGCGCTGGCCCGTCATCATGAACAGCTTGGCCCGCGTCATGCCCATCAGCCGCATCGCCCGCTGGGTGCCGCCGCTGCCCGGGATCATGCCGAGCCGGACCTCGGGGAACGCGAACTCCGAGCGCCGCGTGGCGACCCGGAAGTCGCAGGCCACCGCCAGCTCCAGGCCGGCCCCCATCGTATACCCGTCGATCGCCGCGATGACGGGCTTGCGGCACCGCTCGGCCGCGGTCAGCGTGTCGCCCCACAGCTCGAGGTCGGCCGGCGCCAGGGTGAGGAATTCCGCCACGTCCCCGCCGGCGCTGAACGCCTTGCCCCCGGCCCCGCGGATCACGATCACCCGCACGTGATCATCGGCGTCGAGGTCGCGGAAGATCCCGGGGAACTCGTTGCGCATCGCGACCGTCATCGTGTTCATCTTCGGCTGGCGGTCGATCCAGAGGGTCGCCACCGGGCCCTGACGTTCCACGCGGAGGAACTCGCTCATGTCCGGACCTCCGAGTACTGGCCGTCGCGCAGCAGGCGGCGCAGGATCTTGCCGGACGCGGTCTTGGGGATCTCGCCGACGAAGACGACGCGGCGCGGCCGCTTGAAGGGCGCCAGCACGCCGCCGGTCCGGCAGTGGGCGTCGAGCGCCTCGGCCGTGAGCCCGGGGCCGGTCGCCACCACGAAGGCCACCACGCGCTGGCCCCACCGCTCGTCGGGCTCGCCGACCACGGCGACGTCGCGCACGAGAGGGTGGCGGGCCAGCACCTCCTCCACCTCCACCGGATGGATGTTCTCGCCGCCGCTGATGATCATGTCGTCCACCCGCCCGGCCACGTGCAGCTCACCGTCGGCGTCCAGAGAGCCCATGTCCCCGGTGAAGTACCAGCCCTCGCGCAGCGCCTTCGCGTCGGCGTCCGGCCGGTTCCAGTAGCCGGCGAACGCCTCGTCGGAGGCGAGGCTGGCGATGATCTCACCCTTCTCCCCGGACGGCACGACCTCGTCGGGCCCGACCCGGCGCTCGGTGGAGGCGGTCACCACGCGCAACGCCGAGTGCAGCCCCGGCCGCCCCGCGCACCCGGGCTTGTCGTGCACGTCCGGCCGCACCGAGAACGTGTAGATCTCCGTCGAGCCGTAGTGGTTGACGAACGCCCGGGGCGCGAAGGCCTTCACGCACGCCTCGGTGAGCGCGGCCGGCATCGGGGCGCCCGCGTAGGCCAGCTTGGTGACCGTCTCGACCGCCGGGCGCGTGAACTCCCGCGCGTGGACCAGGTCGTAGAACAGCGTGGGGATGAGGTAGAGCGCGCTGATCCGCTCGCGCTGGATCAGCGTCAGGGCCCGGGCCGCGCTCCACTCGGGCTGGCAGACGAAGCAGCCGTTCACCGCCGCCATGCCGGTCAGCGCGTGGATCCCCATCGTGTGATAGAGCGGCATGACGCCGAGCGTCCGCTCGCCCCAGGCATACCCGCACTGCAGTGCCTGGGCGACCGCGCCGGCGTAGTGGTTGCGGTGCGTGCGCGGCACACCCTTGGGGCGCCCGGTCGTTCCCGAGGTGTAGAGGATCAGCGAGAGGTCGCCCTCGGCGGGGGCGGCGGCGCCGCCCGTCAGGCCGTCCGGCACCTCGTCGAACCGCAGCGCCCCGCGGGGCGCGCGAGCGGCGTCGCCGACGAAGACGAGGCTCAGGCCTCTCTCGTGCTCAGCGGCGCTCTGCACCGCGGCGGCGGTCTCGGCTTCGAACAGGGCGACGCGGGCCCCGGAATCCTGCAGGACGTAGCGCATCTCGCCGGCGGCGAAGCGGAAGTTCACGGGAGCCGGCACGCCGCCGATCGTCTGGAGCGCCCAGTAGGCGAGGACGTGCTCGAGCCGGTTGCGGAGCGCGATCAGCACGCGGTCGCCGCGGCCCACGCCGAGGCGGTGGAAGGCGGCGCCGAGCCCGAGGGCGCGGGCGTGGAGATGGGCGTAGGTGAGGCGGCGGGTGTCGTCGACGACGGCCTCGGCCTCGGGCCACCGCAAGGCGGCCAGCTCCAGCAGGCGGGCGAGCGTCACGGGATCCGCCGCGCAACGGCATGCCCGAGGCGGATCCGGTACGTGATCCAGACGCTCGAGAAGGCCACGAAGATCGCCAGGAAGCCCCAGACCACTGGCGGCGCGCCGCCGATCAGTGCGACGGCGAGCGCCCCGATCGCGGAGAGCGACCACAGGATCTTGAGGTTCAGCATGGCCCGAAAGGCCGTCACGTCGTCGTCCCGCCCGATGACGGACTGTCCTCCGATCGCCACGAGCGCGGCACCGACCAGGCGGGTGGCTACGGGATCGACGCAGCTCCAGCCCAGCAGGCCCAGGACTGCGCTTGGCGCCAGCAGCAGCGGGACCGCGAACAGCATGTCCGCGACGAAGTGCACGACGAACCATCGCCGCAGAGAGGGCGGAACCGTCATGCCGGCACCTACGTCGACGGCACCAGCAGGACCTTGCCCTTGTTCTTCCGATCGAGCACGTGCTGCACGGCCGCGCGCGCGTCCTCGAGCGGGAAGGCGCGGTCGATCACCGGCTTCAGGCGGCCGCCGGCGACGTAGTCCAGCAGCGTGCGCAGCTCGACGATCGTTCCGAGGTTCGTGCCGACGATCCGGAGGTTCTTGGAGTAGACGTGGCGCAGGTCGAGCCGGCCCCAGTGGGTGTCGTGGCTGCCGATCGAGATCAGCGTGCCCAGGCGCGTCAGCGCGTAGGCCGAGCGCTCGAACGTCTCCCCG
>DASWJN010000058.1:0-28051 GCA_036397135.1 Candidatus Methylomirabilota bacterium
GTGGAGCGCGCCGTCCAGGAGTTCCGTCGCGGCCAGTAGCGTGCCGCGGATCGTTGCCGACACCAACATCTACATCTCTGCATTGAACTTCGCCGGCACGGCCGACACAGTGCTCGCTCTCGGTCGTGCCGGTCTGATTGAGATCTGTATCTCCCCGGCGATCCTCGACGAGATCGGCGGCGTGCTGGCCCGCAAGTTCCGCTGGTCGGCGACGCGGGTGCGAGAGGCGAGATCGGCGATCAGCTGGCCAGGCGCGTGAAGCAGGACAACGCCTTCGTCACGCGCGTCCTCGAGCAACCGAAGCTGTGGCTGATCGGTGACGAGCGTGCCCTCGCCGCTTGAGAATCTCAGCGGCCCGGGTCAGCCGCTGCGTCGGGAGGCACCGGATGCCAAGGAGCTCGCCAGCCTGCAGCGATCCGGGTTGCGACGGCTGGCGGACGCCGAGAATCCTGCGAACTCGGCCGCGGGCCGTCCGGGCGTTCGGGCTTTTCCGTCGATTCGCGACCCGCAGCTGTTCTACATTCACTCGCAAGACAATGGCGGCGGGTCACGACGATGCGACGGAGATCATCGGGCTCGAGGACACCGTGGCGGCCACCGCGGGGGAGGAGGTGGCGCAGCGGCTGCTGCGGCCGTTCCATCTCTTCGCCCGTCAGGAGATCTCGGGCGGAATCGTGCTGTTCCTGGCCACCCTGGTCGCCCTCGTCTGGGCCAACTCCCCGTGGGCGGAGATCTACCAGCAGCTCCTCCACGAGCCCTTCGGCCTGCAGCTGGGCGAGTGGCGGATCGCCTACGACCTGCACCACTGGATCAACGACGGCCTCATGGCGATCTTCTTCTTCGTGGTGGGGCTGGAGATCAAGCGCGAGGTGCTCGTCGGTGAGCTGACGGAGCCCCGCAAGGCCCTGCTGCCCATCGGCGCCGCCGTCGGCGGCATGCTGCTGCCGGCGACGGTCTACCTGGCCTTCAACGCCGGGCAGCCCACGGCTGCCGGCTGGGGCATCCCGATGGCCACGGACATCGCCTTCTCGCTGGGGGTGCTGGCGCTCCTGGGACCCCGCGTGCCCGACGCGCTCAAGATCTTCCTGGTGGCCCTCGCCATCGCGGACGACCTGGGCGCGGTGCTGGTGATCGCGCTCTTCTACACGGCCTCGCTCGACTGGGCCGGCCTGGGCCTGGCCGCGGTGTTCTTCGCGGCCCTGGTGGCGGCCAACCGTGGTGGATTCCGCCACCCGGTGATCTACTTCTGCCTGGGGATCGGCCTCTGGTACGGCTTCCTGATCTCCGGCGTGCACGCGACCCTGGCGGGGGTGCTGGCGGCGTTCACGGTGCCGGCCCGGGTCCGCATTCCCCCGCATCGCCTTGCCCGGGTCGTGCGCCGCGCCGCCGACCGGCTCGATGCGCTCGATGCCGGGGGTGACATGGACTCCCAGCGCTTCGCCCTGGTCAGCTTCCTCCGGACGGTGGCCGAGGGCGCCAAGAGCCCGCTGCAGCGCTTCGAGCACATGGCCCACCCGTGGGTGGCCTTTGCGATCCTGCCGGTCTTCGCCCTGTTCAACGCCGGGATCACCATCGACGCCAGCGCCCTCGCCACGCTTCTCGATCCGCTGCCCCTCGGGATCGCCGCGGGACTGGTGGTCGGCAAGCAGGTGGGCGTCTTCGGGGCCACCTGGCTGCTGGTGCGGGCGGGGGCCGCCAGCCTGCCCCAGGGAGTGCGCTGGGGCCACATCTACGGCGTCGCCTGGCTCACGGGCATCGGCTTCACGATGTCGCTGTTCGTCAGCGGCCTCGCCTTCCCGGCTGCCGACTTCGATCAGGAGGCCAGGCTCGGGATCCTCCTGGGCTCGATCGTGTCCGGCCTCGGCGGCGTCGTGGTCCTGACGAGCCTGGCGCGCACGAGGGCCGTCGAGCCCGCGCCCGGGGTTCCGCTCGCCTGAGGGAACGGCCGGCGCTACGGCTCCACGTGCAGCAATGGATGGCGCCACCAGAGATAGGCGGCCATGACGGCAAGCACGCCTCGAAGATCACGAACAGGAGGAGGATCCCGAACCCGAGGTGTGGCGAGCGCTCGGCCACGGCGAGGAGCCGGGCGGCTACCTCTTGCCCGGAGCAACGACCAGCGCGTTTGGCACCTCCCCTCCGCCGCGTAGCGACAGCGCCAGTGTGGGGAGCTTCACCACGAGCTGTGTCGACGGTCCCCCGTCGAGGTTGAGCGCCTCCCCGCAGCCGAGCCCGCCCTTCTCAGGGGGATCGGCAAGGAAGCGTGCGAAGGCTGTAGCCTCGGCTTTTGTCGCAACGACGAGGACGACGACATTTCCCTCGGCGCACACCGCGGTCCGCTCGGCGACCTGGGGTTTGAGCTGCTGGACCTTCCCCCCGACAACGAGCCGGGGAATGCCCTGGACGATGAGGCGATGCGCAAGATGATTCTGGATGTCAGCGCCGCGCATGATCCGCGCATTCTTGCCATCGACCACGAGAGCGCCCCAGCTCGGCCGCTTGCCACCGGCTATGAGTCGTCCCCCGTCGACAGCGAGGCCCATCGCCCGACCTTCTTTGTCGAAGAAGCTGGCATTGATCGCGACGACAGCAGGATAGGGCGCCACAATCTCCTCTACGGTGCGCCGCGACAAGGGGCCCCCGGCGGGAATTAGACGGACTTCTGCCCCGTCGAGATCAATCCTGAACGCGTGGCCTGAGAACGACTCAGCGTCCCCTGGCCGTACCCGGAAGGTCGCATGTTCGATGCCCGGAGCCACTGCCACGAACCGCGATGATTCTCCCTTCACCGATGTCGCGACGGCGCCGCTCACTGTCAGGAGCACCGCTGAGACGTAGAGAGCCAGAGCAAAGCGACGGCGTGTCAGGGGCAAGGCTGTCGCACCCGCGGCCGAATCGCCTTGGCTTGCGGGAGTGTGTCCGAGTGACGGGCGGCAAAGGCACCGCCGCCCGTACGCACCGAGTTTGGGCGAACCGTCAGCCATATAGTGTTGCCATTCAGGGGTAACACCTCGGCTCTTGTGATACTAATGGGTCGGTTTTCAGTGCAGCGCCTCTCGCTCGGGAGGGTTCGATGGTATCCGAAAAGGCGATGTCTCGACGCACTGCGATGAAGGCGGTGGCCACGGCCGCCGGCGTGACGTTCATTGCCCCCGGCATGGTGCTGGCCCAAACGCCGAAGCCCATGGAGCCGCCGAGCGTGATCACGACGCCGCCGCGCGACTTCGGGCCCAACGCGCCGCCGAACGTATATTTCGTCGATCCGGACGTCATCACCGTGGATCCTTCGTTCAACGCACTTCGACAGGGGAACGCACCGATCCAGCGCCTGTGGACCGGCGCACTATGGTCCGAGGGGCCGGCGTGGAACAGCCAGGGCCGCTACCTCGTCTGGAGCGACATCCCCAACAACCGGCAGCTGCGCTGGCTCGAGGACGACGGCCGCGTGAGCGTGTTCCGCATGCCGTCGAACAACAGCAACGGCAACACGTTCGACTTCCAGGGCCGCCAGCTCTCGTGCGAGCACCTCACGCGGCGCGTGGTGCGCTACGAGAACGACGGCTCGGTCACGCTGATCGCCGACATGTACAACGGCAAGCGGCTGAACTCGCCCAACGACGTCGTGCCGCATCCCGACGGCTCGTACTGGTTCACCGATCCGCCGTACGGCGGCCAGTTCTACGAGGGCGCGCCGGACGCGGCAGGCGGGCCGAGCAACCGCGCCGGCCGGCTCAAACCGCGGCTGGGCCAGCCGCTCGGCCTGGGCGAGTACAAGCGCGAGCTGCCGCACGGCGTCTATCGCGCCGATCCGGGCGGCCGGGTGGACCTTGTGATCACGGAGCAGCAGGTGTCGAATCCAAACGGTCTCTGCTTCTCGCCCGACTACAAGAAGCTCTACGTGGCGAGCACGGGCCGCGGGCCGGGCGACACGGGCCCCGGCGGCAACCGCGACATCCACGTCTTCGACGTGGGCACCGACAATAAGGTCTCCAACGGCAAGGTGTTCACGGACTGCATGGTGGACGGCATCAAGTGCGGACCCGACGGCGTGCGTACGGACGTCGAGGGCAACCTGTGGTGCTCGAGCAACGCGGGCCGCAACGTCGGCTACAGCGGTGTCGTCGTCTGGAACCCAGAGGGCAAGCTCATCGGACGCATCCGGCTGCCGGAGGTGTGCGGCAACATCTGCTTCGGTGGGCCCAAGCGCAACCGGCTGTTCATGGCTGCCAGCCAGTCCCTGTACGCGCTCTACGTCTCGACGCAGGGTGCTGCGCCCGCGTAAAAACGGGGTGGCCGGGCGAGGAGGTCGGCGGTCCCTCTGCACTGTGCAAAGGTCCTGCCGGGGAGGCCGCCCTCCGGGCGGGTCGGTCAGTCGCGCAGGGACTGCAGCAGCCGGAGGAGCGATCGGCGGGCCAGGAGGTCGGAGCTGACCATGCCGAGGACCCTGTGTCCATCGACGACGGGCAGGGCCGAGATCTCGTGGTGCTCGAGCTTCCTGATGACCTCGACGAGGCTGTCGCCGGGGTGCGCGGCCACGACCGGCTGTGTCATGATCCGCGCCAGCGGGAGGTCATCGGGCGATCCGTGAGCGGTGGCGCGCGTGATGTCCCACTCGGTGACGACGCCGACCAGGTCGCCGTCGGGCGCCACCACGGCGAGGATCGGGCTGCGCGCCGCCACGAGGCTCTCGGCCGCCTGCCGCACGGAGCCGTCCAGCCGGAGCACCGGGATCGGCTGCATGAGGTCGGCGGCCGTGCGGCCACGCTCGTGGGCGGTGATGCGCCGCACGCTGATCTGCTCGGCCGCCTCGGCGGGGAGCCTGTCGGCGTCCACGAGCAGGAGCTCGATCAGCTCCTGCATGTTCCGGCGGATGACGGCATCCGCGGCGGCCTCGGCGGCGACGCGCCGCTCGGCCGCGAGCGCCGCGAGCTCGGAGGCATGCCCGGCGAGCCAGCGCTCCACGGCCGCCTGGTCGCCCTGCATCGCGGCCGGGATCTCCAGGTGCTTCGGCGTCCGGATGAGCCGCTCCTGGGCGGCGAAGACGACACCGCCGGAATTCACGAGGTAGTCGGCCGCGATCAGGACGCCGCGCTCGCGGTACACCGCGCGCTCCATCCGCGCGCGCGCCGCGCGGCGGGCGGGCTCGGCCGAATAGGTGTTGGCGCCCTCCACGCTGAGCCGCCAGGCGCCCATGCGGTCGACCGTGACGGAGGGGCCGGACGCCGGATCGACGTCGAGGTAGTTCGCGACCGGGGCGGCCGGGATCAGACAGAACGCGTCCTCGCGCAGGAGATCGTCCGGCCGGCTCGAATACTTCGTCGTCGCGCTCCCGGGCCTGGCCGTGGCCAGGACGTCGAGGAAGTACGATCGAGCAACGGGCCCGTGCTCGCGCCAGCGGCGGAAGAGCTCGTCGACGGGCAGGCCTCGCGGATCGTAGAGGCAACCGGTGGCGTCGCTGATCCCGACGACGCGGGCGCCCCGGAGCCGTTCGCCGATGAACCGGGCGGCATGAGCGCCGACGGCCCCGAAGCCCTGGACCATCACCGTCAGCTCCGCAAGCGCCGGGACACGCAGTCGAGCAAACTGCGGCAGGGCCGCCAGGCGCGGCATCTCCGTGAGCAGGACCTCCAGGGCGACGACGACGCCGCGGGCCGCCGCGCCGAGCTCGTCGATACGGTTGCCGCCCAGGTCGGCGGGCTTCGAGACGGCGCTGTCGAGGCCGTTCTCGACGGCGATCAGTTTCATGTCGGCGTCGCTGGTGCCGACGTCCGGACCCGGCAGATAGACGCCCTGGTACCGGCGCAGCAGCCGCGCGAAGGCGCGCACCACCTCCGCGCGCGCCTGAGGAGCGAGCTCGTCGGTCGCCAGGAGACCGGCCTTCCCGCCGCCGTACGGCAGGTTGGCGGCGGCGTTCTTGAGCGTCATGCCCCGCGCCAGGTTGTGGACCGCGGTCGGTGTGAGGTCGGGCAGCATCCGGATGCCGCCCATGGACGGACGCCCCATGGCGAGGTTGTCGACGACCAGGTACCCGCCCACCTCGAGGGGCGAGGCCTCGTCCCACATGCAGACCACGAGCAGGGGCCCGAGAGGGTCCGGCTGGATCCCGAGCCTGGCCAGGCGGTCGGCATCCGTCGCGGTGAACTCCACGAAGCAGCGGCCGTCCTCGCGCGCGAGCCGGCTCGCCCACATGCCCTCGGGCAGGTGCTCGCGGAGATGGGTCTCGAGCGCTTTCGGGATCACGCTCAACAGCATAGCGCCGGGCGAGTTGACAAGGTGAGGCTCGCCCGATATACCTCGCTGCCAAGCGAGGACTCACAAGAGGTCGTGCTCCTCGAGCGGATCGATCACCTCCGCGCGCTCCCCGCGCACGTGCAGCGCGTGAGGCTCGTCGCCGCCGACGCCACCGGCGAGCAGCTTCTGGCCGTACACGTTCGTCCACACGCCGTCGCACGACTGATCGCGCTGGACCGACTCCCCTGAGCCTCGGGCTCAGCCTTCCCCGTACCCCACGAGCTCGACGTACCCCTGCCCCGCGGTAGGCCGCCCCGCGCCGAGTCACGTACCTGGCATGGGGCAAGGGCCGGTCAACGCCGGGGCCGGCGGCGGCCAGTAGTTCAATTTGCATCCGCAACCTGGCCGGCACGCCGTTTGCGGCGGGAAGGCCGCCGATATCGATGGCAACGGGGTCGATAGCCACGAACGCGCGCTCGAGCAGTGAGGGAGTAGCAGTATGAGCACTCGGAACTTCGCGATGGTCGCGGGCGTGGTCTATATCGTCGTCGGCGTCCTGGGCTTCGTGCCGCCGCTGCTGACCCGTCCCGCCGATGCGCCGCCGCTGGCGGTCGATCAGGGGTACGGATACCTGTTCGGGCTGTTCCCGGTGAATATCCTGCACAGCCTGGTGCATCTCGGCGTCGGGGTGTGGGGGGTTCTGGTCGCCCGCACCCTGGCCGCCGCGCGGACCTACGCCGTCTCGCTGGCGGTCATATTCGGGGTGCTGACGGTGATGGGGTTCATTCCCCGGCTCAACACGGTGTTCGGGCTCATTCCCCTCTTCGGCCACGACATCTGGCTGCACGCCGTGACCGCGATCGTCGCCGCGTACTTCGGCTTTCGCGAGACGCGGATGGTGGGGGAGCTTCGCGACCGGACGCGCCGGGCCGCCTGAGCGGCTCCCCGCAGCAGCGCCCCGCGCGGCACGAGGCGCAGGAAGCGTCAGAGCAGCTCGACGGGATCTCCGAGGGCCACGCGACCGCCCTGCACCACGTACGAGTCCAGCGCGAGGCGGCCCTCCATCTCACGCACGATGCGGCGCAGGACAGTCGGGTCCTGCTCGAGCGTGTCGGGGTCGTAGGTCGTCATGACGCAGCGGCCGCGAAGCTTCCTGAAGCCGATGATGGCCTCGCCGATGCGGGCGCGGCGGCCCGGCCAGGCGCGCTCGGCCAGGCCCTCGACGCCCGCCACCAGGATGTTCGGACGGAAGCGACGCCGATCCAGGCCCAGCGCGTCGATGGCGCCGTCGGTGGCCACGAGCAGAGGCAGCACGTCGAAGCGGTCCGGGCCGTCGTCGCGAGCGAGCCTGGCGCCCGCGCCGACAGCAGCCTCGATCGCGGCGGTCACGGCGGGCGCCGTCCACGGCAGGCCGTTGACCAGCGGCTCACCGTCCGGGCCGAGCGTCGCCTTCAGACCGAGCAGCCGTGGCGACGTCCGCGCGGTCGTCATGCGGCCGCCGGCGTCGTAGGCCTGGACCACCCGGTCGCCCGGGATGCCGGCCGGCGAGATCTCCGCCGTCTCCAGCTGCTCCCCGGCGAGCGACTTCACCGGATAGCGCCACAGCTCGGCGACGCGCATCCCCATGCCTGTTCAGATGCGGATCGGCCGCCTCCGGATGCGGGGCCCGGCCCCCTATTGCAGCGAGCTCTTCCTCGGCTTCGCTCTTGTCCACCAGCTCCGGGATGATCCGGCGCTCCTGGCGTGGCTCCAGCGTGAACGTGAGCTGCTTCTCGGTCTCGGTGGCCGCGGTCACCTCGCAATCACCGGGGCGCGGTCGACGAAGTAGAAGCCGTGAGGCTTCGCCGTGCCGACCTTCTGCCCGTTCGGCGGCCTGTTTCGGGGTCATCGCGCGAGGTGCGCGAAGATGAAGCCAGCAACCGGATTCTGAGCCGGACATTTGATACAGTGCGCCCCAAGAGCTGGCCAGAAACAGCCATCAACAGCGGCGCGCACGAGCCCTGCCGGGCCGCAGCCGCCACGCCAGCATCGCTCGGAGAGTTGCGCGGCCCGCAACGGCCGCGCAGGAGGTACCCAGATGAGCACGAGCCGCCTGGACGACACCGCGATCCGCGACCTGCAATCGAGCCTTCGCGGACAGCTCCTGCAGCCGGGCGACCCCGGCTACGACGCCGCGCGCAAGATCGACAACGCCATGATCGATCGGCATCCCGCGCTGATCGCCCGGTGCACGGGCGTGGCGGACGTGCTCGCCGCGATCCGCTTCGCCCGCACGCACGACGTCCTCGTCTCCGTGCGTGCGGGTGGGCACAACGTGGCCGGCAACGCCGTCTGCGACGGCGGGCTCGTGATCGACGTGTCGCCCATGAAGGGCATCCGCGTCGATCCCGGCGCGCGCACCGTCCAGGCGCAGGCCGGGGTCACCTGGGGCGAGCTCGATGCCGAGGCGCAGGCGTTCGGCCTGGCCACCACCGGCGGCGTCATCTCCACCACCGGCATCGCGGGGCTGACGCTCGGCGGCGGCGTGGGCTGGCTGAACGGCCGCTTCGGCCTGGCCTGCGACAACCTGATCTCGGCCGACGTCGTGACCGCCGACGGGCAGTTCCTGCGGGCCAGCGAGCAGGACAACGCGGACCTCTTCTGGGGGCTGCGGGGCGGCGGCGGCAACTTCGGCATCGTCACGTCCTTCGAGTACCGGCTGCATCCCCTCGGTCCGATGGTGCTGAGCGGGCCGGTGTTCCATCCGGCGGCGCGCGCGCGTGACGTGCTGCGCTTCTACCGCGAGTTCAGCGCGGGCGAGCCCGACGAGCTGACGACGTACGCCGGCCTGCTCACCGGCCCGGACGGCGCGCCGCTGGTCGGCCTCGTGCCGTGCTTTGCCGGGCCGCCCGAGCAGGGCGAGAAGCTCGTCGAGCGCCTGCGCAAGTTCGGCCCGCCGGCCGTCGACATGCTCGGGCCCATGCCCTACGTGGCCGTCCAGCGCATGTTCAACGACGCCTTTCCGCCCGGCCGCTACAACTACTGGAAGTCGAGCCTGACCCCCGAGATCACGGACCAGCTCATCGACACGGTCGTCGAGCACATGGCCCGGGTGCCCTCCCCCCACTCGGCGGTGATGCTCGAGCACTACCACGGCGCCTACAGCCGCCCGGCGCCGACCGCGACGGCCTACAGCCATCGCCGCCCCACGTACGACGTCGTCATCATCGCGAACTGGACGAACCCGGCGGATAGCGAGCGGAACATCGCCTGGGCGCGCGGGCTGTTCGCGGCCGTGCAGCCGCAGGTCTCCCGGGCGGCGTACGTGAACTTCCTCGACAGCGACGACGGCGCCGACCGCGTCCGCGCCGCCTACGGCGAGAACTACGACCGCCTGGTGGCCCTCAAGCGCAAGTACGACCCGAAGAACTTCTTCCGCATGAACCAGAACGTGCGGCCGGACTGAACTACCGGTCACCAGACGGAGCTGCTCGCGGCATGGGACAGGCTGCAGGGCGGCCGCCTCCCCGGTAAGATTGAGCCACTCCGGTAGGAGGGAGAGCGGGTGGGGCATCCGGTCCACAAGGTCAAGGGGTTCGAGATCGTCGGCCCGTACCGGCTGCGGATCGGAGTTCGCGGATGGCCTGGTCCGGGACGAGTCGGTCCGCGTCCCTGCCCAGGACGCCTTGCTGAGATGTCGCGAAAATTGGACAGACGAGCCATCATGGGCGTGGGTGGGACCTGGCCAAGGCCACTGCGAACGTCCGGAAGCACGGCGTCTCTCACTCCGAGGACGGGGAGCGGGCAATCACGATCGGCCGGTCCGCACGGCAGCGGGTTATCTTCGTGGCGCACACCGAGCGAGAGGACCGCCTCCGGATCATCAGCGCGCGGCGGGCGACCCGCCAGGAGCAAGCACAGTATGAGGAAGGAATCGATGAAGCGACGCCGTGACGAGCTCCGGCCGGAATACGATCTCGCGCGCCTGAAGGGTGGTGTTCGCGGCAAGTACTACCAACGGGCTACGGCGGGGACCAACTTGGTTCTCCTGGAACCTGACATTGCCCGTGCGTTCCCGGACAGCAACTCCGTAAATCGTGCGCTCCGCTTGCTCCGTGATGTGGCCACGAAGAGCACCAGCCGGACGCGAAAGGCAACGAACGGTCGCCGCAGAGCGACCGGCTAAGCCCGGCTCACTCCCCATACCCCACGAGCTCGACGTACCCCTGCCCCCCGACCGGCCGCCCCGCGCTCGACCCCGCCACACCCACCGCGCCCTCCCAGTACCGCGTCCCCACCCGCAGCTCCTGATCCGCCAGCCGGGGCTCGATCTCCAGCCGCAGCTCCGCCGACGGCACGCTGAGTCGCCACCGCGCCGGATACCGCACCCCGCTGTGCGGGCTGGTCCAGTGCGCGAGCGGCTCGATGCGGACGTCCGCCGCCTCCAGGCGCCGCGCGGTGCCGTCGGCAGCGACGAGCGTGCCGGCGCTGAACGGATCCATCGTGCCGGCGCGGCGGCGGAGCTGGTAGACCATCAGCTCGCGGCCGTCGTCGAGCTGCAGGGCGAACCAGTCCCAGCCCTCGACGTCGGCGCCCAGCGCGCTCGTGCTCCATTCCCGGTCCATCCAGGCCTCGCCCGAGACCTCGAGCGTCTCGGCGCCCAGGCGGACGGTGCCGCGCGCGGGCATCCGGGTGAAGGAATAGTAGAGCGACGCGTTGCCGGGCTCGGGGCCCTTCTGGCTGAGGCCGCGGTCGCCCTGCAGCACCACCGGCTTCGCTGGCGAGACGATGAGGTCGATGGCCACGTCGCCTTCCTGAGCGCGCAGCCGCGTGGCGCCTCCCTCCCCTTCGGCGGACCAGCTCTCGACCCAGACGCGGAACGGCGCCGGCTGGGCGCCGGCCAGGCCCAGCGCCGCGCGACTGGCGCGGCTGGCGGCGTGGAAGCGGCCACCGGTGGCGTCGGTGACGGCGAAGTGGGCGACGTAGAGCTGGCGCGTGGCCCACGCCGACGCGCGCGGCTCCTCCTCGGGCGACAGCGCGACGCGGAAGAACGTGAGCTGGAAGCCGACGTGGCGTCCGGCCGGCGTCTGCAGATTGCCCGTGTAGTACCACCACTCCGTCCGGAAGTCCGGGTGCGGCCCGTGGTCCTCCGGAAACGACAGCGGGCGCGGGGCGAGAGCCCGCGCGAAGCCGGCGCGATCCTCGGCGAGCGCCTCGCGCACCGCGACCGTCGCCTGGATAGGATGGCGCGGCGAGGACGGCCACAGCGCGTAGGCCGCGGCGGCGCCCACGACGGCGAGGGCGACGGCCAGCGCCACCCTACTCATCGCGCAGCGTCTCCGCCGGCTCCGCCCGCGCCATGCGCCAGGCGGGATAGAGCCCGGCCAGCAGCGCGGCCAGCACCGCGAGCGCCACGCCCTGGAGCAAGATCGACGGCGACGGGTCCAGCGACATCGTCCAGCCGAACGAGCGGCGGTTGATGACGAAGACCAGGACGGCGGCCAGCAGCAGGCCGCTCGGCACCGCGAGCACGCCGGACAGCAGGCCGATGATGCCGGTCTGTGCGGTGACGAGGCCCCAGACCTGACGGGGCGTGAGGCCGAGCGTGCGCAGCACGCCGATCTCCCGCGTGCGTTCCAGCTGGAGCGCCATGAGGGCGGCCAGCATGCCGACGAAGGCGACCGCCACGCTCAGCGTGCGGAGCACGCCGGTGATGGCGAAGGTGCGGTCGAAGATCTCGAGCGAGGCCTCGCGCAGCGCGCGGTTGGAGCGGACGACCAGCCGGGGGCCGCCGCCCGCGCGCTCGCGCACGGCCGCCACCAGCGCGTCGACGTCGACGCCCGGCGCGGCCTCCAGCGCCAGGCCCGAGATGCGGCGGTCGTCCCACGCGCGGTCGTAGGTGCGGCGGCTCATCACGACGACGCCGGCGCTGGAGCCGTAGTCGTAGAAGACGCCGGCCACGCGGAAGTCCTGCTGGCCGCGGTCGGTGCGCAGCCGCACGGGGGCGCCGGCGCCGGTGCCGTGGCGATTGGCGTACGGCTCGGAGACGATGACGGCGTCGCCGTCCCAGACGCCGTCGGCGCTGCCCTCGCGGAACCGCCAGCGCGGCGGGCGGGCGGGATCGACGGCGAGCGCGACCACCTGCACCGGCCCCCGGGCGCTCTGCACGACCACGCCGCGCGAGGTGCTGGCGCGCGCGACGCCGGGGGTCGCGGCCAGATGCGCCACGAGCGCGGGATCGAGCGTGGTGTCCGGGCGGCCGCCCACCAGGCTCGGGGCGGACACGTACACGTCCGCGCGGAGCGTGCCCTCGAGCCAGCTCGTCACGGCCTCGCGGAAGCTGGCGATCATCACGCCGACGCCGATGGCGGCGGCCACGGCGATCGTCAGCGCCGCCATCGCGACCGAGGTGCGCGAGAGCGCGGCCACGATGCCCCGGGTGGCCAGGCGTCCGAGCAATCCAAAAGCGGCGCCGGCCACGCCATGGATCGGACGCAGAAGCATCACCGCCGCTGCCGGCGTCATCAGCGCGCAGCCCACCACCACGACGAAGAGCCCGGCGAAGCCCAGGGCGATCCCGCCGGGCACGGCGAGGACGGCGCCGCCCGCGGCGAGGGCGCCGAGGCCGAGCCAGCCGGCCCGCCGCGTGCCGCGGCGGGCGCCGCTCTCGAGCGAGGCGCGGCTCATCACGATGCGCGGCGGGGCGGCGGTGGCCTCGAGCGCGGGTGCCAGCGCCGCCAGCGCGGTGACACCGATGCCGAGCAGCGCGCTCTTGGCGAGCGCGGGCAGGTCCAGCGCCACGTCGCGCACGGCGAGGACGAAGTAGAGGTCGTTGATCGTGCGCGTCACCAGCCGCAGCAGGCCCTGCGCCATGCCGAACCCCAGGGCGATTCCGGCCAGGGTGCCCACGACGCCGATGACCAGCGCCTCGCTCATCACGAGCGCGAACACCTCGCCGCGGGTGACGCCGAGGGCCCGCAGGGAGCCGATCAGCGGCCGCCGCTGCACGACCGAGAACGTCATGGTCTGGTAGATGAGGAACATGCCGACGACCAGCGCCAGCAGCGAGAGCGCGGTGAGGTTCCACTGGAACGCCAGGATCATGCGCGCGGTGGCGCCGGCCTGCGCGCCCGCGCCCACGAGGTCGGCGCCGGCGGGCAGCGCCTGGCCGATGCGCGCCAGCAGCGTGTCGTCCTCGGCCATGAGGTCGATGCGCGTGAGGTGGCCGGCGACGCCGAACAGCTCCTGGGCCGTGGCGATGTCGGTCACGAGCAGATCCTCCAGCGCGCGGGCGCTGCCGGCATCGGCCGGCTGGAGGAGGCCGACGATCGTCAGCGTGCGGCGGGCGCCGGCCACGTCGACCGCGAGCTCGCGCCCGATGGCGAGGCCCAGGTCGCGCGCGGTGGAGGCGGCGATCAGCGCCGTGCCGCCCCGGCCGACCAGATCCGACGCGCGCGCGAGCAGGTCGCGGCCGCGCGCCTCGCCGCGGTCCTGGCCGTCGAGGTAGGGCCGGAAGTCGGCGTCGGCGAACGGATCGATCCCGAGGACGTGCAGCGTCCGCCCGGCGTGGCCCGCCACCGCCACGTCGCCCTCGACGATCGGCGCGGCGCGGCGCACGCCGAGCTCGAGCCGCAGGCGGCGATAGACCTCCTCGGGCAGCCCGGACGGCCCACCCACGATCTGGTGCGTCGCCCGGCCGCTGACCGCCTCCGTGGACAGCCGGAACGCGCGGAGCGCGCTGGAGTTGGCGAGGTCGATGGACACGGCGACCGCCACCCCGAGCGCGATGCCGAGGATGGCCAGGCCGAGCTGCCAGGGGTGCGAGGAGAGCTGCCGCACCGCCAGCCGGGCGAGCTGGCCGGTCAGCATGGCGGACGCTCGACCAGCGCGCCGCGCTCGATGGTGAAGATGCGGTCGGCCACGCCGATCACCTCGCGGCTGTGGGTGGCCATCAGCACGGTCCGGCCGGCCTCGCGGGCGAGGGCGTCGAGGAGGTCGAGGACGCCGGCGGCGGTGTCGGCGTCCAGGTTGCCGGTGGGCTCGTCGGCCAGGATGATGTCGGGCTCGTGGATCAGCGCCCGGGCGATGGCGACGCGCTGCTGCTCGCCGCCCGACAGCCGCTCGGGAAAGCTGTCACCGCGGCCGGCGAGCCCCACCCGCTCCAGCAGCGCGCGGGCCCGGGCCACGCCCTTCTCGTCGGCGCGGCCGTTGAGGTCGAGCGGCAGCAGGAGGTTCTCCTCCACGGTCAGGAGGGGGATGAGGTTGAAGAACTGGAAGACGAAGCCGATGTGCCGGCGGCGGAAGCGCGTGCGCGCCTGCTCGTCGAGCGCCGTGAGGTCGGTGCCGTTGACGGCCACGGTCCCGGCCGTGGGCCGGTCGATGCCCGCGATGAGGTTCAGCAGCGTGGACTTGCCGGAGCCGCTGCGCCCGACCAGCACGACGATCTCGCCGCCGGCGATCGTCAGCGACACGTCGCGCAGCACGACGCGCTCGGCCTCGCCTTCGCGATACGTCTTGCCGAGGTGCCGGAGCTCGACGGCGGGCGGGGCCATGCCCGCTCATTCTACGTGGTCGCGTTCGTGGGCTTCGAGTCCGAAGCCGGCTACAGGAGCGGAAGCAGCTCGGTGAGGTCGCGGATCTCGTGGTCGGGCGCGGGCACCTCGGGGCGGCGTGGCCGTCCCGCTCGGTTGAGCCACGCGACGCGCAGGCCGGCCGCCTGCGCGCCCTTGACGTCGTCGATGTCGCTGTCGCCGACGTGCAGCACCTCATGCGGCTGGAGGCCCAGCTGCTGCAACGCCCGCCGGAACACGCGCGGGTCGGGCTTGTAGGCTTGCACGGCCTCGGAGACGAGGACGAACTGCACCGGCCACTTGAAGGTCCAGGCGGCGACGTGCTCGTGATCGGCGTTGGACACGATGGCCGCGAGCACGGACCCGAGCGCGTTCAGCACCTCGAGCGCCTCCGGGTAGAGCTCCACCTTCGTCGTCACCTGGAAGAACAGGTCGACATACGGCGAGGCGTCGGCGACGATGCCGAGCTGCCGCAGCACGCGCGGCAGGATGTGTCCCTCGATCTCCCGCAGTGTCTGGAACGGCGCCAGCTGCGTCGCCTCGTGGTAGAGATCGATCCACGTCCGCAAGACGTCGTCGGTGCTCACGGACAGGCCGTGATCGGCCACGATGCGGCGGGGAATCACGGTCAGATCCTCGTTCCGCAGCAGGGTGCCGTAGGCGTCGAAGGTCACGGCCCGGATCGGCATCTCGCTGCTCTCATACCACAGGTTCGTCTCCCGGGGGTCGCCCGAGCGCCTCGCGACCCTGGTCGAGGCGGCCCGGGGGAAGGGCCCACGGCTGTAGAAAAGGATACCCTGATCGTCACAGATGGAGTCGCGTGCCGGCCTCGCTCGCGTTCTCGCCCTGGGCGCCGTCCTCCTCGCCGCCGCCGTGGCGCCCGCCGCCACCCCACGGCCCGGAGGGACCCTCCGCATGGCGCTCTCGGCCGATCCGCCGACGCTCGATCCCGCCCTCGCCACCGACCTCACCTCGGCGGCGGTCGTGCGCCAGCTCTTCGACACGCTCGTCGAGCTCGACGAGGGGCTCACGCCGGGCCCCGCTCTCGCCCGGAGCTGGACGGTCTCTCCCGATCGCCGCGTGTACACCTTCCTCCTGCGCCGCGACGTGCGGTTCCACAACGGCCGGCTGCTGGAGGCCGCCGACGTGAAGTACGCGTGGGAGCGCGCGGCCCGCGGCAAGCGGCCGTGGGTCTTCGAGAAGATCGCCGGCGCGCGGGAGTTCATCGAGGGCCGGGCCCGGGAGATCGCCGGCCTGCGCGTGGCGGATCCCGCGACGCTCGAGGTACGGCTCGCCGCCCCCTTCGCGCCGTTCCTCTATCTCGTCGCCTACGACGCGGCGGCCGTCGTGCCCCGCGAGGAGGTCGAGCGGCTCGGCGCCGACTTCGCCACGAACCCGGTCGGCACCGGCGCCTTCCGGCTCGCCCGGTGGCGGCGCGACGATGAGCTGGTGCTCGAGCGCTTCCCCGGCCACTTCCGCGGACCGGCGCTGCTCGACGCCGTCGCGTTTCGCATCCTGCCCGAGGACCTGACCCGCCTGAACGAGTACCGCGCGGGCCAGCTCGACGTCACCGGCGTCCCGGCCTCCTACTGCCGCGTGGTGGAGGCGGACGCGCGCCTGCGCGGCGACCTCGTCACCTGGGCGACGCTCGGCACCCAGGGCCTCCGGTTCAACGTGGAGAGCGCCCCGTGGACGGACGTGCGCGCGCGCCAGGCGGTGGCGCACGCCATCGACGCGTCGCTGGTCGTCAAGACGGTGCAGTACGGCTGCGGCGTGCCGGCGCGCGGCATCCTGCCGCCCGCGATTCCGGGGGCGCCCGCCGCCGCGGCGCGCCTGCCCTACGACCCCGAGCGGGCCCGCCGTCTGCTCGCCGAGGCCGGCGTGACGGGCGGCCCGGGCCGTCCGCGCCTGACCTACCACTACAACACGGGCACGCCGAACCAGCGGCTGGCCGAGCTGCTGCAGGCCCAGCTGCGCGACGTCGGCATCGACCTCCAGCTGCGGCGGCTCGACTGGGCCGCCTACCTGACGCTCGTGGACGAGGGGCGGACCGGCTTCTACCGGCAGGCGTGGATCGCGGACTACCCGGATCCCGAGAACTTCCTGACCGTGCTCTTCCACTCCCGCAACGTCGGGGCGGCCGGCAACACGTCGCGCTATCGCAGCCCGGTCGTCGACCGCTGGCTCGACGAGGCCGACGCGATGGCCCCGGGCCCCGAGCGCAACCGGCGCTATGCCGAGGCCGAGCGACGGATCGTCGACGACGCGGTCTACATCCCGCTCTATCACCTGACCAGCCGCGCGCTCGTCCGCGAGGACGTCGAGCAGCTCGAGCGCTCGCCGCTGTCGTCGGCGCCCGAGTTCCTGTCGCCGCTGCGGAAGGTCTGGCTCGCGCGATGACCGGCGAGCTCGGACGCATCCTGGCCGGCCGGGTCGGCGCGCTGGTGCCCGTGCTGTTCGGCGTCACCCTCCTCGTGTGGGCGATGAGCGCGCTGGCGCTGGGCGATCCGGCCCGCGCGTCCATGGGGCAGCGCGCCGACCCCGCCGCGGTGGAGCGGATCCGCCGGGAGCTGGAGCTGGACCGGCCCGCGCCCGTCCGGTACGTGCGCTGGGTCGGGCGCCTCGTGCGCGGCGACCTCGGGCGCTCGCTGCGCGACCGGCGTCCCGTGACCGCGGTCATCGCCGAGCGGTTGCCGGCGACCGTGCGGCTGGCCGTGGCGGCCACGCTGGTGTCGATCGCCGTCGGGGTGCCGGTGGGCGTGGTGGCCGCCGCCCGGCGGCGCTCGCTGCTCGATCACGCGCTCATGGCGGGCGCCGTCCTCGGCATCTCCACGCCGGTCTTTTGGCTCGGGATGATGCTCTCGCTCGTCTTCGCCGTCTGGCTCGGGTGGTTGCCGGTGTCCGGCTACGGCGGCGGCGACTGGCTGCACCTGATCCTCCCCGCGCTCACGCTGGGCGCGCTCCACACGGGCGTGGTGGCGCGGATGACGCGGGCGAGCCTCCTCGAGGTCGCGCGCCAGGAGTTCCTGCAGACGGCGCGCGCCAAGGGCCTCTCGGAGTTCACCGTGGTCATGAAGCACGCCTTCCGCAACGCGGCGATCCCGGTGGTGACCGTCATCGGGCTCGGCCTCGGCAATCTCCTCGTCGGCGCTCCCCTCACCGAGACGGTGTTCGCGTGGCCGGGGCTGGGCCGGCTGCTGGTCGTGTCGGTCGATCAGCGCGACGTCCCCGTCGCCATGGGCGTGGTGCTCGTCTTCGCGCTCGTCTACGTCCTCGGCAGCCTCCTGGTGGACCTGGTCTACCTCGCCGTCGACCCGCGAACCCGGCATGCCGCCGCCCGGTAGCCGGGTGCACCGCGGGCTCGCCGCCGGGGCCGCGCTCCTGGCCGTCTTCGCGCTCGCCGCCGTGCTGGCGCCGTGGCTGGCGCCCCACGACCCGCTCGCCGTCGCGGACGCGTCGACGCCGGTGGCGCTGCAGCCGCCGTCGGCACACCATCCGCTCGGCACCGATGCGCTCGGTCGCGACATCCTGGCGCGCGTGCTCTTCGGCGGCAGGGTGTCGCTGGCAGTCGGCGTGGGCGTCGAGCTGGTCGTCGTCGCGCTCGGCAGCGTCATCGGGCTGCTCGCCGGCTACTACGGCGGCGCCCTCGACGCCACGCTGATGCGCCTGACCGACGTGGTGATGGCCTTCCCCTCGCTCGTGCTCGCCATCGGGCTGATCGCCGTCTTCGAGGCGCCGGGCCTGGCCAACGTCTTCGTCGTCCTCATCCTGCTCGGCTGGACGACGATGGCGCGGGTGGTGCGAGGGACCGTGCTGACCCTGAAGAGCCTGGACTACGTCCAGGCGGCCCGCGCGCTCGGCGTCAGGGACCGGACGATCCTCCTCCGTCACGTCCTTCCGAACGCGCTCGGGCCGCTGCTGGTGGCCGCCACGCTCGGCGTGGGCGGCAACATGGTCGCGGAAGCGGGGCTGTCGTTCCTCGGCCTCGGCTCGCAACCGCCGACGATCTCGTGGGGGGCGATGCTCGCCGACGGGCAGTCGGACCTGATGACGGCGCCCTGGGCGGCCGTCTTCCCGGGCCTGGCGCTCCTCCTGGCGGTCCTCGGCGTGAATCTCGTCGGCGATGGCCTGCGGGACCTGCTCGATCCGCGCACCAGCGGCGAGTGAGGCCTCGCTTGACGCGGCGCGCTGGGCGTGCCACACTTCGTCGTGGATCTGGTTCAATTGTTCGGTAGCTCGGTTCGATAGCACCGAGAGACACGCCGCGCGAGACCCAGCTCGCGCGGCGTTTTTGTTTGCCCTCCCATCGCGGAGGTCAACCCGCCGTGGGCGGGAATAACAGGGGGGGAACCCCAGAAGGATCGGCATCATGGCTCAGGGTCGAGTGAAGTGGTTCAACGATGCGAAGGGTTTCGGATTCATCACGCAGGAGAGCGGCGACGACGTGTTCGTGCACTTCAGCGCGGTGGTCGCGACGGGGTTCAAGAGCCTGGCGGAGGGCGATCAGGTCGAGTTCGAGGTCACCCGTGGGCCCAAGGGCCTGCAGGCCACGAACGTCCGCAAGAGCTGAGCGATCGTCACGGCCGGCGGCAGGCTTCCTGCCGCCGGACCGCAGCCATAGACCGGTCGTTGACACGGCCGCCGCGGCGCCTCATGATTCGGCATCTCGACCATGCGGGCAGATAGATCCCCATGACGGTCATCATCTACGGCGCCGGCGCCATCGGCGGCATCACCGGCGCCCGCCTCGCCTTCGGCGGCCACGACGTCCTCCTCGTCGACAAGGCCCAGGACCACGTCGCCGCCATGAACGCCCGCGGCCTCACGATCGAATCGCGCACGGGCGCCGTCAACATCGCGGTCCGCGCCATCACGCCCGAGGCGCTGGGCGCCGGCCTGGAGCTGGTCCTCCTGGCCGTCAAGTCGCAGGACACGCCGGCGGCGCTGGAGGTCCTCGCTCCCCGCCTGGCCCCCGACGGCGCCATCGTCTCCCTGCAGAACGGCCTGAACGAGGAGCTGATCGCCGCCGCGGTGGGCGCGGAGCGCACGGTCGGCTGCCTGGTCAACTGGGCGGCGGACTGGCAGGCGCCGGGGCGCATCCTGCACGGCGGCGAGGGCGCGCTGGTGCTGGGCGAACTGGACGGCCGGCGCAGCGAGCGGGTGCAGCGCCTGGCCAAGCTCCTCGACGTGGTCGCGCCCACGCGCGTGAGCGACAACATCCTCGGCTACACCTGGGCCAAGCACGTCTACGGCGCCCTGCTGGTGGCCACCGCCCTGGTGGACGCGCACGTCTACGAGGTCGTCGAGCGCTCGCCCGAGATCCAGACGATGCTCGTGGCGCTGGTGCTCGAGGGCATGGACGTGGCCTTGCGGGCCGGCATCCGCCTGGAGCCCTTCGACGAGTACGATCCGGCCGACTACCACGCCGCCGCCCGGGGCGACGTCGCCGCCCGCGCGCGCGCCATGGCGAGCATCGCCACCCACTATCGCGCGGCCACGAAGACCAAGACCGGCATCTGGCGCGACCTGGCCGTGCGCAAGCGCAAGACCGAGGTGGGCGCCATGCTGGGGGCGACGGTGGCCAAGGCGCGCGGCCTCGGGATCCCGATGCCGCTGACCGAGCGGCTCATCGCGATGATCGAGGAGCTGGAGACCGGGCGCCGGCAGATGGCCTGGGCCAACCTCGACGAGCTGGTTCGCGCCGGCTGACCTGTCACCAGGCCCACATCAGCGCGCGTCGACCTTCGGCGGGTGCAGGCAAGCCTTGTCGCAGGTGATGGCCGAGGGCGGCTCGAACGCCGTGCAGCGGGTGACGTCGAGAGGCCGGTCGTCCCAGGCGTCCTCCTGGAACTCAGCGCTGACGTCTCGCCGGCGAAACGGACACCAGAAGGACCGAGTCACCGCACGGTTGACAGTCGGGAACACGGTGAACGCGCCCCACACGAGAAGCACGAGTGCGAGACCCATGACCAGGACGATCAGCAAGGAGACGAGTAGGGCCGGCATGGTCGCCACCTCCTGCCGCGCGAGAGCCGCGACACTGCTTCGGCGTGCAAGCGTGAAGCCACGCTCGCCCCCCGGCCGAATGCACTAGCTTCCTGGCCCAGGCGCGCTGCCTCCGCTGCAGTCGAGGTCAGCAGCGCCGGGGCAACGACGCCTCGCTCGACGCCAGCGCGCCCCACATGGGGCGGCCCGTCCCACCCTCGCTCCCCGGCCTCGGCGTTGAAGCGTTCCCCCGGCGTCAGCGGGGCGCGGGGCCGACCCCTCCGCCCAGGCACTGGCCGAGGAACACCTCGACCTCCCGGTAGTGACGAATGAGATTGCGCCAGTTGCCGTAGGTGCGGCGGTGGCCCTCGTCGGAGAAGACCACGAAGCGCACGTCCTTGCCCTCGCGTTTCAACGCCTCGACCATCTGCTCCGATTCCCCCAGCTTCACGCGCTGGTCGTTGGCGCCGTGGATGATCAGGATCGGTCGCCGCACGTCGCGGGAGCGGAAGAGCGGCGACTTCGCCTCCAGGCGCGCGCGATCCTCGGGGCGGCTCGGGTCGCCCACGTATTTGTGGAAGAGCGGCATGAACAGCTTCCAGTGCGGCGGCGCCTTCTCCAGGAGCGTGACGAGGTTGGACATGCCGACCGCCGACACGCCGCACGCGAACACGTCGGGGGTGAACGTCATGCCGACCAGCGCCGAGTAGCCGCCGTAGCTGCCGCCGTAAATGGCGACGCGCGCGGGATCGGCGATGCCGGCCGCCACCGCCCAGCGCACGCCATCGATCAGGTCGTCGTGCATCCGGCCGGCGTACTCTCCCACGGCCAGCTCCTTGAACCGCCGGCCATAGCCCGTGGAACCCCGGTAGTTGACCTGGAGCACCGCGTAGCCGCGGTTGGCGAGGAACTGGACCGGCGAGCTGCAGCCCCAGACGTCCCGTGCCCAGTGCCCGCCGTGCACGTGGAGCACCAGCGGGCCCGGCCCCCGGTGGCCCGCCGGCCGGGTGAGGTAGCCGTGCAGGCGCTCGCCATCGCGCGCGCGGATCACGACCGGCTCGGTCGTCCCGAGCTGATCGGCGAAGGCCATCGACTCCGAGCGGCCGAGGCGGACGGGCGCCTGGCCGGACTCGACCAGGAAGTACTCGGACCCTCGCTCCGTGAACAGCTGCGCCGTCGCCCGCCGAGCGTGAACATCGAGGCCGGTGATCCAGAGGCCGAAGGGCACCGACGTCAGGTACACGTGATAGCGCTCGTCGCCGTCCCTGTCCTGAAGATAGAGGACCCGGCGGCTATCGGCCGCCCACTCGAAGCCGAAGACCGAGCGCGAGGAGTGGGTGTCGACGGCACTGGCGACGGGTGCCTGACGCCATCGTCGTTCCCTCCGGCGCGGAGAGTATACGCCGTCACACACCGTCAAGGACCCGACACCCGGCCCGATTGAAGAACATGCTCCGCATTGCGCGACGCGGGCTTCGATGCGCCCGCGCCTGGCCCGCCCCTTGCCGTTTCTGCCGGCGCGTGTCGGTCCTGCGAAAGAAGACGAGACGAGGCACGCTCTCGTACGCTGGAAGGTGAGGAGCGAAGGCGATGCACGACAGCACGCGATGGATCGCCCCGATCGTGGTCGCGCTCGTCCTGTCCCTGTTGCCGGCCCGGGTCTCGGCGGCTCCGCCCCAAGCGGCACCGCCCGTCACGCCGCCGGTCGTCGTTCGCGCCGACGTCGATCAGCTGGAGCCGGACCGCCTGGTCATCCGCGGCAAGCATTTCGGCGTCGAGTCGGCCCCGACGGTCCTGCTGGCCAACATCCCGCTGGAAGTGCTGAGCTTCAGCGATGAGCAGATCGTCGCCGGGCTGCCGCTCGACGCGCCGCCGGCGAGCTACCTGCTGCAGGTGCTGGCGAACGGGACGGTGCCGTCACGGCTCTTCGAGGTCACCGTCGGCAGCCGGCCGGGCCGGGTGGGCCTCCGCGGGCCTCGCCTCTCGTAGCGAGAGCGAACGCCGGCATCTCAGGGCGTGCGCGCGCGGACGAGCAAGAACATGGGCCGGCGTCGCTCGTCGCGCGCCAGCGGATGGCGGTCGAGCCACGGCTCGTCCGGGACGGGCTCGACGACGCGCTCGACCACCAGCCCGGCGTCCACGAGGCCGTTGATCAGCGTGGCCAGCGTGCGGTGCACCTTCCGGACTCCCGGGACGAACCAGGTCTCCTCGCGCATGCCCTCGTCGGCGTAGCGGTCCAGGCTCCAGCGTGTGCGCCGCCCGGTGTCGTCGAGCACCCAGCCGTCGCCCGGCAGGCGGGCGGTGTAGATGGGATGCTCGGTCGAGTAGACGAGCACGCCGCCCGCCGCCAGCCACCCGGCGATGCGCACGACCAGCCCGCGGTAGTCGTCCACGTAGTGCAAGACCAGAGAGCTCACGACCAGGTCGAACCGCGCGGCGGGAAACGCGACGTCCTCGAGCGCCCCACGACGGTACGTCACCCGCGGATGGGCCCATTCGGCCCGGGCCAGCGCCAGCATCCGCTCCGAGACGTCGATGCCCACCACCTCGGCGGCGCCGAGCGTGGCGAGATGGCGGGCGAGCTGCCCCGCCCCGCAGCCGAGGTCCAGCACCCGGCGGCCGTCGACCTCGGGCAGGAGCGCCAGCAGGTCGGCATGCTCGGCCGCCCGCTCCCAGCCGGCGCCGAATCGCTCGAGGGTCGAATAGCCGGAAAAGAACGTCGGGTCGTCGTAGATGTTCTGGGGCTCGCCGCCGGCCATGACGAGGGACATCATCGCACGCCGCTTGACAAGCTCGGCGAAACCCCGCACGCTGCGGCCCTCGTTCGCGGGGGAAGGAGATCGCACATGGCCAAGAAGCCGGTCAAGCGGGCCAAGAAGAAGAAGAAGGCATCGGTGAAGGACCTCAAGGCGCGGAAGGACGTCAAGGGCGGCCTGGCCTCGACGCGCCTGGGCATTGGGCGGTCGCTGGGCATCACGTAAGCCGGCCGGAGGTCGGCATCGCGCCGCGCGCCCGGGCGGGGCGCGCCCGTGCCCAGGCGCGGCCTCGGATCTCGCTGTGCGTCGTGGCCCGCAACGAGGCGTCGTTCATCGCCGCGTGCCTGCAGAGCGCCCGGCCCGTGGTCGACGAGATGGTGCTGGTCGACACCGGATCGACCGACGGCACGCCCGACCTCGCCGTGCGCGCCGGCGCCCGCGTGATCTCGGCCGGCTGGCCCGGCGACCTCGGCCGGGCCCACGACCTGCCGGTCGCCCACGCCAGCGGCGACTGGATCCTGACCCTGGACGGCGACGAGGTGCTGGATCCGGCCACGGCCCCGGCGCTGCGCGCGTATACCGCCTCCGGCGATCACGACGCGTACCGGCTGCCGATCCGGAACTACAGCTACCGGCCGATGGTGAAGTGGCGTCGCGCCGACGCCCACGACCCGCTCGCCCGCGGGGCCCTCGGCTACCTGCCCTCGGTTCCCGTGCGCCTGTTCCGTCACGGCCGGGGGTATCGCCACCAGGGCTTCCTTCACCAGTCCGTCGCGCCGTCCATCCTGGCGGCCGGTGGGCGGATCGGCCTGGCCGACGTTGCCATCCACCACTATGGCCCCCTCCGCCTTGGGAGCGCCAAGAGCGCGCTCTACGTCGCTCTGGCCCGGCGGCAGGCGGCAGCCGAGCCCCGGTCCGCGCAGGCCTGGATCGACCTGGGGCAGCCGCTTCTCGTGCGGGCCCGGTACCCGGCCGCCCTGTCGGCCTTCCGCCGGGCGTGGAGCCTGGCGCGCAGCGCGTCGGCAGCCTTCTGGATCGGGCAGACCCTGCTGAAGATGGCCCAGCCGGCGGCGGCCCGCGCAGCCTTTCACGAAGCCCTGGCGCGCAATCGCCGCGACGCGGCACGCGACTTCGACAACGCCGACGCCTGGGAGCACATCGCGCGCGCGCAGGAGGCGCTGGGCCGCCCCCGCGACGCCGCGGCCGCGTACCGGCGTGCGCTCGCTCTCCGCCCGGACAGCCCGCTCGCGCTGAACGACCTGGCCGGCCTGCTGGCCGAGGGGGGAGCGACGCGGCAGGCCGAGGCGCTCGCACAGGAGCTGCTCGCCCGCTACGCCGGGCTCGACATGGCATGGGCGACCCTCGGCACGCTGCGCGTGCGCCAGGGCGACCTCGCAGGCGCCCGGCAGGCGCTCGAGACCGCGCTGGACATCGAGCCGCGCTCCCGGCCCGCGCGGACCAACCTCGTCGTCTGCCGCGCGCTCGCGGCCGGCCGCCGGCCGCCGCCCGAAGCCCGCGGTGGCGGCGCGGCGCGCAGTCCGGGGGGCGCGCAGCCGCTGGGGCGGGGGGGCGTGGTGAGCCTCATCGACCACCTCGGCGGCGGCGCCGGCCGGGTCCTCGTGGACGTCGTCCGCGCTCTGCGGAGGCGCCCCCAGGTCGCCGTCTGCCTCGACGCGGACGAGCACACTCACCAGGGCCTGCGCGCAGAGCTGGCGGCAGCCGGCGTCCGCCTGCTCGCGGTCGCCTCGGAACACGCGCTGCAGGCGCTGCTGCGGCGGCTCCGACCCGAGGTGGTCATCCATCACCGGGGGCCGGATGCGTGGATGGACATCCTGCGGGCCGGCCGCGAGCGGTGGATCGCGCTCGGCCACGACGGCGCACCGATGCCGCCCGGCTACGACGACTACGTCGTCATCTCCGGGTTCCACGCTGGCCGGCAGCGCCATCTGCCCGCCCGGCGCGTTCACTTCATCCCGAACGGCGTCGAGCTGGCGCGGTTCGCGCGGCGCTCGAACAGGGCGCGCCGGCCCGTGACGATCGCCATGCTGACCAGTCTCGACCCGGGGAAGTTCCCGCGGCGGCTCCTGGACTACCTGCCCCGGCTCGAGGCGCTGGGGGCACGCCTGGCCATCGCCGGCCGCGGCGCCCGCCGGCATGAGCTCGAGCCGGAGATCGCCGCGCGAGGCCTCGGCGGCGTGGTCCGCTTCGTCGGCCCCATCGCCTCGCGGCGCGTGCCGCAGTTCCTGGCCGGCGCCGACATCGGCCTGCACCTGACGGAGACCGTCGAGGAGCAGGGCTCGATGGCGATCCTCGAGATGCTCGCCAGCGGCCTGCCCATCGTGGCGGAACCGAAGGGAGGCCTGCCGGAGATGGTCACGCAGGACGTCAACGGCTTCCTGAGCCTCGAGTCCAAGGAGGTCGCCGGCGCCCTGGAGCGGCTGATCCTCTCGCCCGGGCTGAGGCGGCGAATGGGCGCCGCCAGCCGGCGGCACGCGCGCCGGTGGAGCATGGCGCGCTTCCGGCGGCGCTGGCGGGCGCTCCTGCGCGACGCCGATGGCGAGGCCGCGCCCGCTCCGGATCCGGTGGCGCCACGTCGCTACGCGCCCTGGCGCCCGACGCTGGCCTTCCTCGTGTGCTGCACGCCCCGGTCGGGCGCGGGCCTCCTGTGCGAGGCCCTGGAGGCCACCGGGCTCGCCGGCCACCCGCACGACTTCTTCGAGCCGGACACGGCCCGTGCGCTCGCCGAGCGCTGGGGCGAGCGGCCGTTCGGCCGATACCTGGAACGGGCCCTCGAGGAGGGCGCCACCCCCAACGGCGTGTTCGGCGCCCGGCTCACCCTGGAGGGTCTGGGAACGCTTCGCCGGAGGCTGGCCGCCGACGCGCTGGCGCAGCGCCTCCCGGAGCTGCGCTACGTCTGGATCGTCCGGCGCGACCGGCTGCGCCAGGCCATCTCGTGGGTGCGCGCGCGGCAGACCGGGACCCTGGCGCGGATCGACGGCGAACCGGAGCTGGCGGCGCCGCGCTGCCGGTTCGACGCGGCGGCGATCGCCCGCCGGCTCGCGGAGATCGAGGCCCAGGAGGTCGCCTGGCATGCCTGGTTCACGGCATGCGGCGTCACGCCGATCCGGGTCGCCTACGAGGACCTCGCCGCCGACCATGAAGGCACGGCCCGCCGGGTGGCCCGGCGGCTTGGCATCGCCCTGCCCCGGCGACTCTACTGCGGCGAGCGGAAGATGCGGGCGATGGCCGACCGCACGACCGGCCAGTGGGTGCGCCGGTTCGAGGACTGGTCGAGGCGGCGGGCGCGATGAGGGTCCTCGTCACCGGCGGCGCCGGCTTCATCGGCTCCCACCTGTGCGAGCACCTGCTCGGCGCGGGGTACGAGGTGGTCGCCCTCGACGACCTGTCCACCGGCTCGCTCGACAACCTGGCGCAGCTCGACGGCGATCCCCGGTTTCGCTGCCGCGTCGGGGCCGTGGAGGACGAACCCGTGCTGGCGGAGCTGATGGACCGCTGCGACGTCGTGGTGCACCTGGCGGCGGCCGTGGGCGTGAAGAAGATCATCGAGGCGCCGGTGCGGACCATCGAGACGAACGTGCACGGCACCGAGGTCGTGCTGCGGCTGGCCGACAAGACGAAGCGGCCGGTGGTGATCGCCTCGACATCGGAGGTGTACGGCAAGAGCGCCGCCGTCCCGTTCCGCGAGGACGCCGACCTCGTCCTCGGCCCCACCACGAAGCATCGCTGGGCCTACGCCTGCAGCAAGGCCCTCGACGAGTTCCTGGCTTTCGCCTACTGGAGAGAGCGCCGGTTGCCCGTCATCGTCGTGCGGCTCTTCAACACCGTCGGCCCCCGCCAGACCGGCCGTTACGGGATGGTCGTCCCCACCTTCGTGCGCCAGGCCCTGGCGGGGCGACCGATCACGGTGTTCGGCGACGGCACGCAGTCGCGGAGCTTCACCTACGTGGGGGACGTCGTCCGCGCGATCGTGGCGCTCGTCGAGCATCCCGGGGCGGTGGGCGAGGTCTTCAACGTCGGCCACGACCGGGAGATCACGATCCGCGCGCTGGCCGAGCGCGTCAAGGCGCTCGCGTCCAGCGCCTCGGAGATCGTGACGATCCCCTACGACGAGGCGTACGAGGCCGGCTTCGAGGACATGTCCCGCCGGGTGCCGGACCTGTCGAAGATCCACGCGCTGGTCGGATATCGGCCGACGGTGGACCTCGACGAGATCCTGAGGCGGGTGATCGAGGACGTGCGGAAGACGGGGGCGCCAGGCTAGACCCCGAGTCAGAAGTTCGCCGACCGCCGGAGCGACGTGGGCGCGGGGCCCCTGGGGTGGGTCCGCGGCACCACGAGGCTGGAGTCCGCCTTGCACCCGCCACGGCTGGGCTCCATCAGGCGGGGGGGCGCACGGTGACGGGCGGCGGGAACGGGGTTCCGCGGACCCACCCCATGGGCCTCGCGCCCACGTCGGCACTGCGCGTCGATTGTTGACTCGGGACACTCGTGAATCGCGTGAAACGTGGC
>DASWJN010000059.1:0-22255 GCA_036397135.1 Candidatus Methylomirabilota bacterium
GCTCTAACTGTGTGGTCGACCCCCATGTTTGTCAATGAGCGCAGACGCCTCGTGGACCTGGCGGCAAAGAACCGGCTCCTGGCAGTGTACCCATGGAGGGAGTTTGTCGATGCCGGGGGCCTTATGTCCTATGGAGCGAAGCTTACTGTTTTCTTTCGGCGACCAGCCACTTACGTGGACAAGATTTTGAAAGGAGCCAAGCCCGGAGACCTGCCCGTCGAGCAGCCCACCACTTTCGAGCTGGTGATCAACCTGAAAACGGTCAAGGCGCTCGGCCTCACGATTCCGCAGTCGCTGCTGCGGCAGGCGGATCAGGTCATTGAATGAGTTACCCCGAATGCTCGCATGGGGGCCCCGAAACGGCCCCCACACACCCCGACGTTCGGAGCGCCCCGGCGAAGCCGTGGCGCTCCTCGATCACCCGTTAGCCGCGCGGGACCACGTTCAGCGCTGACCCGGCCCTGAACCAGTCGAGCTGGGACGCGCCGTACGAGTGGGACAGCATCAGCGTCTCCGTCGTGCCGTCGGCGTGCGTCACCACGCAGCGGACCGGCTCACCGGGCGCCAGCCCGGCGAGGCCGACGAGACTAAGCCGGTCGTCCTCGCGGATGCGGTCGTAGTCGGCCGCGGCCTGGAACGTGAGCGCCAGCAGCCCTTGCTTCTTGAGGTTCGACTCGTGGATGCGCGCGAAGCTCCGGGCGATGACGGCGGCGCCGCCGAGCAGGCGCGGTGACAGCGCCGCGTGCTCGCGGCTGCTGCCCTCGCCGTAGTTGTGGTCCCCGACGACGACCCACCTGACACCCTTGGCCTTGTAGTCCCGCGCGATCGCGGCGATGGACTGCCCGGTCTGCCCGGTGAGGACGTTCCGCCCCTTGCCGGTCTCGCCCGTCCAGGCGTTGGTGGCGCCCATGAACATGTTGTCGCTGAACCGGTCGAGGTGGCCCCGGTAGCGCAGCCAGGAGCCCGCCGGCGAGATGTGATCGGTCGTGGTCTTGCCCTTCGTCTTCATCAGCACGGGCATGTCGACGAAGTCCCGGCCGTCCCAGGCGGGCCACGGGCGCATGACCTGAAGTCGCTCGCTGCCGGGGCTCACCTGCAGCGTGACGCCGCGTCCGTCCGCCGGCGGTGCCACGTAGGCGGAGCGGCCGAGGGCGAAGTCCCGCGGAGGCACCTCGGGCGCCGCTCCCGGCGGCCGCAGCGTGAACGGCCGGCCGTCGGTGCCGGTGAGCGGGTCGGTGAGCGGGTTGAACGACAGCCGGCCGGCCAGGGCAAACGCCGTGACGATCTCGGGGCTGGCGATGAAGTTCATCGTCGTCGGCTGGCCGTCGTTGCGGCTTGGAAAATTCCGGTTGTACGACGTCACGATCGTGTTGACGACCCCGACTTCCTTGTCCCGCCGCCATTGTCCGATACAGGGGCCACAGGCGTTCGCGAGGACAACGGCATCGATGTCCTTCAAGGACTGCATCTGGCCGTCGCGCTCGATGGTGGCCCGCACGGTCTCCGAGCCCGGAGTGACCAGCAGCGACACCGCGGCCTTGAGGCCGTGCGCCCTGGCCTGCTCGGCCACGTCGGCGGCGCGGCTCATATCCTCGTAGGACGAGTTGGTGCAGCTGCCGATCAGCGTCGCCGAGATGCCGTCGCGGAACGCGTTCCTGGCGTCCGCCACCTCGGCGGCGAGCCGGCTGATCGGCCGCGCCCGATCGGGCGTGTGGGGCCCGACCACGTGCGGCTCCAGCGCCGACAGCTCCAGGCGCACGACCCGGTCGTAGAACTTCTCGGGGTCGCGCTCCACCTCGGCGTCGGGCGTCAAGAGACTGCGGTGCTGCTCGGCCAGCGCCACCAGCGCGCCCCGCCCGGTCGCGCGCAGGTACGCGGCCATCTTGTCGTCGGCCGGGAACATCGAGGTGGTGGCGCCCAGCTCGGCGCCCATGTTCGTGATCGTCGCCTTGCCGGTGGCGCTGATGGTTCTCGCCCCCGGCCCGATGTACTCCACGATCGCGTTGGTGCCGCCGGACACGGTGAGCTGGCCGGCGACGTACAGAATGACGTCCTTGGGCGCCGTCCAGCCGCTCAGCCGCCCGGTGAGGTACACGGCGATGTGGCGGGGGTAGAGCACCTCCCACGGCAGGCCCGCCATCACCTCCACGGCGTCGGCGCCGCCCACGCCGACCGCGCAGGCGCCGAGGCCGCCGGCATTGGGCGTGTGCGAGTCGGTGCCGATGATCAGCTCCCCCGGAAACGCGTACTGCTCCAGCACCACCTGGTGGATGATGCCGGCCCCGGGACCCCAGAAGCCGGCGCCGTAGCGGGCGGCCGCCGAGCGCAGGAAGTCGTAGACCTCCTGGTTCTCGGCGAGCGAGTCACGCAGGTCGGCCCTGCCCTCGACGCGCGCCTGGATGAGGTGGTCGCAGTGGATGCTCGTCGGCACCGCCACCTTGTCGCGCCCGGTCTGCCGGAACTGCAGCATCGCGGTCTGCCCCAGCACGTCCTGGAGGACCACGCGGTCGGGCCGCAGCAGCAGGTAGCTCTCCCCCGGCTGCAGCTCCTGGTGCTCGGGGTCGTGCAGATGCCCGAGCAGAACCTTATCGGCCAGGGTCAGCGGCCGGCCCAGCCGGCGGCGGACGATCTCGAGGTTGCGCGCCATGGTCCGGTAGACGGCGGCGGCCATGTCGGCGGTGGATTCGATCACCATGCTGGAGCCTCCGGGGTCCGGGTCAACGCAGGGTTCGGAAGAACGCGCGGATGTCGGCGGCCAGCGCCTCCGGCTCCTCCAGCGCGGCGAAGTGGCCGCCGGCCGGCATGGCCGTCCAGCGCCGGATGTCGTACACGCGCTCGGCCCACGCCCGCGGCGGGTGCAGGATCTCGCGCGGGAACGAGGCGTAGGCGGTCGGGACTCGCACCGGCCGCCGCTCGGAGATCGGCCACGCGCTGTGGGCGCGCGCGTAGTACGGCCAGAACGACGAGCCGATGGCGCCGGTGACCCAGTAGAGCATGACGTTGGTCAGCAGCACGTCCTTGGAGAAGCGGCGCTCGACGTCGCCGCCGCAGTCGCTCCACGCGCGGAACTTCTCCACGATCCAGGCTGCCAGCCCGACCGGCGAGTCGGTCAGCCCGTAGGCCAGGGTCTGCGGCCTGGTCCCCTGGATCTGCATGTAGCCGGTCTCCTCGCGTATCCAGTGCGCCAGCTCGTCGAGATAGGCCTTCTCCTCCGCGGTCGGCGCCGCCGGCGGCGTCTGGTCGCGGCGCACCGCGAGCAGGTTCACGTGGATGCCGGCCAGCCGATCGGGATAGGCCGCGCCCAGGCACGCGGTGATGAACGCGCCCCAGTCGCCGCCCTGGGCGGCGAAGCGCCGGTAGCCGAGGACGTCGGTCATCAGCGAGGCGAAGAGGTCGGCCATCTCGACCACGCCGAAGCGCGGCTGGCCGGGCGTGAACGACAGCGTGTAGCCCGGCAACGACGGCGCCACGACGGTGAAGGCGTCGGCCGGGTCGCCGCCGAAGCGCGCGGGATGGGTCAGCAGCGGGATGAGCGGCTCGAACTCGACGATCGAGCCCGGCCAGCCGTGCGAGAGCACCAGCGGCAGCGGCGCCGGGCCCACCCCCGGCTCGTGGATGAAGTGCAGGTCGATGCCGCCGAGCGGCACGGTGAACTGCCGCCAGCGGTTGAGCCGCGCCTCGTGCGCGCGCCAGTCGTACGTGTCCTTCCAGTACTCGACCAGCGCCTTCACGTACGCCAGGCTCGTGCCGTGGCTCCAGCCGGCGCCGGGCGCCTCGTCAGGCCAGCGCACGCGGGCCAGGCGAACGCGGAGGTCGTTCAGGACATCGTCCGGCACCTGGAGCGTGAACGGCCGCGGCGTCACGCCGACTGCTCCGCCTCCAGCCAGGCCTGCCAATCGTCGGGCGCATGCCCGACCGTCACCTTGCCGCCGTTGCGCACCAGCGGGGTGCGCAGCAGCCGCGGCTCGGTCAGGGCGCGGTCGAGCAGCCGCTGCGGCGAGTCCCCCGCGACCCGGAGACCGAGCGCCTTGAAGCGAGCCCCCTCGCGGTCGATCAGCGCGGCCGGCCCGAAGCGCTCGGCGAAGCGCCGCAGCTCCCCCCGGGCGGCCGGCCGCTCGGCGAGGTCGACGAAGTGCACGGGGATGCGGCGCTCGGCGAAGAAGCGCTGCGCCTTGCGCGTGTCCTGGCAGTCCTTGAAGCCGAAGATCTGGACGTTCACGCGGAGGCGCGCAGCGCCCGCGCCGTCTGCTGCAGCGCGGGCCAGACCTCCGCGGGGACCGCGGGGCTGCCCAGCGTGGCGACGCGGCCGGTCTGGGGCCCGTGGTAGTCGGAACCGCCGGTGGCGACGAGGCCGAACCGCCGGCAGGCGTCGCGATAGGCCGTGATCTGCGCGACCGAATGCTCCGGATAGTACGTCTCGATGCCGGCCAGCCCGGCCTGCACCAGCTCGGGGATCATCTCGTCGCGCTGGGCGATCCCGGGATGCGCCAGGACCGGCACGCCGCCGGCGCGGCGGATCACCTGCACCGCCTCGGTCGGTGTCAGGCGCCGGCGAGGGACGCTGGCGGGCCCCCCGGCGTGCAGCCAGCGGTCGAACGCCTCGCGCGCCGACTTCACGTAGCCGCGCTTGACCATCGCCTGGGCGACGTGCGGGCGACCCGGCGAGCCCTCCTTGCAGATCGCGAAGACCTCCGCGGCCGTGAGCGGCATCCCCAGCTCGGTGAGCCGCTCGACGATCCGGTGAATGCGCGCCGCGCGCTCGGCGCGTTGCTCCCGCAGAAAGCTCTGGAACCACTCGGCGCGCCAGTCCCCGGACTGCTGGCTCGGCTCGGCCGTCGCCCCGGCCTCACCTCGCACATCCACAAAATAGCCGAGCACGTGGATCTCCGAGCCCGGCACGTCGCAGTTGATCTCGAGCCCGGGCACGATCTCGATGCCGTGGCGTGCCGCCTCCTCCATCGCCTCCGGGAGGCCGTCGGTCGAGTCGTGGTCGGTGACGGCCAGCACGCGCACGCCCTGGCGCGCGGCCAGCCGCACCAGCTCCCTCGGCGCCAGAGCCCCATCCGACGCCGTCGTGTGCGCGTGCAGGTCGACGATGCCCATCTAATGACTCTCGTTAAACGTGGTGACGCCGGGGGTTGGGCGCGGGGGTCGGGGGCGCGCCGTCATGGCGAGCCGTTGTCGCCGTGCGAGCGCAGGGCGCGGCGAGCGAGCCGCCGACGTTTCGACTGGTCTGCGCCCCAGCCCCCTCTGGGGGATGGGGGGCCCGAGCGAGCCGTGCCCGGAGCGAGTTACGGCGACAGGCGAGCCATGCTGGCGCGCCCCCGACCCCCGCGCCCAACCCCCGGCGTCACCGGATTCAACGAGAATCATTAGCGTGCGGTCTCGGTCAGGTACGTGAGAAGAGTACGCACGGCGCAGCCGGTGCCGCCCTTGGGCGCCAGCGGCGTGTCCTTCTCCACGAAAGCGGGGCCGGCGATGTCCAGGTGGGCCCACGAGCGGTCGCCCGCGAACTCCTTGAGGAAGAGCCCGGCCGTGATGGCGCCGCCGCCGCGCGGGCCGACGTTGTTGAGATCGGCCACGTCGCTCTTGAGGTGCTCGCGATAGTCGTCGATCAGCGGCAGCTGCCAGACCCGCTCGCCGGCGGCCTCGGCGGCGGCCAGCAGCCGGTCGGCCAGGGCCTGATCGTTGGCGAACAGCCCCGAGCAGAGCGGGCCCAGCGCCACCACGCAGGCGCCGGTCAGCGTGGCCATGTCCACGATCTCGTCGGCGCCGACCTTCTGGCTCGCATAGCAGATCGCATCGGCCAGCGTCAGCCGCCCCTCGGCGTCGGTGTTGCCGATCTCGATCGTGGTGCCGTTCATCGCTCTCAGGATGTCGCCGGGGCGGATGGCGGACCCCGAGGGCATGTTCTCGGTGGCCGCGATGAGTCCGTGGACCTCCACGGCCGGCTTGAGCGCCGGCAGCGCCCGCATGATGCCGAGCACGGCCGCCGCCCCCGACATGTCGTCCTTCATGCGCAGCATCCCCTCGGCGCTCTTGAGATCGAGCCCGCCGGAGTCGAAGGTGATTCCCTTGCCGATGACGGCGACCTTCTTGCGGCGGCGCCCGGACGGCGCGTACGTCAGGTGGATGAACTTCGGCGGCTGCTCGCTGCCGGCGGCCACGCCCAGGAACGCGCCCATGCCCAGCTTCTTGCAATCGGCCCGCTCCAGGACCCGCAGCTCGAGCCCGGCCGCTTTGGCGATGTCCGCCGCCACCCGCGCCAGGTGCGTCGGGTGCACCTCGTTGGCGGGCGCATTGACGAGATCGCGCGCGAACCAGGTGGCCTGGGCGAAGACCTCTCCGCGGCGGGCCCCCTCGGCGGCGTCCCGGCGCTGGCGGCCGTCCGGCTCGGTCACCTGCAGCGTCTCCACCTGCTTGTCGCTCTTCTCGCGCTTGTAGCGATCGAAGGTGTAGGTGCCGAGGATGCCGCCCTCCACGACCGCCTGGGCGCGCTGGCGCGCCGGCAGCCGATCGCCGAGGATCTCGATGGCGACCGTGCGGGCGCCGAGGTCACGGGAGCGTCGCAGGCCCGACGCCGCCGCCCGCCGCACGACCTCGGCCGTGGTCTCGGCGCGCTTGCCGAGGCCGACGACGACGACGCGGCGCGCGGGCAGCCGCCCGTTCGTGTGCAGGTGGGTCACGTGACCGACCTTGCCCTGGAACTTCTCGGCGTCGAGGACGTCGCGCACCGCGCCGCCCGCCGCCTGGTCCACCCCGGCCGCCGGCTCCCGCAGCTTCTTGTCGTCGGCGTAGACGCCGACCACGATCGCGTCGGCGGCGACCGCGGCCAGCGGCTCGCCGCGCACGGTGACGTTCACGGCCGGCCCCGCTCGGTGAGCGCCACCGCGCGCCGGATCATGTCCATCAGCCCCTCGGTCGTGTCGAGTCGATCCACCTGGTCCACCTCCACCCACCGCGCCTCGTCGGCATCGCTGGCGGCGCACAGCGTCCCCGACTCGGGAAACGCCACGTAATCGACCAGCACCCAATGATAGCGAATGCGTCCCTCGGCATCACGGATCACGCGATCCAGCACGCCGGCGACATCGCCCACCGTGATCTGCAGCCCGCACTCCTCGGCGATCTCGCGACGGACGGCCTCCCGGGTCGTCTCGCCCAGCTCGACGAGCCCGCCGGGCAGGCTCCATTTGCCATGCGCCGGCGGCTTGCCGCGACGGACCAGCAGCACCCACCGGCCGTCGAGGACGACCGCACCGACGCCGACCCGGGGGACGACCGGGTACTCGCGCCCGTCGCTCACGCGGAGGCCGCGAGCCAGGCCGGGCTCGCGTAGCGGTCGGTGACCAGCGCCGCCACCCGGGCCGTCTCCTCGGCCGAGAGCCCGCCGGGCCGCAGGTCGAGCCCGTGCTCCCGCTCGAAGGCCGTGGCCAGCGCGTCGGCCACCTCGTCGAACGACGGCCGGCGGCCGATCGCCGCCTCCAGCGTCGTGAGCGTGGCGAGCGGCTCGCGCGTGGTCGGGAACAGCGAGCGCAATCGGGGCTCGTCCACGCCCAGCAGGACGGCGCCGTGCTGGAGGAAGGACTCCCCCTGCCGGCGCTGGGCGCTGCCGACGAGCTTGCGGCCACCGACCTCGATCTCGAACACGCCGGTGCGCGCGAAGCAGAAGGCGGGGACGGGGCCGTCCGGGGGCCGCTCGGGCACCAGCTCGGCCGGGGCGCCGAGCGCCTGCAACCCTCGCAGCAGCGCAGCGCCGATCCAGCGGTAGGTCTCCAGCAGATCGGGGCCGATGCCCAGGTCCGCCGCCGTCGCCACGACGCTGTACGTCACCTCGCGCTCGGGACCGTCGTGGTAGATCGCGCTGCCGCCGGTGGGACGGCGCACGAGGCCGACGCCGAGCGCGCGGCAGGCCGCGACGTCCACGTGGCGGTCGAGCGGCTGGCCGTAACCGAGCGAGACCGTCGGGGGAGCCCACGCGAAGAAGCGCAGGGTGGGAGGCGACTCGCCGGCCTGGCGGCCGCGCCAGAGCGCCTCGTCGATCGCCATGTTCGTCGCGCCATCGGCCGGCTCGGTGACCAGCAGTCGCCAGCGGTTCACGGCTCGATCAGCTCGAGTCGGGGAAAGTAGGTCCGGTAGCGGGCCGCCTCGCGTGTCAGCAAGGCGATGTCCCGGACCGCCGCGTGAGCGCCGATGTAGAAGTCCGGCAGCGGTGTGCGCCGGACGCCGCCGGCCCGCCGGTAGCGCAGGAAGCACTTCCCGGCCAGGAACGCCGCGTCCCACGGCAGCGCTTCGCGCCGGAAGCGTTCGGGCGGCAGCGCGCGATCCAGCTCTTCGATGCGCTCGAAGCCCACCGATACCTCCGCGTAGACGAGCGGGTTCACGATCAGCTCGTGACGGCCGGCGACCTCGGCCAGGACGGCGGCCGAGCGATCGTACCACCGTGGATCCTCGGTGAAGACGTCGAGGAGGACGTTGCTGTCGACGAGCACGTCCGCCACCGCCGCGGCCGTCAGCGCCGAGTCAGCGCCATGATCTGGTCGGTCGTCAGGCCGCTCGTAGCCTTGCCCCGCATCGCCTCGACCAGCCGACGACCACGATCGCGGGCGGTCGTGGCCTTCCTGAGGATCACGACCCCACGGCTGATCGTGAACGTGACCTCGGTGTTGGGCTCCAGTCCCGCCTTCTTCCGAATGGCCTGGGGGATCGTGACCTGCCCCTTGCTGGTGACGCGCATCCCATGCCTCCTGTAAGACTCTTACCGGTAAGAGTAATCCAGAGGGCGAGGGAGGCCAAGCCGGCCGGGACGCCCGGCTGGCCGGTCGACGCGCCGTGCTACGTCGTCGGCCTCCACCGGAGGTTCGGCTCGCGGGCGGCCCTGGTCTGGTCGAGGCGGCGGACGGGCGTCGTCACCGGCGCCTGGTGGATGGCCTGGGGATCGGTCTCGGTCTCCTTCGCGATGCGGATCATCGCCTCGCAGAAGGCGTCCAGGGTCTCCTTCGACTCGGTCTCCGTCGGCTCGATCATCAGCGCCTCCTCGACGATGAGCGGGAAGTAGGTCGAGGGGGCGTAGAAGCCGAGGTCCAGAAGCCTCTTGGCGACATCACTCGCAGTGACACCCAGCTTCTTTTGACGACGGGCGGAGAGGACGCACTCGTGCATGCAGGGCCCGGGCGCCGCGATGTCGTAGTGGCCCTCCAGGCGCTTCATCACGTAGTTGGCGTTGAGGACGGCGTTCTCGCTGACCGCCCGCAGGCCGTCGGCGCCCATCGTGCGGATGTAGGTGTAGGCGCGCACGTGCATGCCGAAGTTGCCCCAGAAGGCCTGGAGCTTGCCGATCGACTGCGGGCGCTTCCAGTCGAGCGTGTACAGCTCGTCGCGCCTGACGATCACGGGCGCCGGCAGGAACGGCTCCAGGTGCGTCTTGACGCCCACCGGTCCGGCGCCCGGGCCGCCGCCGCCGTGCGGCGTGGTGAACGTCTTGTGCAGGTTGAAGTGGCAGACGTCGAAGCCGAGGTCGCCCGGCCGGGTGAGGCCGAGGATCGCGTTCAGGTTGGCGCCGTCCATGTAGACCTGCACGCCGCGGGCGTGGCAGGCCTCGGCGATCTCCATCACGCGCGGCTCGAAGTTGCCGAGCGTGTTGGGCACCGTGATCATGAACGCGGCGACGTCCGGGCCGAGGTGGCGGTCGAGGTCGCCCAGCTCCACCTGCCCCTCGGCGTCCGACTTCACCTCGATCACCTCGTAGCCGGCCAGCGCCGTCGAGGCCGGGTTGGTGCCGTGGGCGGAGTCGGGGATCAGGACCTTGGTGCGCTGCTCGCCGCGGGCCTCGTGGTAGGCGCGGATCATCAGCACGCCGGTCAGCTCGCCCTGGGCGCCGGCCGCCGGCTGCAGCGACACCGCGTCCATCCCGGCGATCTCGGCGAGCATGCCGGCCAGCTCGTGCATGAGGGCGAGCGCGCCCTGGGACAGGGCGGCCGGCGCCAGGGGGTGCAGCCGCGCGAAGCCGCCCAGGCGCGCCATGTCCTCGTTGATCTTCGGGTTGTACTTCATCGTGCACGACCCGAGCGGGTAGAAGTGCGTGTCGACGCCGTAGTTCAGCTGGGACAATCGGGAGTAGTGGCGCACGACGTCCAGCTCCGAGACCTCGGGCAGGGCGGCCGGCTCGCGGCGGCGGTACTGCTCGGGCACCGCGGCGAGGGCGGGCTCGACCGGGACGTCCGGCTCGGGAAGTGAAAACGCCATCCGGCCGGGAGACGACAGCTCGAAGATCAGCCGATCGTAGTGGCGCTGGTTGTCGTAGGGCATCAGGCCACCGCCGTGGCCAGCGCGTCGGCGAACGTGTCGATCTCGTCTTTCGTGCGCGTCTCCGTCACCGCCACCAGCAGGCAATCACCCAGCTTGCGGTCGAAGGTCTTGAGGGGCAGCCCGGCCAGGATGCGCTGCCGGGCGAGCCGGGCGGCGACCCGCTCGGCCGGCCTCGGCAGCCGCAGCGCGAACTCCTTGAAGAACGGCTGGGCGAAGCGCAGCGAGACGCCGGGCACGGCGCTCAGGCGCTCGGCCGCGTAGTGGGCCTTGGCCGTGGACAGCTCGCCCACCCGCACGAGGCCGGCCTTCCCGAGGGTCGCCATGTAGATCGTCGCCATCAGCGCGCACAGCGCGACGTTGGTGCAGATGTTCGACGTGGCCTTGGCGCGGCGGATGTGCTGCTCGCGCGTCTGCAGCGTCAGCGCGAAGCCGCGGTTGCCGTCGAGGTCCACGGTGGCGCCCACCAGCCGGCCCGGCATCCGGCGCACGAACTCGTTCTTGGCGGCGAACACGCCGAGATAGGGGCCGCCGAACCCCAGCGGAACGCCGAGCCCCTGCCCCTCCCCGACGACGATGTCCGCCCCCTGCCGGCCCGGCGCCTCCAGCACGCCCAGGTTCACGGGATCGCTGACGGCGACGAGCAGCGCGCCGGCGGCGTGAGCCAGCTCGGCGGCGGCCGCGACGTCCTCCAGGCAGCCGTAGAAGTTCGGTGACTGCACCACCAGCGCCGCGGTCTTGGCCCCGACCACGCGCCGCGCCGCGTCCAGGTCCACCACGCCCTCGGGCGACGGCACGTCGCGCAGCTTCAGCCCGGGCCCGTCCACGTACGTCTCCACGACGCGGCGGTAGAGCGGGTTGAGCCCGCCGGCCAGCGCGATCTCCGCCCGGCCGTTGATCGAGTGGGCCATCAGCACGGCCTCGGCCAGTGACGAGGCGCCGTCGTAGATGGAGGCGTTGGCCACGTCCATGCCGGTCAGCTCGGCGATCATCGTCTGGTACTCGTAGATCGTGCGCAGCGTGCCCTGGCTGGCCTCCGGCTGGTAGGGCGTGTACGCGGTGAAGAACTCCCCCCGGAGGATGAGGTGGTTGATCGGGCTCGGCACGTGGTGGTCGTAGGCGCCGGCGCCGAGGAAGCAGGTCCAGGTGTCCGCGTCGGCGTTCTTCCCGGCCAGCCCGCGCAGGTGACGGATCAAGTCCCCCTCGGCCAGGGCCGGGGGCAGCGCCAGCGGCCGTGACAGCCGCGCCTTGGCCGGAATCTTGACGAGCAGGTCTTCCACCCCGCGGGCGCCGATGGTCTCGAGCATGGCGCGCTGGTTCTGCGGCGTGTTGGGCAGGTAGCGCATCAATGCCCGCCCTGCGCGATGAACTCCTCGTACTGGGCGGCCGTCAGCAGCTGGTCCCATTCCGTGGAATCGGCGGGCGTCACCACGATCATCCAGCCCTTGCCGTAGGGATCCTGGTTGACGATCTCCGGCGTCTGGCCCAGCTCGACGTTGGCCTCGGCCACCTCGCCCGAGACGGGCGCGAAGAGGTCGGACACGGCCTTCACCGATTCCACGACGCCGAAGGTCTGGTGCGCCCGGACGCGGGCGCCCACCTTGGGCAGCTCCACGAACACGACGTCGCCGAGCTGCTCCTGCGCGAAGGCGGTGATGCCCACCCGGACCCGGCCGCCCTCCTGCTTGGCCCACTCGTGCTCGCGCGTGTACCTCAGATCTGCGGGGACGTTCGACATCGCTCAGCCTTTCTTGACCCGGGACGGATGGAACGGTGTCTTCACCACGCGGGCGCCCTTGGCCTGGCCGCGGATCTCCACGCCCAGCTCGGTGCCGACGGCGGCGTGCGGCGTCGCCACGTAGGCGAGCGCAATGTAGCGGTCGACCGAGGGGCCGTAGGAGCCCGAGGTCACCACGCCGGTCGGGGCCCCGTCCTTCAGCACCGGGTAGCCGTGCCGTGGGACCGAACGCTCGGTCATCTCGAGGCCCACCAGCCGCCGCGCCGGCCCCGCCGCGCGCACGCGCTCGATCGCCTCCCGTCCGATGAACTCGCCCTTGGCCGGCTTCACGACCCAGCCCAGCCCGGCCTCGAGTGGATTGGTGGTGTCGTCGATGTCGTTGCCGTAGAGCGCGTAGCGCATCTCCAGGCGCAGCGTGTCGCGGGCGCCCAGCCCGATCGGCGCCACGCCGTCGGCGCGGCCGGCCTCGAGCAGCGCCTTCCACAGCCGCGCGGTGTCGGCGGCGGCGACGTACAGCTCGAAGCCGTCCTCGCCGGTGTAGCCGGTGCGCGAGATCAGCGTGCCGGCCCCGGCCACCTTGCCCGGCGCGAAACGATAGTAGCCGATGCGCGTGACGTCGACGTCGGCGAGCCGGCCGACCAGCGCCTCGGCCTTCGGCCCCTGCACCGCGATGAGCCCGGTCTCGTCCGAGACGTTGCGCCAGCGTGCGGCGGGCCCGTGGTGGGTGACGTGGGCCCAGTCCTTGGCGATGTTGCCGGCGTTGACGGTGATCATGTAGCGATCGGCCGCGAGGCGATAGACCGTGAGGTCGTCGACGATGCCGCCGTGCGGATGGCAGAGGACCGAATACTGGACCTGACCGATCTCGAGAGCGGCGACGTCGTTGGTCGTGAGCCGCTGCAGGGCCGCCAGCGCGCCGGGGCCGTCGACCTCGAACTCCCCCATGTGGCTCACGTCGAAGCAGCCGGCGGCGGCGCGCACCGTGCGGTGCTCCTCGACGATGCCGGTGTACTGCACCGGCATCTCCCAGCCGCCGAAGGGGACCATGCGCGCACCGGCTTCGACGTGCGCGGTGAAGAGCGGCGTGCGCTTCAGCGAGGTGTCCACGGGCGCCTCAGTAGACCACCACGCCCTGGGGTGGTCAAGAGCCGGCGACGGCCTCCGGGGCCACCGGCGCGAATGAGCGGCACCACTTTTGCTCCATTAATCCGGGCGATGCAGCGCCGGAAGCACCTGCGCGGGGCGCGAGTGCTCCTCGTCGAGGACGCGCAGGACATCCGCGACGTCTTCACGCTGCTGCTGGCGGCCGAGGGGGCCGAGGTGACGGCGACCGGCAGCGGCCGCGAGGCCGTCGAGCTGGCCGCCCAGCAGGATTTCGACGTGCTCCTCACCGACCTCGGCCTGCCCGACATCCCCGGCGACATGGTGATCCGCCACGTCGTGGCGACGGCGCGCCGCCGGCCGTGGGTGGTGGTGGTGACGGGCTACGACGAGCCCTGCATCAGCCGTGCGCGCCAGGCCGGCGCCGACGTCGTCCTCACCAAGCCGCTGGCCTGGTCGGCGCTCCTCGATCGGCTCCCCCCTGCGTCCGCCGCGCCGGTGGCGGCGTAGCGCGGTGTAGATTCTTCAGCCCTTCGGCAGCCAGTCGCGGAGCGGCTTGACCTGGCAGCCGGCCCGGTCGAGCGCCTCGCGCACAGTGCGCACGATGTGCTGGGCGCCCGGCGTGTCGCCGTGGCAGCAGATCGTCTGCACCGAGATGTCGACGTCCGCGCCGTCGATCGTCCGCACCTTGCCCTCCAGCGCCATCCGCACCGCCTGCTCGGCCGCCCGCTGGGGGTCGGTGATGAGCGAGCCCGGCAGCTTGCGCGAGACGAGGCTGAGGTCGACGTTGTAGGCGCGATCTGCGAAGCCCTCGGAGGCCGTGCGGATGCCCATCTTTCGTACCGTCCGGTCGTAGTTGCCCGAGGATAGCGCCATCAGGATCAGCTCTTTCCCCGACTCGCGCGAGGCCTCGCCGATGGCGGTCGACCACGACTGGTCCGGCTGCTTCTCGATCATCGTGTAGAGGATGCCGTGCGGCTTCATGTGCTGCAGGTCGGTGCCGGCGGCGCGGCAGTACTCGCGGAGCGCGCCGGTCTGGTAGCAGAGATAGTCCTTCAGCTCGGCCGGCGAGACGTCCATGGTGCGCCGCCCGAAGCCGATGAGGTCGGGCAGCGAGGGATGCGAGCCGATGGCCACGTCGTGCCGGAGCGCGAGGGCCACGGTCTTGCGCATCACGTGAGGGTCGCCGCCGTGAAAGCCGCAGGCGACGTTGGCCGACGTGATGAAGGGCATGATCTCCTCGTCGGCGCCCAAGGACCAGCGGCCGTAACTTTCGCCCATGTCGCAATTCAGGTCTATGTGCTTGGCCATTGCCCGTGTCCTTTCCTTATGTCCTGTTCGTCTTGGAGGGGGAGACCCCCTCCAAACCTCCCCAGCATAGAACCCGCCCGGTACCCCTTCCTACGCCTCGCGGTGCCGCACTTCTCTACTGGCGGGCGAGGACGCGGGCGAGGGCGTTGACGAAGCGGTCGACGTCCTCGTCGGTCATGGCCAGCGAGCAGGCGCCGAGGCCGCGCTGGGTCATCAGGATGCCCTCGTTGAGCATGCCCATGAAGACCCGCTGGGCCGTCTCGGCGTCCTTGGCCCTGGTCGAGCGGTAGTCGCTCAGCGTCTCCGAGGTCCAGTGCAGCCAGAACAGCGAGCCGGCGCCCGTCACCTGGCCGCGCCGGCGCGTCGCCGCCAGCAGCCGGCTCACACCGCCGCGCAGCCGGTCGCCGAGTGCCTCCAGCCGCGTGTACGCCTCCGGGGTCAGCGCGTTCAGCGTGGCCACGCCGGCCGCCATCGTGACCGGGTTGGCGTTGAACGTCCCCCCCTGGCTGATGCGGGCGCCGCCCTTGCGCGGATCGTAGAAGGCCATGACGTCGCGCCGGCCGCCGAAGGCGCCGACCGGCAGGCCGCCCCCGATGATCTTGCCGAAGGTCGTGAGATCGGGCCGGAGGCCGAGGCGCTCCTGACCGCCCCCCCACGCCGCGCGGAACGAGATGACCTCGTCCAGGATCAGCAGAATCCCGTGCCGCTCGGTCACCTCGCGCAGGCGCGGCAGGAAGCCCTCGACGGGCGGCAGCAGCCCGGCGTTGCACATGAACGGATCCACGATCACGGCCGCGATGGTGGACGCCTCCTTGGCCAGGATTTCCTCGCATGCCTCGGGGTCGTTCCAGGGCAGCACGACGACGTTCTTGAGGATCGCCGGCGGGATGCCGGCCGACCACGCCACCGGCTTGGGCCGGCGGCGATTGCCCCACGCCTTCGTATCCCCGCTCACGCTGACCATCACCCAGTCGTGGGTGCCATGGAACGCGCCCTCGAACTTCGCCAGCTTGGGCCGGCCGGTGAACGCGCGGGCCAGGCGCACGGCGTTCATCGTCGCCTCGGTGCCGGAGTTCGTGAAGCGCAGGCTCTCGACCGATGGCACCCGCCGCACGAGCATCTCGGCCAGCCGGATCTCGTGCTCGGTGGGGCCGGGGAACGACAGCCCCGACTCGGCCACCGCCTGCACGGCCTTCACCACGTCGGGGGTGGCGTGGCCGAGCACCAGGCTCGTGTAGTTGCCGTTGAAGTCCACGCGCTCGATGCCGTCGGCGTCCCAGATGTGCGCGCCCTGCCCGCGCTGGAAGTAGAACGGGTACGGGTCGAAGAACGTCGTCGTCCGGCTGTTGCCGCCGGGCATGACGGCCACCGCCTCCTCGTGAAGGGCACGCGAGCGGCCGGTCTTCGCCGCGTACTCGCTGACTTCCTTGTCGAGACTCATCGGATTCCTCCCGTGGGGGGCGCCGAGATGGCCCCTCACACCGCCCGCATGCTCGGAGCGTCCCGGCGCCGCCGTGATGCCCCTCGGTTGTCGATGGCGCTCATGCCGCCGGGACCGCGGCGATCGGGCCGCCGAGCGCTCCGGCCAGGGCCGCCTCCCAGGATCGGCGCAGGCGGTGAGCCTCGGCAACGTCCACCGCGCGGAACCCTACCCGCTGGCCGGGCTTGACCTGGCCGATTCGGCCGATGTCGAACGAGCCCACCGTGGCGATCTTCGTGTAGCCGCCGGTCGACTGCCGGTCGACCAGCAGCACGATGGGCTGGCCGTCGCCGGGCACCTGGATCGAGCCGAGCGCGATGCCGTCCGAGATGATGTCGTGCCCGCGCGCGTGGACGATGCGCGGCCCCGCCAAGCGCGCGCCCATCCGGTCGGACTGCGGGAGCATCTCGTAGGGGCCGCCGAGAAACGCCGCGATGCCCTCGGCGGTGAAGCGGTCGGCCTGGGGCCCCAGCACCACCCGGATCTCCGGCTCGGCCTCGAACGACGGGACCTCGAGCGCCGGGAGCCGGCGCGCCGGCGGGGACGGCGCCGGGAACACGCGCAGCCCGTCGCCGCGCTTGAGGCCGCGGCCCTCCACGCCCCCCAGGCGCCCGCGCAGGTAGGTGGCACGCGAGCCGAGCGCCAGCGGCACGTCGAGGCCGCCCGAGAACGCCACGTAGAAACGGACCCCCGCACGCGCGGCGCCGATGCGCACCGTGTCGCCGGCCGCCAGCACGAGCGTCGTCCACGCGGGCGCCGCCTCGCCGTTGACCGTCACCGGGGCGTCGGCGCCGGTCACCGCGATGGCGCACGCGGTCTCGACGGTGAAGCGCGGCCCCAGCAGCGTGCACTCCAGCCCGGCGGCGCCGTCGGGGTTGCCGGCGAGCCGGTTGGCGATCACGAACGCGCGCACGTCCATCGGCCCCGACGGTGGAATGCCGTCGCGCAGGTGGCCGGGGCGCCCCAGATCCTGCACCGTCGTCTGCGGCCCGGGGTCGACGATGCGGATCACGCGATCACCGGCCGGTAGTCCCGCGCGGCCACGCGGGCGGCGAGGGCGTCGTATTCCACGCGGTCGATCGGCCGCATCCGCACGCGGTCGCCCGCTCGCAACAGCGTCGGCTCCGCCGCCTCGGGGTCGTAGAGCCGCAGGGGCGTGCGGCCGAGCAGCCAGTAGCCGCCGGGGCTCTCGACCGAGTAGATGCAGAACTGGGCGCCGCCCAGGCCCACGCTGCCGGGCGGCACCTTCACCCGCGGCGTCGGCAGGCGCGGCAGCTGGATGCGCTCGGGCACGCCGGCCATGTACGGCAACCCCGGCGTGAACCCGACGAAGTACACGAGGTACTCGACGCTCGCGTGCAGGCTCACCAGCTCGTCGACCGACATCCCGAGCCGCTCGGCCGCGGCCGCGAGGTCGGGCCCCAGCTCGGGATCGTAGCAGCAGGGGACCTCGATCGAGCGGGCCGGGGGCAGCACGGCCGCCTCCGCCTGCTCGGCCAGCGCGCCGAGCGTGGCGCACAGCGCCTCGTAGCCGACCTGGCGGGGGTCGTAGTAGACCAGCAGCGAGCGGAAGGTCGGGACGGTCTCGACCACCCCGGGCAGCGCCTTGTGCTGGATCAGGAACTCGAGCGCACGCACCCGGGTATTGATCTCCACGCTGATCTCGTCGCCGAGCTCGACGGAGACGGCCAGATCACCGGCGGGAGCGAATCGCAGACGCCGTCCTCAGAGCGCCGCCAGCGAGGAATTCGGCAGGTCGGTGATGAACATGTGGCCCGGGCTGTGCGTCAGCATGAACGACGGCTTGCTGGCCAGCGCCACCGCCTGCGGCGTCACTCCGCACGCCCAGAAGACCGGCACGTCACCCGGCCCGAACTCTTGGGCGTCGCCCCAGTCGGGGCGGGCGATGTCCGTGATCCCGAGGACGGCGGGATCGCCGATGTGGATCGGCGCGCCGTGGGCGTTCGGGAAGCGCGCGCTGGCCGTGACCGCCTTGGACAGCTGGCTGGAAGGGATCGGGCGCATCGACACGACCATCGGCCCGTGGAAGGCGCCGGCGCGCCGGCACTCGATCGACGTCTTCCACATGGCGACGTTCTTGCCGTGCTCGACGTGCCAGAGGCGGATGCCGGCCTCCAGCAGCGCCCATTCGAAGGTGAACGAGCAGCCGAGCAGGAACGCGACCAGGTCGTCGCGCCAGTATGGAGACGCGTCGGTGACCTCGTCGGCCAGCACGCCGTCCTTGTAGATGCGATAGCGAGGGAGATCCGTCCGGAGGTCCGCACCCGGCGCGATGCCCACCGGTTCGGCGGATCCGACATCCGTGACCTCGATCAGCGGGCACGGCCGCGGGTTGCGCTGGCAGAAGAGCAGGAAGTCGTAGGCGAGCTCGCGCGGCAGCACGGCGAGGTTGGCCTGCACGAAACCCTGGCCGAGGCCCGCGGTGACCCCGCTGAGCTTGCCGCGCCGGATGTCGGCCCGGATCTCGCGCGGATGGCGGGTGTCGATGGCCATGGGAGGATTCTACCTGAGTCCGAGGCGGGGCCCCACTTCCGGATTCACCAGCACGTCGGGCATCTCGCCGCGGAGCACGCGCAGCATCTCGCCGGTGACCTGCAGCGACGCCTGCCGCGACGCCTCTCGCGTCACGCCGGCCACGTGCGAGGAGCAGACGACGTTGTCGAGGTTGAAGAGCTTGTTGTCGCGCGAGGCCGGCTCCTCCTCCCACACGTCGATGCCGGCGGCGGCGAGCTGCCCGCGCGTGAGCGCCTCGAACAGCGCCTCCTCCTGCTGCACGCCGCCGCGCGAGGTGTTCACGTAGATCGCCCCTGGCCTCATGAGACCCAGCGTGCGCGGGTTGATCATGTGCGCCGTCTCCGCCGTCAGCGGGGTGTGGCAGGTCAGCACGTCCACCTGGGGCAGCAGCGTCTCGAGGCTGGCGGCCGGCTCCGCGCCCCGGCGGCGGACCTCGTCGCCCTTCACGTACTTGTCATACGCGAGCACCCTCATGCCGAGCGCGCCGGCGACCTTCGCCACCCGCCGCCCCACGTTGCCGATGCCGACGATCCCCAGCGTCTTGCCGCCGAGCTCCGTGTTCTGCGAATCGCGCCGGCCGCCCCAGTCGCCCCCCCGCGTCATGCGGTCGATGGCCAGCGCCCGCTTGGCGCACATCAGCATGAGCATGAGGGCGTGCTCGGCCACCGCTTGCGAATTCGAGCCGGGCGCGTGGACGACCGCGACGCCCAGGCGGGTGGCGGCCGGGATGTCGACCGTGTCGAGCCCGACGCCGTGGCGGCCGACGACCTTCAGCTGCTTGCAGGCTGCCATCAAACTGTCGGTGCAGCGGGGTTTGGCCCGGAACAGGATGCCGTCGGCGTCGGCGGCGACCTTCAGGAACTCGGCCTCGGTCTCGGCGTTGCACAGCACGACGCGGGCCTCGCGCTCGAGGTTGGCGTGACCGTCGGCGTTGATGGGACCGGCGAGGACGACGAGGGGGCGATCGACACTCATCGAGCAGATCTCCTTCGGTCGGGCGATTTGCCGAGCTCTTCGCCGCGATTATAGACGAGCACGGCGCCGGGGCGGGCGCCGCGCCCTGTGCTATCGTCTCCGGGCGATGACGACCCTGATCACCGGCGGCTTCGGCTGCATCGGCTCATGGGTGGCGCGCAGCCTGCTCGCCGAGGGCGAGCGGCCCGTGGTGTTCGACCTCGGCGACGACCCCTGGCGCCTGCGCACGATCGCCGGCGACGACGTGGCCGAGCGCGTGACGCTGGTGCGGGGCGACGTCGGCGACCGCGAAGCGGTCGGGCGCGCCGTGCGGGAGCACGACGTGCGGCGGATCATCCACCTGGCCGCCTGGCAGGTGCCGCGCTGCCGCCAGGATCCGCCGACGGGCGCCCTGATCAACGTGGTGGGCACCGCCAACGTGTTCGAGGCGGCCCGGGCGAGCGGCGGCCGCGTCGAGCGGGTCGTCTACGCCTCCTCGGCGGCGGTGTTCGGGCCGCCCGCCCTGTACCCGCCGGGGCCGCTGCGCGACGACGCGCCGCCCCGCCCGGCCACGCACTACGGCGTCTTCAAGGTCGCCAACGAGGAGACGGCGCGCGTGTACTGGGAGGAGCACCGGATCCGCTCGTCGGGCTTCCGGCCGCTGGCCGTGTACGGTCCCGGGCGCGACGTCGGCGTCACCGCCGCGCCGACGCTGGCCATGAAGGCGGCCGTCCTCGGCCGGCCGTTCGAGCTGCGCTGGGGCGGCAGCACCGATCTGATCTACGTCGAGGACGTCGCCCGCGCGGCCATCCGCGCGTCGCGCGCCAGCCTCGACCGCGCCCGCGTCTACAACCTGCACGGCTCGTCCGTCCTCCTCGCCGACGTCGTGAAGGTGATCGAGACCGCGTGGCCCTCGGCCAGGGGCCTCATCCGTCACGTGGACGAGCCGCTGCCCTTCGTGTCGGCGCTCGACGACACGCGCTACCAGCGCGAGCTGGGGCCGGCGCCACCGACCGCGCTGGTGGACGGTGTGCGCCGCACGCTCGACGAGTTCGCCCGCCAGCACAAGGACGGCCGGCTGGACGCCCGGGAGCTGGGCTGAGCCCGTGAACGGCTGGACGCCGCCGGTGACCGGTGGGGGGGGTCGGGGAGGAGCGGCGCTCGCTCCCCCCGACGTTGAATGAGATGGCCGACTATCGCGTGCGCCCGGCGACCGAGGCCGACGCCGCCGCCGTCTGCGCCATCTACAACCAGGGCATCGAGGACCGCCTGGCCACGCTGGAGACCGAGCTACGCACGCCCGAGGAGCGCCGCCAGTGGATGGCCTCGCGGAGCCCGCGCCACCCGGTGATCGTGGCGGAGGACGACGGCACCATCGCCGGCTGGGGCAGCCTCAACGTGTTCAACCCGCGCCCCGCCTACCGGTTCGTCGCCGACTTCTCCGTGTACGTCGAGCGCGCGTGGCGCGGCAAGGGCGTCGGCCGCGTGCTGCTGGCGCGGCTGATCGAGCTGGGGCGCGAGCACGGCTACCACAAGCTCGTGCTGTCCGCCTTCCCCTTCAACCCCGGCGGCATGGCGCTCTACGAGAGGATGGGCTTTCGCACGGTCGGCGTCTACAAGGAGCAGGGCCAGCTGGACGGCCAGTGGGTGGACACCATCGTCATGGAGAGACTCCTGTGAAAATCCTGTACACGCCCAACATGATCTGCCCCGCCATCCCCCCCGCCGACCAGGCGCGCATCCTCGAATCGGCCGGCCCCGGCTCGACGCTGATCGAGGCGCGCGAGGCGGCCGCCCAGCGCAAGGAGATCGCCGACACCGAGGCGCTCTTCGGCCGCGTGCCCAACGACGTCTTCGTCGAGGCCAAACGCCTGCGCTACTACCATTCGATCGGCGCCGGTGTGGACGCGATCCTCACCCCCGAGCTGGTCGCAAGCGACGTGATCCTGGCCAGCGAGAAGGGCGAGGTCGGCATCCACCTGGCCGAGCATGCCTTCGCGCTGCTGCTCGGCCTCACCCGCGGCATCCACACCGCGCTGCGCACGCCGGACTACACGCTGCGGGAGCCAATCCGCCAGGAGCAGTGGGAGCTGTACGACCGGCCCCTGGGGATCGTCGGCTTCGGCGGCACCGGCCGCGCAGTGGCCGAGCGCGCGCTCGGCTTCGGCATGCGGGTGCTGGCGGTGGACATCGACGACGTGCCGGGGATGGCGGGCGTCACGCTCTGGAAGGCCGACCGCCTCCACGACCTGCTCGGCGCGTCCGACGTCGTAGTCATCTGCCTGCCGCTGACCAAGGCCACCCGCCATCTCTTCACGCGCGATCTCTTCCGCCGGATGCGCCGGCACGCCATCCTCGTCAACGTCACCCGCGGCGCCATCGTGTACGGCGACGACCTGCTGGCCGCGCTCGACGGGGGCCTGATCGGCGGCGCCGGCCTCGATGTCACCGACCCCGAGCCGCTGCCCGCCGACCACCGGCTCTGGCACCATCCCCGCGCCATCGTCACCCCCCACACCGCCGGCGGGTCCCCCCGCCGGGCCGGCCGCGTCATCGCGACGTTCATCGAGAACCTGCAACGGCTGCGCGACGGCCGCCCCCTGCTCGCGCTGATCGACAAGCAGAAGGGGTACTAACGCGCATTGTTCGTGAATGTCCACCGCGCGCAGACGGGCGCTGGCGGCGGGGTGCGGGGGCGCCGGCGGCGCCGGCATGGCTCGCCGGTCGCGGCAGGCTCGCTCCGGACGGGGCGAGCGCGATCCCCCCATCCCCCAAGGGGGCTGGCTCGCTGGTCAGTCGGCTCGCCGATCACGCGCTCGCCCCCGTCCTGC
>DASWJN010000060.1:0-36438 GCA_036397135.1 Candidatus Methylomirabilota bacterium
TGTGGGGGATGATGGAGAGCATGCTCGACGTGCGCGTGGCCGCGGTGTCCGGCGTCCTCATCGCCACCGTGCTGGGCCTGATGCTCGTCATGGAGCGCGTGGTCGGCCTGACCCGCCAGCTCCGCGACTGAGCCGAGGAGACCTCGATGACGATCGTCGCCAAGCCCCTGAACGCCGACGAGTTTACGCCCTACGGCGACGTCCTGGCGCCCCCGGCCGACTTCGGCCGCGTCTACTTCGACCAGGGCCTCCGCTCGACCCGGCCCGGCGCGTGGGCGAGCCTGTCGGTCTCCCACGCGAAGTTCCTGCCGAAGCTGCCGCTGGAGGCCACGGTGATGGAGCGGCACGAATTCTCCTCGCAGAGCTTCATGCCCCTCGAGGTCTCGCGCTGGCTCGTGGTGGTCGCGCCCTCCGGCGTCGACGGCGGGCCCGACGGCTCGCGCGCCGTGGCCTTCCTGGCGGGACCGGGCCAGGGCGTCACCTACCACGCCGGCACCTGGCACCACCCCCTCACCATCCTCGACCGGCCGGGGCGCTTTGCCGTCTTCATGTGGCGCGACGGGACGAAGACCGACGAGGAATTCCGCACGCTCGCCACGCCCTTCACCGTCGAGGTCCGGGACTGACTCCAGCCGCCGTTGAAAAACCTTCGCATCATGCGGGGCGAGCCGGGGCCGCTCCGTCGAGTCACGGGCCCTGCCATTGCACGAAACGTCTCGGACGGCGTCCGGTCGCGGGCTCACCGAAACGGGAAGGAGACCAAGGCTGCGGTGATCTCGAAGGGCCTCTATCGCTACGAGACTTTCAAGAACGACGCGCAGGATTGCCGGCCGTGCCAGCAGATCTGGGACCAGATGCGCAAGACCGACGAGGAACAGCTGGGGCTCCTCGTATCGCACCTGCGCGCGCACCTGGACCAGGAGCGCGCCAGGCAAACGGCGGCGGCTTGAGAGCGAACGCCGGACCCGGCGTCTGCTCGACAGTCCGGCGATGATGCCCGCGCTGAAGTCAACTCGACGAAGGACAGGTGGAGCACGCCAACCGGGTCGCCGCGAAGCATGGCTGGAGAGCGGACTACGACCCCTGGGGACCGAACGAGGCCAGCCGCGCCACCGCCCGCCCCAGGCCGCGCCGCGGTGCGACCAGGACAGCTCGCCGTGGGGCGAACCGCCCGGCCGGCCGCCGTACGATCCACTACAAGCCGACGATCGCCCGGTACTCCGGCGGCGGCAAGGTGAAGTACCTCGTCTACCGTTCGCCCCAGCCGCTCCCGAACGGCGTCATCCAGCTCCGCGAGCGGGTGAAGCGAGTGACAGGATCTGCTGACCTTCGCCCGGTCCAGGACGTCGATCATCCGGCGGACGCGGTGACGGGCGAAGGCCGGGGGCGGTCGTTGACCGGCTCGGGGGCCGGCGTTACGCTCGCCGCGCCGTGCGGACGAGTCCGGGGCCGAGCATGGCGCCCCACCATTTTTTCTAGCTTCTCGCGATCAGAACCCCTTCGTCAGGAGGATGATGAGGTTGTAGTCGAACTGGCGAGCGCTGGTGAGGGGGAGCTGGACTCCGGCGCGGAGATTCCACCCTTCGCCCGGCTCCACGGCCAGCCCCGGTGTCAGGTAGAGCTGCACGCGCTCGTTCAGCCCGTCATCTTCGCCACCCACTCGCGTCACGCTGTTCAGCTCGAGGATGAGGCCCACGCGTGCGATCGGGGATAGCGTGACCGCGATATTGGCCATGGCGCCGTGCTCCTTGTGCGCCTTCAGCCGCTCCCCGCCCTCTTCTTCGGGCTCGATGGGCTCGGGTTCGTTGAGTTGCCAGCCGTAGCCGGCGTCGACCTGGACGCTCAGGGGACCGAGGCCCTTGCCGATCGCCACGAACGGCCCGACGTCGAACGCGCCTCCGAGGCCCCGCCGCTCGCTGCCGGTGGGCAGGGTCAGCCTGATCCCGCCGGCGACAGCGAGCTGCTGCGCCGGACGGATCAGCGGGGCGTACTTCACGACCAGGCCGACGTCGCCGATGCCGCCGGTCGCGGGCTCGGGCTCGCGTGGGTCGCGGCCGTCCAGCGGGACGACCAGCTTGAGGCCGAACGAGGGGATCGGCGACCACTGGAAGCTCGGCGCCAGCTCGTACGTCCTCTCGGTCTCGGACTTGGAGGCCTGGAAGACGGCCTCCAGCTCGGTCGCGGGCAGGGCGCCCTCGGTCACGAGTGTCGACGGCAGGCTCACCGGGTCGCCGACGGCGGGAGGAGCGGCGGCGACAGCGACGAGCAGGAGGGCCATCACGACGACGCGTCCAGCCAGGGTCAGCATTGTGGCTCCCTCCCCCATGCGCACTCTTACTTGAGCAACAGCTTCAGTGCGGTCTGACCCGTGTGGGAATGCTCGTCGTCCCCGGCGTTGTCGTGGACCGAGATGCCGAAGTAGTAGGGACGGCTGGGATCCGTGAACGGGACGTCGTGTTCCCGGTCTCCCGTGTCGCGAGCGCGCCTGATTTCCAGCGTCCACCGGCCCCGGTCCCAGGTCGCCCCGCTCTCGATGTCTCCCCTGCTTCCCGCCGGTCGCTCGAGCACCTCACGGGGCAGCCGGTCGCCGGTCTTGAACTTCCCGTAGTCCTTGGCCTCGACCGCGTCCTTCTTGAGGAGGAACGGACCGGGCTTGACTCCGTCCTTGAAGGTGTACTTGGGACGTCTGGCCGCCTTGTCCCAGTTGTCGCTGTAACCGCCACTGGTCTTGGCGTCGGCATGGCGGGCGATCTCTTCGTCGCCGTCCTTTACGAGCTCGTGCCCGAGCCACTGGTCATCCATGTACCCCGCGGGGTTCGAGCGCTGGGCCTTCCAGTGCCACACGTCCATGCGCTCGGTCGGGCCGTTGGTCCTGAGGATCACCTTCTTGTCCTGCTTGTGGCAGGCCGCCGTGCATCCCTTGGCGGGGAAGTCCTTGATGGTATTGGCGATGTCCCACATCAAGTTGAACCGGTCCTCGCCACCCTTCACCTTCTTCCACTCGGTGCCCGTGAACTCGTAGAAGCGGTTCTGGCTCATGGTCTTGTCGGGCCACTGGAAGAGGAGATAGATGTCCTTGTCCGTGTACAGGACTTTGAAACTGATCTCGACGTCACCCTGGGGCCCCTCGGTCGCCATCACCTTCGTGGCCCTCACGCCGTCCCAGATCTTGTCCACCTTGCCGTCGATCACGGGCCCGACAGTGCTTTTCTTGGCCACGACTTCAAGCTCCGCCGCCGCCGATTGCGCCGCCGCCATCGAAGCCGAGAGCGTCAGTACCGCGAGCACGGCCATCAAGCGTTTCATCGCGCGCCTCCTTGAGAGCTCCCACGAATCGAGAGCAGATAGGTCATGAGATCGGCCATCTCGCCTCCCTTGAGGACGGGCCACGCCACGTTCTCCTCCGCCATCCTCGCTTCCATCTTTCCGGCGTGGTTCCACATCGCGGTGGTGACGTCCAGCGGGGTGCGGAGCTTCTCCAGGACCTCGGCCAGGGGCGGGGCCACGGGCTTGCCGGCCCGGGACGAACCGTGGCAGGTGCCGCACCGCTTTTCCTTGAAAACCGCCGCGCCCCGGCCGGCGTCGCCCGGAGGGTCGATGAACTGCAAGAAGTAGAGGTAGCTGATGAGGTCCGACATCTCCTCCGTGGTGAGTGCAGGGACCTTGATGCCTCGCTCCGCCATCGTCGCCCACATGCGTGGCCCGTGGTTCCATAGGGCCCCCGCGATCCTCATGAGGCTTCCCTTGAGCTTGAGCCCGAGATCGGGCCCCACGGTGCCGCCGTGCCCCCGGACCGCATGGCATTCCACGCAGCGCTTCTCGCGGAAGAGCTCCTCGCCCCGCCGGGGGCTTCCGGGGGCGGCGTAGACGCGCTCCATGCCTCCCCCCGCGCTGCGGATGTACGCGAGGAGATCGGGAATGTCATTGCCGTCGAAGACGGGACGGGGCACGCGCTTGTCCTGCATCGCTGCCGTCATCGCCCGGCCCCGCTTCCACAAGGCCGCGGTCAGGTGGAGGGGGGAAGCGTAGCGACTGTAGGGATCCAGCGCCGGACCGACGTCCCCGCCTTCACCGGCCAGCGCATGACAGATCCGACAACCCTTCTGGCGGAAGAGGCGCGCGCCGACCGCAGCATCCCCCGGGGGATCGAGCGATCCGAGGTAGTAGAGGAAGGACAGCAGGCTCGCCATCTCCGGCGGCTCGAACCTTGGACGTGTGACCCGCCGCTCCTGGAACACGTGCTCCATCCCGGGCGAGTGGTTCCACATCACGCCGGCGATCTCGAGCAGCGGACGATTGAGGATCCCGCGGCCCAGGTCGGGGCCGGCCGTGCCTCCGACGCCGTGGACGGCGTGACAGCGCAGACATCCTTTGCCGGTGAAGAGGCGGCTCCCTTCGAGAGGGCTGCCGGGGAGGAGAGCGGACAGGCTCTCGTGGCCGCCGAAGGCCGGCGCGACGTCCGCCACAGCGGCCGCCACGACGAGCAGCGCCGAGGCGAGCATCCACCGGCCTGTCGCGCGCATCAGATTCCCTCCCGCTCATCGACCGTCTCCCGCTCGCGTCGATCACCGGCCTCGCCCAGGAGCCCCCGGACGACGTAGAGAATCACGCCGAGAAGCGTGAGAAAGACCGGGATCGCCACCAGCGAAATCCCGATCGACGCCGACGGTCCGTCGCCGAGCCGCCACGCGGTGCGGATCAGGTGGGTGATCCAGATCACGATCCCGCCGATGAAGAGCACGGCCGCGCCCGCCATCGCCCACTGGATGGTCCTCACCGTGCGATCGGACGCCGGCCCCGGGTGACTCATCTCACGACGGCTCCCGCCGGCGGATGCGCCGGCTCGGCGTGGTCCGGCAGATAGGTCAGCAGTCGCTCTTCGACTTCCTTGAGCCCGACCTCGCGCCCCTCCCGGATCTCCCAGATGGAGATGATGGGGAAGAACTTGGTGAAGAGGACGTAGAAGAGCGCGAACAATCCGAAGCTGCCGGCCATCTCTCCCCATTCGACCCAGGTCGGCCAGTAGGTCCCCTCACCGAACGGCAGCCGCGGGTTCGACAGGGTGGGCACGACGATGATGAAGCGCTCCAGCCACATGCCGACGAGGGCGGAGATCGAGGCGAGCAGCACCTTGCCCACGGTGTGCCGGCGGAGGCTCACCAGCGTCACGACGGGGATCACGAAGTTGGCGACGACCATGCCCCAGAACAAGACCCCGAACGGGCCGTTGAATTTCGCCCAGAAGACCTTCATCTCCTCCGGCTCGCCGCCGTAGTAGCCGGTCAGGTACTCGGCGAAGGTGAAGTAGAACCAGAGGAGCGACATGACGAGCAGGAGTTGCCCCAGGTAGCGGAAGTGGACGGGCTTGAGATAGCCCTGCAGCCCGTAGGCCCTCCGGAAGGCGATCATGGCGACGATGAGGGCGGCGATGCCCGAGAAGATGGCGCCCACCACGAAGTAAGGACCGAAGATCGTCGAGTGCCACATGGGCTGCAGCGTCATGGAGAAGACGAAGGAGACCACCGAGTGCACCGAGACGGCGATGGGGATCACGAGTACCGCCATGATCGCGATGGCCCGGTTCAGGATCTTCTGCTGGCGCAGGCTCCCGGTCCAGCCGAGGGCCAGGACCGTGTGCAGGAGCTTCCGCTTCGCGAGGCGGTCCCGGAGGATCGCGACGTCGGGAATCATGGGGAGGTAGAGGTAGACGATGCTGGCGGTGAGGTACGCGCTGATGCTGGTGGCGTCCCAGAGCAGGGGCGACTGGTAGCGGCCGTGGCGGATGACGTTCATGATCCGATCCGGACGACCCAGGTCCACCAGGATCTGGCCGGCGCCGATGAACAGCACCATGACCGTGATCACCTCGGCCATCCGGGTGATGGGCCGCCGCCACTCGGCCTTCGAGAGCCTGAGGATGGCCGAGATGAGGGTCCCGGCATGGCTGATCCCGATGAAGAAGACGAAGTTGGCGACGTAGAATCCCCAGGAGACCGGCTGGTGAAGGCCCGTGACTCCCAGCCCACCCACGAACTGGGTCGCGTAGGCGGCGGCGCCCCACAGGACGAGCACGGAGAGCAGCCCGACGATCCAGTAGAAGCCCGGACCCGTCCGCTCGATGGGAGCGAGCAGGACCTCGTCGCCGGTCCCGGCCGGATCAGCCACGACTTTCCCCTTCCCCGAGGTAGATCACCTTGGGCTTCGTTCCCAGCTCCTCCAGCAACCTGAAAGCGCGCGGGCTCCGCGCCAGGCGCGCGACCTCGCTGCCGGAATCGGCGAGGTCACCGAACACGATGGCCTGCGCCGGGCAGGCCTCCGCGCAGGCGGGCACGTAGTCCCCGGGGGTGAGATCCCGGCGCTCGGCCCGCGCGCGCTCGCGAGCCTTCTGGAGCCGGTGGTGGCAGAAGGTGCACTTCTCGACGACGCCCTTGGGGCGCACCGACACGTCGGGGTTCTGCCCGGGGGCGTCCGTCTGGTAGCGGCGCCAGTTGAAGTACTTCGCGTTGTAGGGACAGGCCGCCATGCAGAAGCGGCAGCCGATGCATCGCGCATAGATCTGGGCCACGATGCCCTCGGGGTCCCGGTAGGTCGCGTACACGGGGCAGACCTTGGTGCACGGCGGGTCATCGCACTGAAGGCACGGTCGGGGGAGGAACCGTCTCACTTCGCCGGGATGCTCGTCGTCTCCCTCGGCGAGGACCTGCATCCAGCTGATGGTCCGTCCGCGGAGGGCTTCGGTCGCCCCGACGGCAGCGACGTTGTTCTCGGCCTTGCAGGCGATGACGCAGGCCTGGCAGCCCGTGCAGCGGTCCAGATCGATCACCATGCCCCAGCGCGCCATCGCCTCAGCCCCTGGAAACCTTCACGCGGGTGGTGTTGAGGAGCCCGAAGCCCCGGAACCGATCGGTCTCGTTGGCGATCAGATCGTTGGGATTGGGGCCGCCGGCGAAGAGGGGAATGTGAACGACCTCGGGCAGGGTGCCGGCGTAGAGCTTGGCGGTCAACCGGATGCGTCCGTTCGGCGATTCGACCCAGACCTGGTCGCCATCGGCGATTCCGAGTGCGGCGGCCGTCTTCGGATGGATCTCCACCCATCCGCGCCACGAGGCGCGCACGTGGACGGCGGGCTGCTCGAGGAGCCAGGGCTGGTTTTTCCCACCGCCAACGGGCCGGCTCATGAGCCGGTACGTGATGAGACGGAGAGGGAACGCGGCGCCCTCGACGGGGACGGGGATCGGCACCGCGGGGAGGGAGACCTGGTCGCCGCGATCGCGGGCGAGCTGCCCGAGCGCGGTGGACGGAAACTCGAGTTTCCCCGACGGTGTCCTCAGGAGCGCCTTCCGGCTCAGAGGCAACCCGGTGGGATCCCACCATGCGCCCCGCGTGCGGAGGGCGTCCCAGAAGTCGTCGTAGGCCTCGAACTCCCGAGTCCAGTACCCCTGCCGCTCGAGGATCTTTCTGAGCGCCTCCTCGGCGTGGGCGGTGACCACGTAGCCGCGGCCTGCCTCGTAGAGCCCCCGAGCGCCCTCGTAGAGGAGATCCTCGAATCCGGCCCACGGGAAGCTGCCGGCGACGGTGCCTCCGAGTGCCTTCGCGAGCTGCAGCACGACGTCGGCGGTGTTCCGCGTCTGCTGGAGCGGTGACGACGCCGGCGGGGCCAGGCTGAAGGACGAGAAGCCCGCCAGATGGCTCACCGGGTCGTCTTGCCACCGCTCGAGGTAGGTGGAGTCCGGAAGGATCAGGTCGGCCTTGGCGCTGGATTCGTCGAGGAAGGGCGAGAAGCTCACGACGAACGGCACCCGCTCCAGCGCCTGCGCGAAAGCCCCTTTGGCGGGGTGATTGGCGCGCGGATTCGTCGCGAACAGGAACAGCGCGTTAACGGGGTACGGACTGCCGCGCATCATCCGGTAGGGCAGCAGCTGGGGTGCATCGGGCACCAGCAGGTAGTCACCCTGCCCGGCCCCATCGATGCGCGGGTGCTCAAGGCCACGCTGCGCGGCCTCATCGAGTCGCGCCGGGGCCATGGCGGTGAGTGGCAACTGGCCCTGGACCAGGAGTCCGCCCCGCACGCCGATGTTGCCGACCAGCGCGTTGAGGCAGTGGATGGCCATGCGCGTGTGCAGATCTTCGGGGCCGTAGGCGGGGCCACGCTCTCCGATGACCAGGGCCGGCTTGATCGTTCCCAGATCCCGGGCGATTTCCAGGATCGTCTTCACGGGAACGCCGGTGGCGGTCGAGACGGTGAGGAGCCCGTACTCCTTGAGGATCACGTTCTTGAACCCCACCACGCGTTGCCCGGCGCGGTTCGTCCAGTCCTCGAAGCCCGCGGTGTGGGCGTCCACGAACTCCCGGTCGTACAGTCCCTCTCGGATCATGACGTTGGCGATGCCGAGGGCCAGCAGCCCGTCCGTGCCCGGGACAAGTGGGACCCAGCGGTCCGCCTTGACGGCCGTCGGCGAGCGCCGCGGGTCCACCTGCACGAACCGCCCGCGCGGGCGCGCCCCGTCTCGGCGGAGACGGGCGAAGGCCTGGGAGGCGTGGACCGGGCCGAGCCACGCTTCCAGGAGGCCTACGCCGAACGAGAGGATGAACTGGGCCTCCCCGAGGTCGTAGCCCAGGGGCGTCGTGACCCCTTGCATGAGCTGATGGGCGAGCGCGGGCCGCTCCGGGGCCAGGCAGCGGATCCGGATGTAGTTGGGCGTTCCGTAGGCGTCGGCGAATCGCTTCCAGAGCGTGTCGCGATAGCCCCGGTACTGTCCGCCGAGGATCGCCACCGTGTGCGCGAGACCTTGGCCCCGGAGCTCGGACAATCGGGCGGTCACCTGGGCGAGCGCCTCGTCCCATCCGATGGGCCGAAAACTGCCGCGCTCTCCGGCCCGCGCCAGCGGTCCCTTCACACGATCGCGGTCGTAGAGGAGCTGGAGTCCCCCGAAGGCCTTGGGGCAGAGCGCCCCGCGGTTGATCGGATGCAGCGGATTCCCGGAGAGGCCGGCCACCTCACCGTCGAGCGTGCGAACCAGGAGCCCGCAGCCGCCCGGGCATTGCTGGCAGATGGAGGGCACCAGAATTTCCTCCGGCGTCGCCCACCGCCGCAGCCCCTCGCCGGTCTGCTGCGCCCCGGCCAGTCGACCGCCGACGAGGGCCGCGGCGCCCGCTGTCCCGCCCAGCGCCTGCAGGAATCCGCGTCTGGTCACGCGCATCGTCGCCCCTCAGCGGTGGCAGGCATTGCAGTCCGTCGAGACCCGCCGCGGTGCCGCCGGCTCCCCCGGCTCGGGTTCACGCCCGGCGGCGCCCGCGATCGCGATCGGTGGCCGCCACTGCTCGTGACAGCCGATGCAGTCGTTCATCGTGAGCCTCTTCAGGGCGCGGGCCGGCGGCCGCGTCAGCGTCTCCATGGGGCCGTGACAGTTCTGGCATTTCACCTTCGCCAGCGCCACGTGGGTGCGATGGGAGAAGAGGACGTGGGGCGGCAGGCGCCAGACCCGTCGCCACTCGATTTCCCGGCCATTGGCGGCCAGGGCCAGGAGTTTCTTCTCCTCGGGGCTCTTGGCGTCGGTCCCGGAATGGCAGGAAACGCATTTCCCCGTCGACGGGCGACCCGCCATCCTCCCCTTCTCCGCCCGGTCGTGGCAGGTCGTGCACTCGAGCTTGGGATCCTCGAGGTCGAGATGAGCCTTGTGAGGGAATGCGATGGGCTGGCTCACGGCAGGTTCGGCCAGCAGCTGCCAGCCTCCCCATGCCAGGACGACCACCAGCACGAGCCCCACCCCGGCCCGGATTCTCACGGTGACGTCCTCCGGGCCAGCGCCGATCTCACGGTCCCCTCCAGTCGGGCGAGCGCGATCGGCTTCTCCAGAACGGCGCGAACGACGCCCCGGCGTTCCGCCGCGCGTACGGCCGGCGTGGACAGCGACACCAGCGCGATGATCTCCACGCGCGGGAACTCGGCGCGGAGCCGGCGAACGCGGGCGAGATCCTCGGAGCTGAACTCGTCGAGGTCGGCGACCAGCAGGGGCACCGGGAGGCGGCCGAGCCCGGATTCAACGTCCACCCAGCTGGGGACCGCGTCGACGGCGAAGCCGCTCGTCGCGAGCGCCCGGCTCAGGCCGCGTCGCGAGCTTGAATCAGGCGACATCACCAGGATGGCGTCCATCGGCTCCATCGCGCTGAACCGTAGAGCATGTCCCGCACCAGACGGCCGCGCACTCCGTCGCGCGTGACAACGTCTTCGACGGCGGGAGCTTGACGCCAGCGCGGGAGGCGTCATCGCCGGAGCCGGCGGACCTGGGAGCGAGTCACTTCGACCTGGTCGCCCCCGTCCGGTCGGTCAGAACGACAATCACCGACTCCGGACCGGCGTTCCGGGCTACTGCAGGCCGAACTCCTGGATCTTGCGGTAGAGGGTCTTGAGACCGATGCCCAGGATCTCGGAGGCCTTCCGCTTGTTCCCGCCGGTCGCCACCAGCGTCCGCGCGATGGCCTGGCGCTCCAGCTCCCGGAGCGAGGCACTCGACCCGCGCGCGCCCGGCTCGACGCTCCGCTCTCCCCCGCGGACGGCGGGGGGAAGGTCCGCCGCCGTGATGGGGCCCCCCTTGGAGAACACGAGCATCGACTCGGCGACGTGCTGGAGCTCGCGGACGTTGCCCGGCCAGGAATAGCGGCAGAGCAGCGCGAGCGCGTCCACGGTCACCTCAGGGACCGGCTTGCCCCACCGGTCGGCGGACATGCGGAGGAAGTGCGCCGTCAGCGCGGGAATGTCCTCGGCCCGCTCTCGCAGGGAAGGCACATGAATGGACACGACGTTGAGCCGGTAGTAGAGGTCTTCCCGGAACGTGCCCTCGGCGACGAGGTCCTCCAGGTCCCGATTCGTCGCCGCGATGAGCCGCACATCGATCCGCACGGTCTGGGAGCCGCCGACCCGTTCGAACTCCTGCTCCTGGAGAACACGAAGCAGCTTGGCCTGGGTGGGAGGGCTCATGTCGCCCACCTCGTCGAGAAACAGCGTGCCGCCGTGGGCCAGCTCGAACCGGCCCTTCCGCCGCTCGCGGGCGCCGGTGAACGCCCCGCGCTCGTGGCCGAAGAGCTCGGACTCCAGCAGCCCTTCGGGGAGTGCCGCACAGCTCACTTTCACGAAGGGCCGGTCCGCCCGAGCGCTCCCGTAATGGATGCCGTGCGCGACCAGCTCCTTGCCGGTTCCCGTCTCGCCCAGGATCAGCGCCGCCGCGTCGGTGGCGGCGACCTGCTGGACGATCTCCCGGAGGCGCTGCATGGCCGCCGATTGCCCCAGCAGATGCTTGAGGCCGGCGGTCTCGCGCAGGCGAAGCTTCAGCTCCCGGTTCTCCCGGACCAGCCGCCGGGCCTCGAGCGCGTGCTGAAGCAGGAGATCGACCTTGTCGAGGTTGATCGGCTTGGTGAGGAAGTCGTACGCGCCCTTCTTCATGGCCTCGACCGCGAGATCCACGGTGCCGAAGGCGGTGAGGATGATCACGATGGTCTCGGGGGACCGAGCCCGGAGCCGCTCCAGGAGGGAGATGCCGTCGATCCCCGGCATCTTCAGATCGGTCAGCACGACGTCCACCGTCTCGCGCTCGAGGAGGACCAGCGCCTCCGCCCCGTCCGCCGCGGTCAGCGTCCGGTAGCCGGCCCTCGTCATGACCCGGCTCAGGCTCTCCCTGGTTCGCGCGTCGTCTTCGGTGACGAGGATGACGTGGTCCATCGTCTCAGCGTTCGCGGTCCGTCCCGTCGACCGGGAGGCGGACGACGAAGACGGCCCCGCCTCTGACTCCGTTGTGGCAGGCAACAGCTCCTCCGTGCTCCTCGACGATCCGCCTGACGATGGGAAGGCCGAGTCCGAGGCCGCCCGCCCGCGTGCTGACGAACGGAAGGAAGATCCGCTCCCGCTCGGCCTCGGGAATCCCGGGGCCGGAATCCACGACAGCGACCTGCACCCACCGCTCGTTCCCGCTGATCTCCACGCGGAGCAGGCCTCCGTCGACCATTGCCTGGAGCGCATTCTGTCCGAGATTGAGGAAGACCTGGCGCAGCTGATCCCGATCCCCCCGCACCGGCGGCTGCGGCTCGGCCTCGAACGGTTCGATGCGGACGCCGATGACCGCGGCCTGCGGACCCAGTAGCCCGCGGATCTCCTGGAGCAGCGGGCCGATCTCGACCGGGTCGAACCGGGGTGCGGGAAGGCGCGCGAAGTCGACGAACTCCTCCAGGGTCCGGTTGATCCGCATGATCTCGTACTCCAGAGACGCCAGCGCCTCGAGGAGCTCGGGGAGCGATGGCGGCGCCGCGTCGGCGGAAAGCTCGCGGCGGAGCAACTGGACGTTGATCGCGAGGCAGTTGAGCGGCGTGCGGATCTCGTGAGTCACGCCCGCGGCGATCTGCCCGGTCACCGCGACCCGCTCGGACCGGATGAGCTCCGCCTGGGTGGTCTGGAGCCTCGCGGTGGTGGCCGCCAGCTCCCGCGTCCGCTCGTTGACCTGGCGCTCCAGCTCGGCCTCGAACACGAGTCGCTCGCGCTCGTGCGCCTCCAGGCGCTCGGCCATGAGGTCGAACGCCCGGGAGAGCTGGCCGATCTCGTCACCCGATCGGATTCCGACACGCCGGGACAGGTCACCGCCCGCGATCGACAGCGCGGCATCGGCGAGACGGGCGATGGGCATGACGAGGCGGCGGGAGAGGAACCGGTTGCCGACCAGTAGGAACAGCCCGCCACCGCACGCGAAGGCCACGTAGAGCGCGGAGATCACGAGCATGCGGCGCTGGTCGCGCTCGGTTGCGCGCTGGAATTTCATCTGGTGCACGGTCTGGAGCTGCTGGATCACCCCGGAGAACCGCGTATGGGCAAGCTCGTTGATCAGCACCAGTTCGTCGGGCGTCGGCGACCGGCCGCGCTCGGATGCGCCGATGACCGCCAGTGACACCGTCTCCAACTGCGCCAGCAACGCCTTCAGGACTTCGAACTGGACCAGCTCCCTGGCCGCCTCCTCGCCGCCCTGGAGCCGCTCGAGCGCCTCGTAGACCGTGATCCGGGTCTTGATCTCGTCGAGGACCGCCTCCGGAGGCTGCCGGCCCGCGGCCCGCCCCCCTCGGAGCACGAGGTGCAGGTCGCTCACGAAGTCATCCACGGCGCCGCGGATGCGATCCAGCGCCTGGACCTCGAGGGTGCGCTGGCGTGCTTCTTCCACCCCGACGGACATGGCCCAGGCCAGGAGGACGGAGATGCCGCCGACCAGCAGCACGGCGGCGAACCCGGCACTGATGGCGAAGTTGATCCGCCGTCTGATGCCGGCGGGCACGGGCTCCATCACGGGTTCACTGGATCCCACCTCCGGCGCCGCGGCAGGGTGGAACCTCACAGCGGCCGGAGCCATTCAGCGCCGGCCCAGCCGCGCTCTAAGCTCTTCCGAGGGAACCGCCGCGACAGCGCCCGAGTCTCGCTCCGCGATTCGGCGCTCGATCTCCAGCCTCATCGCCTCCTCAAACAGTTCTCGCGCCGACCTTGCCATGAGCCGATCCTACCATTCCGTTGACCCTGCTGTTGTCCCTCTGGCCCGCATTATGCGAGACCGCGAGGGACCATGCCTGCGTGGCTGTCTCCAGCCCTGTAGCCGACGGCGCGCTGAAGGCCGCGCCAGCGTGGGGCTCGACATCGACGGCTGACGTCCACCTCGGCCCGCATCGAGGATGGCCCGACCGATGGTCCCAGGACTGATCAGGCCGGCGGTCGCGGCTATACTCGGGGCATGGAACGCATTGACGCGATCCGGCGCGTCCTGGAGTCCCACGCGGACGTGCGGCCGTCGCCGTGCTGTTCGAGACGCTGCCCGAAGCGCGCGACCTCGACCGGCTCGCGACAGACCTCCAGACCGTGGCGGGCTGCCGCGTCGATCTCGTGGTCTTGAATACCGCGCCGCCGCTCCTGGCGAACGAGGTCATCAAGACCGGACGGCGCCTCACCTGCCGCTTCGAGGCCGATCGGGTGCGCTTCGAGACGCGCGCCATTGCCCGTTATCTGGACACGGCGCACCTGCGTCGGGTTCAGCACCGCTATTTGCGCGAGCGGGTGGAAGCGTTCCGTGCCCGTCAGCCCTGAGGTGGTCCGGAGCAAGCTACTCGACATCGAAGAAGCGGTCGAGCCCGGCCTCCACATCGCGGCCGAGGCAGTGTTCGCCACCGGCAACCACATCCTGGCCGGCGAGTTCCAGGAGGCGGCGGACGAAGACCGCGAGATTCCGCCGCGGCTCGTCGCGCGAGGCGTGCTCGGCAGTTCCACCGCCAAGCGACTCGAGAGCCTCGCCGGGTTCAGCAACGTGCTCGTCCACGACTACGCCGCAGTGGACGTACGGCGAGTTCATGCCGGGCTCGCTCGGCTGGAAGATTTCGAGGCGTTCGTGGCGGCCATCGAGACGTGGCTGGCTCGCACGAGTCGCTGATCCCCATCCTGAAGGAGACACGCATGGCGAGAGCGTACGACCGCGACCTGATCGGCTACGGAGCCAACCCGCCGGATCCCAGGTGGCCCAACGGCGCCCGGCTGGCCGTCAACTTCGTCATCAACTACGAGGAGGGCTCGGAGCCGTCGGTGCAGGACGGCGAGGGCTACTCCGAGAGCGGCCTCACCGAGGCGCACGGCCTGAACCAGGGCGTGAAGGGCCGCGACCTGGCCGCCGAGACCATGTTCGAGTACGGCAGCCGCGTCGGCTTCTGGCGGCTGATGCGCCTGTTCCAGGAACGCAACCTGCCCCTGACCGTCTTCGGCTGCGCGCTCGCGCTCGAGCGCAACCCGCCGGCGGCGGAGGCCATCCGCAAGGCCGGCTTCGACGTGTGCAGCCACGGCTGGCGCTGGATCAAGCACTTCGACCTCACGCGCCAGGCCGAGCGCCAGCACATCGCGAAGGCGATCGCCTCCTTCCAGCAGACGATCGGCGAGCGGCCGCTCGGCTGGTACTGCCGCTACGGGCCCAGCGTCAACACGCGCGAGCTCCTGGTCGAGGAGGGCGGCTTCCTCTACGACTCCGACGCCTACAACGACGAGCTGCCGTACTGGACGACGGTGAAGGGCCGCGGCCACCTCGTGGTGCCGTACTCGCTCACCAACAACGACGGCAAGTACGCGGGCTGGACGGGCACCTCTGAGCAGTGGTTCTCGTTCGTCCGGGACGCCTTCGACATGCTCCTGCGCGAGGGAGCCCGCCACCCCAAGATGATGTCGGTCGGCCTGCACATGCGCCTCATCGGCCACCCCGCCCGCGCCGCCGGCCTCGAGCGGCTGCTCGACTACATGCGCAAGCAGGACGGCGTCTGGATCACCCGGCGGCTGGACATCGCCCGCCACTGGATCGCGACCCACCCGTACCCGGGGCACGGCCTGAACGAGGAGCGACCGGCGGGAACCGGGCGGTCGGCGCCAGCCCGCAAGGGGCACTGAGGGCGACCGCGCGTCAGGTGACCTTCACCGGGTGCGGCACCGGTACGTTGTAGCCGTATCCCTGGGCGTTCCAGGGGATGGAAGCCGGCTGGGTGTTGCCCTGGTCGTCGATCGCTCGCGTCAGGATGGCGTGGTCCCCCGGACGGGCGTCCCACTCGAAGTCCCACCGTGTCCACGCGCGAGGGATGCTGGGCTCGCGGAGCGCGGCCGGCTGCCACGTGGCTGCGCGGTCGAGGCTGTACTCCACGCGGCTGATGCGGCCGGCCGGCGACCAGGCGAATCCGCGCACGCGCTGGCGGCCCGCCGGAAGCGTCGCGTTCCATGGCAGCGCCACCGCGCTCTTGATCGTCTGCTGGCGCAGCACGACCTTGCTGGGGTAGTCGGGACCCTCCAGGACGTAGGTCTTGGTCGTGGTGGGAACGTCGATCACGCTGTTCCGCACCTCGATCCGCCCCACCCACTTGATGTTGCTGATGCCGACCCATCCGGGGACGATCGCCCTCACCGGGAACCCGTGATCGGCGGGCACGGGCTCCCCGTTGAACGCGTACGCCAGGAGCGTGTCCTCCTCGAACGCCTTCGCGAGGGACATCGGCCGGTTGACCTTCACCGAGTCGAGTCCCTCCACGAGCACGTTCAGGATGTCGCGCGGCGTGTCCCGCCGCACCTTCGCCAGCTCGAGGACCGCGCCCAGGGGAACACCCGTCCACTCCGCCACGCCGATCCCGCCGTAACGCCACTGGGTGCCCGAGGCCACCTTGCCCATGAACTCCTTGAAGAACCCACGCCCGTTGCCGGCGCACTCGACGAAGGCGATGACGGAGCGCGAGGGCAGGCGCAGGAGATCGTCGAAGCCGAGCTCGACGGGACGCTCGACGGCCTCGCCCTCGACCCGCAGCCGCCACGTGCGCACGTCGAGGGCCGGAGTGGCCGCGTGCGAGCGGACGAAGAAGTGGCTGGCCGGGGTCAGGTACCCCCGCAGCGTCTCCAGCCGGGTCTCTTGGTTGATGCCGTGGGCGATGAAGACCTCGCCCGGCACGGGCTTGACGTGGAACTTCTGCGCCGGCGCCTGGGCGACCGCCTCGCGGCTCGTGGCCAGCGCCGCGGCTCCCGCGGCGCCGGTGACGAGGAATTGCCGTCGGGTGACGATGTCACGTCCGTCCATGGTCGTCTCCTCTCCCGCGGCGGGCCCCGGGCGCGCTACTCCACCCTGGGCTGCTGCTGGGTGATACAGTGCATGCCGCCGCCGATCCGGTTCACCTCGAGCGGGTTGATCTGAACCACGCGCCGCTCGGGGAACAGCCGCTGGAGCGTCTCCCGGACCACCGTGTCCTTCTCCCGCTCGCGTTCCGGTAGCCCCTCCCGCCAGTACGCCGGCACCAGCGCGACGCCGTTGGTGACGAAGAAGTTGAGGTAGCTGACGGCGGGCATCCAGTGGATCTCGTCCCCGACCTTGAAGTCCCTGTACCAGGCGTCGAGAACATCCCGGCGCTTCTGCGCGTCCGTCAAGGGCCCCGTCCACAGGTAGTGTCGTAGCGCGGGCACTGGCAGCGTGACGATGCGGAACGGCCGCCCGTCCACATCGGCGGCGGCCCGGAGCTGGGCGAGGTTCTCCCGGAGGATCTTGTGGTCGGCCCGGCTGATCGGGTCCCAGTCCGCCTCCTGCGGGTCGATCTGGGCGACCACGATGGTCGAGTCGTTGACGAAGCGGACGTACTCGTCGATGTGGCCGTTGGCGCCCGCCCCGAAGTAGTTCTCGAGCTTCGGCCCGGAGAACACCCGGTCGGCCAGCGGGGACCGGTCGAGCCACACGATCTTCTTCTTCCGGTAGACGCGGAGGTACTCCCGCTCGATCTCCTCCAGCGGCACGCCGGGGTTGCGCTGGAGCGCCGTTCCCCGGTACGCGAGGATGACCGTGTTGCTCACCTCCAGCGCTCCGCCCTCGGCGACGACGGCCGATGAGATCGCCGGAAGGTTCAGTCGAGCCGCCAGGTCCGTGGCGACGACGCCCCGGCGCAGGACGTGTGCCCCGACGAGAAGCTCTCGCGGGTACCCGTAGGCGTTCCACGCGAAGTCGGCAATGGCGAGACGGCGCCCGTCGCTCAGGAAGCGGGGGCCGGCGTCACGAATCCAGAAGTTGGGCAGCTTGTGGGCGAAGAACTCGACGCGCTCACGTCCGATCCCGGCCGCCTCGAGGGCGTCGGCGGCCTGGGCTCTGGCGCTGTCGGACGTGACCATCAGCCGGATCCTGACGTGCGGCGCCATCGCCTGGATCATCGCGACCTGCACTCCGTGCTGCCGCGAGCTATCCGACCACCCGAGCCAGACGGCCTCGTGCGGCGCCCATTCCGGAGGGAAGCTGTATCCCGGTGCCCCCGGCGCAGGGTCCTCGGCTCGTCGAGTGGAGACGCAGCCGGCGATGGCGAGCAGCAGGACTGCGATCACCACCCGGCGCGCTGCCCGAGTCATGACCATGGCCTCGCGGGCCTCCTCAGCCCCGCAACGCCCGCACGGGATGCAGTCCCGCCGCCTTGCGGCGATGATCCCGGCCACCGCCCGTTCCGGTGTCAGCGCCCCCGGCTCGCCCTCATAGGGACGGAGCGCGACCGGCCGCTCACGCGGCGGTCGGGGCCAGCAGCTCCTCGGCCAGCCGGCGGATCACAGCCACGCTGGGCGCCGCCGGCTGGTACTCGATCAGCGCCATCCCCCGCTCGTCCGCGGCCACCACCGCCTCGTCGTAAGGCACCACCGCCGCGAGCGGCAGCGCGTGCCGGGCGGTGAACTCGCGCACGGTCTCCTCGTCGCGCGGCGTGCGCACCTTGTTGGCGACCATGCGGACGCTCGCGATGCCGAGATCCTTCGCGAGCGCGAACGACCGGCTGGCCGTCTCCAGCGACTTGAAGTACGGCTCGCCCACGATCAGCAGGGTCTCGACGTGGCGTGCCGTGCCTCGGCTCAGATGCTCGAGCCCCGCCTCGAGGTCGACGATCGCCATCCGCGAGGTCCCGGCCACGAGGCCGCCCAGCACGCCACGCACGGTGGCGTGCGCCCGGCAGAGTCAGCCAGAGCCGCCGTGGTTCGGCTGGCCCATGACGAGCAGCGTCAGCCGATCGCGGACCGGCACGCCGAAGCGGTCGATGAAGTCCTCGGCCGGGATGGTCAACTCCAGACGCTTGATGCCTTCCGCGTCCGTCCGCTCCTCGAGCATGTCGCGCGGGATGCCGGGGAACTTCGACGCCGACGCCGTGTCGACGCCGACCGTCAGGGCCAGATTGGGGTTGCTGTCGTCGTCGATCGCCACCACCCGGTGCCCGCGATCGGCCATGACGCGCGCCAGCGTCCCGGCGATCGTCGTCTTGCCCGCGCCGCCCTTGCCCGCCACCGCCACCTTCATACGCCGCCTCCTGGAGTGAGGCCCAGTCTCGCCGCGCGGAGACGAATGCGCAAGCCCGGCCGGCTGCCTGGCCACGCGATTGCACGATGTCCGGTACTATTGACGCGCGGTCACGGCTGGAATCTTTCGCAAGGGAGGGCCCGATGAGTCTTCCGCCCGAGGCTCGAATCCAGGCGCTCGAGGACGTCGCCACCCGTCTGCGAATCGACTCGATCAGGGCGACCACCGCCGCGAAGAGCGGCCACCCGTCGAGCGCGGCCTCGGCGGCCGATCTCGTCGCGGCGATCTTCTTCGACGCGATGCGCTTCGACCCCGACCAGCCCCGGGCGGTGACCAGCGACCGGTTCGTGCTCAGCAAGGGCCACGCCGCGCCGGTCCTGTACGCGGCCTGGGCCGAGCTGGGGGCGATCAAGCGCGAGCAGCTCACCACGCTGCGCCAGGTCGACGGCGACCTCGAGGGGCACCCGACGCCTCGACTGCCCTTCGTCGACGTGGCGACGGGATCGCTCGGCCAGGGGCTCGGCGCGGGGATCGGCCTCGCCCAGGGGGCCCGCCTCGCCGGCACCGACGCGCGCGCGTTCGTGCTGCTCGGCGACGGCGAGATGGCGGAGGGGTCGGTGTGGGAGGCCGTGCAGATGGCGGCCCACCGCGCGCTCGACAACGTCATCGCCGTCGTCGACGTCAACGCGCTCGGCCAGTCGGGGCCCACGATGCTCGGCCACGACCTCGACGCCTACCGGCGGCGGTTCACCGCGTTCGGCTGGCGCGTGCAGGCGATCGACGGCCACGACATGCATCAGATCGTGACCGCGCTCCGCCGCGCCCGCCGCACGCGCGGCGCGCCGAGCGCCATCGTGGCCCGCACGGTGAAGGGCAAGGGGATCGTCGACGTCGAGGGCCGCCCGGACTGGCACGGCAAGCCGCTGCCGCCGGACGCCGCCGGCCGGGCGATCGCGGCGCTGGAGTCACGGCTCCATCACGTACCGCCGCCCCCGATCCAGCGGCCCCGGGCTCGCCGGGTGGCCCCGGCGCCGCCGCCGGAGGCCGTTCGACCGGAGGCGCCGGCCGGCGACATCGCGACGCGCGAGGCGTACGGGCAGGCGCTCGTCCGCCTCGGCGCCGCGGACCCGCGGATCGTCGTCCTCGACGGCGACGTGAAGAACTCGACGTACGCGGAGCGGTTCTTCGCGGCCTACCCCGAGCGGTTCATCGAGTGCTTCATCGCCGAGCAGAACATGGTGAGCGTCGCCGCCGGCCTCGCGGCCCAGGGCCTCGTGCCCTTCGCGTCGTCGTTCGCCTGCTTTCTCACGCGGGCCGCCGACCAGATCCGCATGGCCGGGATCTCGCGCAGCAACGTGAAGCTCTGCGGCTCACACGCCGGCGTGAGCATCGGCGAGGACGGGCCCTCGCAGATGGGGCTCGAGGATCTCGCGCTCTTCCGGGCCGTGCCCGACGCGGTCGTGCTGTACCCGGCCGACGGCGTGGCCACCGACGCCTGCGTCCAGCTGGCCGCCTCCCATCGGGGGATCGTCTACATCCGCACGACGCGCATGAAAACGCCGGCGGTGTACGGGCCCGACGAGGCCTTCGCCGTCGGCGGCCTGAAGGTCGTGCGCGCGGGCGACGGCGACCGGCTCACCATCGCCGGGGCCGGCATCACGCTGCACGAGGCGCTGGCGGCGGCGGACGAGCTGGCCACGCTCGGCATCGCCGTCCGCGTCGTCGACCTCTACTCCGTGAAGCCGCTCGATCGCGAGGCGCTCCTCGAGCAGGCGCGCGCGACGGGCGGGCAGCTGCTGACGGTGGAGGACCACTACGCCGCGGGCGGCCGCGGCGCGGCGGTGGCCGAGGCGCTGTCCGATACCGGCGTCGTCGTGCACCGGCTGGCGGTGCGCGAGATCCCGCGCAGCGGCAAGCCGCAGCAGCTGCTCGAGCGCCACGGCATCGGCCGGGCCGCGATCGTCCGCACCGCGCGGGAGGTGCTGAGCGAAGCCGCCGCCGCGTGAGGCTCACCGCGCGGGACGGATGCGAGAAGGCCCGGGCCGGGTGCGCCGCGGGCCTGATGACTCTCGTGGAATCCGGGGACGCCGGGGGCGGGGCACGGGGGCCCTGGGGGCGCCACGGATGGCTCGCCTGTCGCCGTACGCTCGCTCCGGGCTCGGCGAGCGCGAGCCCCCCGTCCCCCTGAGGGGGCTGGGCCGGAGTGAGTCGAGCCGCCGATCGCGCGCTCGCCGAGCCCTGCGCTCGCAACGGCGACGACGGCTCGCCATCAACGTGGCGCCCCCCGGGCCCCCGTGCCCCGCCCCCGGCGTCACCACGTTTCACGAGATTCATGAGTCGCGCGAGTGGGCCGGCATCCCGACGTGCGCGTGCTCGCCGATGCGGTGGTGCCGCTCGCCGCCCTGGCCGTGGGGATCGACGTGGACCATCACCCGGCCCAGGTGCGGCAGGTGATGGAGCAGCTGGTGCCGGACGTCGCGGGCGACGTCGTGGCCCTCGGCGACCGACAGCCCGCCCGGCACCGTGACGCTCACGTCGGCGTGCAGGCGATGGCCGATCCAGCGGGCGCGGACGTCGGTGACCTCCTCCACCCGCGGCACGTGGGACGCCGCGTGGACGATCTGGGCGGCGATCTCGGGGTCGACGCCGTCGAGCATGCGGACGACCACGATCCGGGCCGACTGCCAGACGACGACGAGGATCGCCGCCGAGATCAGCAGGCCGACGAGCGGGTCGGCGAGCGGGTAGCCCATCCACACCCCGATGGCGCCGAGCAGGACCGCCAGGCTCGTCCAGCCGTCCACGCGGGCGTGGTAGCCGTCGGCAACCAGGGCGGCGCTGCCGATCTGCCGGCCGACCCGGATCCGGAAGATCGCCACCGCCTCGTTGCCCAGGAAGCCGATGACCGAGGCCGCCATGACCGCCCACAGGAACTCGACCGGCTGGGGCTGGATGAGGCGCCGGACGGCTTCGTAGCCGGCGCCCGCGGCGCTGGCCGTGATCGTGAGCACGATGACGAGGCCGGCGAAGTCCTCCACCCGGCCCAGGCCGTAGGTGAACCGGCGGCTGGCCGCGCGCCGCGCCAGCAGGAACGCGATGCCGAGCGGGATGGCGGTCGCAGCGTCGGCGAAGTTGTGGATGGTGTCCGCCAGCAGCGCGACGCTGCCCGACAGGACGACCACGACCACCTGGATCAGCGCCGTCGCCATCAGGCCGGCGAACGACCACTTCAGCGCCCACAGGCCCCGCGCCGTGGCAGCAATCGCGGGATCGACCACGCCGTGGCCGTGGGCGTGCCCGTGTCGATGAGTCTCGTCCTGCCGATGTCCGTGCTGATCCGCCCGGTGGCCGTGCTCGCGGTCGGGGCCCATGTGACCTCACCTCCGGGACTCATTGTAGGGTCCGGCCGTCATTTCGCTGGCCGCCGGACCCCCACGACGTTGTTAAGATGGGGCGCCGCGCGACGCCTTCGCGGGTCGCAACGCCGGGACGTTGGGGCCAGGTGTCGATTCGATCGCAGGGGGTGTCGTGCAGCCGGTCGTGCCTCGTGTCGCGTGCGCCGTCCTCGTCCTCGGGCTCGCCATCGCCGGTGTCGCCGATGCCGCCGTCAGCCCGCTCTGGCTGGAGCTGGGCGGCTCGGCCAGCGGCGGCGGTGTGAGCCAGGCGGCGGGCCCGGCCGCCGTGCGTGACGGCGCGGTCGACGTCGGCTCGGACGGCCGGCCCGTGGTGGCGTACACCGAGTACCCGGACCCCGCCGCCACGCAGGGCGCGATCACCGTGAAGCGCTGGACGGGATCGGCGTGGAAGACGCTGAGCGGCGCGGGCGGCATCGGCTGGGGGTATGCGCCGCAGGTGCGGATCTCGCCGAGCGGGGCGATCCACGTCGCCTGGCTCCACGACGGGGCCGGCGGCAACACCGAGGTGCGCCTGCGCGTCCGCGCGGGAACGACCTTCGACGAGCTGGGCGGCTCCGACTCGCCCGGCGGCCTCAGTGGCGCCAACCGCGGCATCGCGGCGCCGTTGTCGCTGGCGCTCGACGGCGTCGGCTACCCGCTGGTGGCATTTCGCGGCGTGGTCGAGAACGGCGTCGTCGCGGTCACCCCGACGCCGGCGCTGATCGACGGCACCGTGCAGGTCTACGTCAGGCGATGGACCGGCAGCGCCTGGGAGTTCGTCGGCTCGGACTTCACCGGCGGCGGCGCCAGCGGCGCCCTCAGCTTCGAGAGCGACGGCGGCGACGCGAGCTTCCACGGCGCCGAAGGCCCGGCGCTGGCCGTGGACGGCGCCGGCACCCCGGTCGTCGCGTTCACCTACCTGACGGCGGTCAACGACGATCCCGCCGCCAGTGCCGACATCCACGTCACCCGCTGGAACGGCACGACGTGGGACGCCGTGGGACCGGCCGGCGGCGTGAGCAACAGCCACACCGGCTCGCTCAATGCCTCACTCGCCGCGGACGCCACCGGCCGGCTCGCGCTGGCCTGGGAGGAGGACGTGCCGGCCGGCGCCACGTCGGTGTGGGTCCGTGTCTGGAACGGCAGCGTGTGGGAGGAGCTGGCGGGATCGGCGACGGGCCGCGGCTTCACGCAGCCCGGGACCATCAACCGCCTCCCGCGGGTCGCGCTCGATCCGGCCGGACGCCCGCTCGTGGCGTGGCGGGCGCGGACCGACCTGGCCGGCCCGTCACAGATCTTCGTGCTGCGCTGGAACGGCGGCGACGCCTGGGAAGAGATGGGCCTCGACTCCGCCACGAACGCCGGGATCAGCGACGCGCGGCTCGACGTGGGGGCACCCGCGCTGGCGCTGGCGCCCTCCGGAGGCTCGGCGACGGCCGGCGTCCCCACGGTCGCCTGGATCGACGTGCGGCAGACCGGCCCCGGCCAGGTCTTCCTGCGCCAGTTCGACGCCGGCGCGACGGCGGCCCTCGACACGGCGGCGACCATCGTGCGGCTCAGCATGGCGGTGAGCACACCGGCGGGCACCCTCGGTCAGGGCGCCGTGGGCACGATCAGCGGACCGGCGGGCACGTGCGGAATCGACGGCATCGGCTGCACGGCGGACGTCGTCCCGGGCACCCAGGTCGTCCTGACGGCGAGCCCCGAGCCCGGCAACCGGTTCCTCCGGTGGTCGGGCGGCCCCTGCGACGGCCGCACGAAGGCCACCTGCCAGTTCACGCTCGCCGCCGACAAGCGCACGACCGCGCTCTTCCGCGGGGTCACCGGCGTGCAGGTGCTCAAGGCGGGCAACGGCGCGGGCACGGTGACCGGAACGGGCTTCGCGTGCGGCGCCGACTGCTTCGAGGAGGTGTTCACCGGCAAGAAGCGGACGCTGACGCCGGCCGCGGCCACCGGCAGCCGTTTCCTGGGATGGTCGGGCAACGCCTGCGACGGCCAATCGAGCGGCGACTGCTCGTTCACCGCCGTCGGCATCAACCAGTCGATCACCGCGACGTTCGAGCTGCAGTCGCAGCAGCTCACGGTGGCCGACCGGCCCAACGGGCGGGTCGTGAACCTGCCGCCGCTGCCGGACGGCACCATCGACTGCGGCAATGGCAACGCCGTGTGCACCGCCGTCCTCGACTTCGGCACCCAGGTCGCCCTGAGCGCCACCCCGATCGCCGGCCACCGCTTCGTCAAGTGGACGGGCGACGTCTGCGCCGGGCTCAAGAACGCCACCTGCACCTTCAAGATCAAGACGCGCGACGTCTCGGTGGCGGCCACCTTCCAGCCGGTCTTCTCGCTGGCGGTCACGAAGTCGGGCAACAGCAAGGGCACGATCACGGGCCCCGGGATCAAGTGCGGCAGCGACTGCGACGAGACCTACCTCGGCGGCAAGCGGGTCACGCTCACGCGGAGCGCGCCCATCACCGGAACCGTGTTCCGCTGGCTCGGCGACTGCGCCTCTCGCGGCGCCAAGGAGACCTGCACGCTGACGATGAAGGCCAACCGGTCAGTCGGGGCGGAGTACAAGCTGCGGCCACTCAGGCTGACCGTCAAGAAGGTGAGGCCGTCGCTCGGCACCGTGTCGGGCCTGGTTGGCGGCGTCACCTGCGGTGCGGACGAGTGCTTCGTGGTCGACTACGGCACACCGGTGACCCTCCTCGCCACGGCCGCCACGAGCCCGGCCTCCGAGTTCGTGTCGTGGGCGGGTTGCAAGACGGTGTCCGACACCTCCTGCTCCTTCACGATGAAGGCCACCCGGACCGTGACCGCCACGTTCCGGCCGCAGGTGAGCAGCGTCACGGTGGAGCTCCCCAGCACGGGCCCGCTCATCGTGGGAGGGACCCGCCAGCTGACGGCCGTCGCGAACTTCACCGATGGCAGCCAGGAGGACGTCACCACACGCGCGAGCTGGTCCTCGGGCATCCCGGCCATCGTGAAGGTGAGCACCGTCGGCCGTGTCACCGGCGTGGCCGTCGGCAGCACGGAAATCACGGCGACGTTCCGCACAACGCCGAGCAGTCCGGTCGTCGTGACAGTGGACAGGCTGCTGTCCATCACCAAGGTGTCCTGCCGGCCCTACGGAGACCAGACTGGCGATGCCCAGCTTCTGAAATGCCTGCCGAGCGGGAGGAGCTTCGAGGTGCACTGCGACGGCACCGGCACGTTCGCGGGGGATCCTGCCGATCCCAACGCCGACATCACGGACCAGGTCAGGTGGTTTTCGACGAACACGGCCATTGCCAGTTCCACGGGCTTCGTCACGTTCTCCGGGCCGGTCCGCCAGTCGTTCCGTATCCTGGGAGCGGGCACGGCGGTGCTGTACGCCAAGCAAGGGAGCAAGCGATCCGCAACCACCGGGAAACTCGGGCGCGACGCGTGGGTCGTCCAGGGGAAGGGCCAGACGTTGAACGGGGCGCCGCAAATCGCTCCCGACTCGACGAGCGTCGGCGTGAACGGCCAGGTGCAGCTCCAGGCGATGGCGGCCTTCCTGCCCACGGCCGCGTGCCCCCTGCCGCCCCCGCGCGACTTCGCGCTGCTGGTCCAGTGGATCAGCAGCTCGAAGGCCTTCGCGGAGGTGAACTTCTTCGGCAGGGTCACCGGCCGGGCGCCAGGCAGTGTGACGATCACCGCGACCTATGGGAAGATGACCGATACCGCCACGGTCGAGGTCAACCCGTAGTCACCAGAGGATCGGAGAGGCCATGCGGCTCGGCATCGTGCTGCTCGTCGCCGTCGGAACCCTGGCCGGCTGCACCACCAAGTACGACCTGTCCGGCGCCGACTGGACGAAGCCCGGCGCGGGCATCCAGATCGTCACGCTCGACGAGATGGAGTGCGTGCGCGAGGCGCGCGAGGCCGGCTGGACGCCCGACCTGATCGTGGGTGGGGTGGCCGATGTCGCCCGCCTGGTCGTCGAGGAGCGCCAGCGCGCCGGGGCCTACCGGAGCTGCATGCTGGCCAAGGGCTACCAGCCCAGCTGAGCGGCCTACCGCGCGGCGCGGGCCAGGAGCGCCAGCGCTGCCATCACGAGCAGGAAGCCGACCAGCCGGGCCGTCGGCGACCAGGTCGACTCCAGCAGGGGAAAGACGTCGCCACGCCGTGGCGGCCGTCCCTGCAAGGCCGGCACGTTGCCGGGCTCGTCGTGGACGTCGAGCTGGTTGAGGACGTCCTGGACGCCGCGAATGCCCGCCACGCGCCGCACGAGCCGATCGACCTCGTCGGCGAGGATGGGCCCGCGCAGGGTCACCCGCCCGTCGTCCACGCCGACCTCGATCGCTCCCGCGTGCCCCACCACCGAGCCCAGGCGCGAGCGCACCCGCGCGTGCAGCACCTGGTCGCTCACCTGGGCGTTCGCCAGGCGGCTGCGCAGCTCGGCCACCACGCCGCGGGCCCGGTTGGTCACGTCGCGGGAGGTCGTGTCCACGGCATCGCCCGTGCGATGGGCCGCGCTGACCAGCTGGTCGCGCACGCGGGCCCGGCGGCGCCGGCCGCCATCGGGATCGAGCAGGTACATGAGCCCGGCGCCGGCCGCCGCCACCGTCAGCGCCCGCCCCAGCACGTCAGGCCGCCTCGCTGGCGCGGTCCTTCAGGGACTTCACGCCGGAGTGGCGCGCGCAGCTCGCGCAGCAGTACACGCGCCCGCCGGCCTCGACGCCGTGGCCGATCACCTTGCAGCCGCAGTGCTCGCAGGCGGGTGCCAGGCGGTGGATCGCGCACTCGAAGGAGTCGAAGGTGTAGGTGCTCCCCGCCGCGGTGATCTGGAAGGCCTTGTCGTAATCATTACCACAGACGTCGCAGCGTGCCATGGGCGTCCCTCCTGGTGATGAGTCGGTGCATTCAGCATGCCCTCTACGCGGCCGCGCGCCTCGTCTCGCCCAGCCGCGGCAACACCTCGCGCGCGTAGAACCGCAGGAAGCCTTCCTGGTCGGGTCCGATCTGGTGGACGCACACGTGGTCGAAGCCGGCGTCCGCGTACTTGCGGATGCCCTCGACGTGGCGCGCCGGGTCGGGGCCGCACACGACCGACTCCGCCACGTCGTCCTCGCTCAGCATCTCGGCGGCCGCCTGGAAGTGGGCGGGAATGGGCAGCTCGGTGATGAGCGGCCAGCTCATCGCCGCGATCGGCCACCGCTGGATCGCTGTCCGCCGGGCGCTCGACTCGTCCTGCGCCCAGCAGACGCTGATCTCGGCGTAGCACGGCTTGCCCTCGCCGCCGGCCGCCGTGAAGCGCTGGACCAGGTCGCGCTCGGGCTCGGTGGCCACCAGCCCGTCGCCGATGCGGCCGGCCAGCTCGGCGCTCTTCCGGCCGGCCGCCGCGACCACGATCGGCGGCAGCCGCCGCGGCAGCGTGTAGAGGCGGGCGTTCTCGACCGTGAAGAAGCGGCCGTGGTGGTCCTGGTAGCCGCCCCGCCAGAGCTGCCGGATGACCGCGACGGCCTCCTCCAGCATGGCCTGGCGCACCTCGATGGCGGGCCAGCGGGCGCCGGTGATGTGCTCGTTGAGGTTCTCGCCGGTCCCCACGCCGAGGAAGAAGCGGTTCTCGAGCATGGCCGCCGACGTCGCCGCCGCCTGGGCGATGATCGCCGGGTGGGTGCGGATGGTCGGGCACGTCACCCCGGTGCCGATCACCAGGCGCGAGGTGGCCTCGGCCAGGCCGCCGATCACCGACCACACGAACGGGCTCTGGCCCTGGGCGTCCGTCCACGGATGGAAGTGGTCGGAGATGAGCGCGAACTGGAAGCCGCTGTCCTCGGCGAGCCGGCCGTAGCGCACCAGCTCGCGGGGGCCGAGCTCCTCGCTCGAGAGCTTGTAGCCGACGGTCACCATGCGCGTCACCTCCCGCCGCGCGGACGGTGCAAGGGGGCCGCCAGCGAGCACGCCGCCGCGTAGAATGGCCGGGTGACTCTCGCGTGGGCGGCCGGCGCCCTCGTCGTCCTGCTGGCCAGCTTCGTCATGGGCCTGGCGGGCTTCGGTATCGCGCTGGTCGCCATGGCGTTCCTGCCCTACGTCATGTCGCCGGTGACCGCGATCGTGCTCCTCACGATCTACGCGTTCGTCTTCTCGCTCGTCGCCCTCGTGCAGCTGTGGCGCGACGTCACCCCGCGCGCGCTCCTGGACCTGCTGATCGGCACGGTGGCCGGCACGCCGCTCGGCGTCTGGGTGCTGGCAACGCTGCCGCTCGGCCTGCTCACCCGGCTGATCGGGCTGGTGCTCGTGACCGTCGTCGCGCTCGAGCTGCGCGGCGTCATGCCGCAGCGGCTCACGGGCCGCGCCTGGGGATTCGGCGCCGGCCTGCTGGCCGGGGTGATCGGCGGCGCCGTCGGCACGCCGGGGCCGCCCGTGGTCATGTACGCGACCACCCAGGGCTGGAGCCCCCGCACGATGAAAGGCAACGTGATGGCGTTCTTCGTGGTGAACCAGGGCGTCATCCTGGCCGGCTACTGGTGGGCCGGCCTGCTCACGCCCGAGGTGCTCGGCGTGACGGCCGGCTACGCGCCCCCGGCGCTGGCGGGCCTGCTCGCCGGCATGGCGCTGTTCCACCGGATCGAGCCCGCCCGCTTCCGGTGGATCGTGTTCGGCCTGCTGGGCGCGTCCGGGCTCGTGCTGCTGGTCCGCGGCTGAGGGTCAGCGCCGGGCGGCGCGCCACTGCGCGACGTTGGCCTCGATCTGGCGCGCGTGGTCCTCGAGGTGCGAGGCGTAGATGCGGAGCCAGTCCTCGGCCGTGTAGCGGCCGGACTCGGTGTGGCGGCCGGTCCGGCTCCAGGCCGCCTCGGGCAGCCGGCGCAGCAGCGCAGTCGTGCTGGCGCGCACGGCGGTCACCACGGCGAGGGCCGGCTCGAGTGGATGCGCGTGATAGTCGAGCGCCTGCGCCCAGCGCTCCTGGTCGTAGCCCACGATCACCGGTTCCGGCTCCGTCACGAGCGTCCGGATGCGGAGCGACGCGTGCGATTCCGAGTCGGCGCAGTGGCAGACGACCTCGTGCGCCGACCACTCCCCCGCCTTCGGACGCCACGTCAGGGCCTCCGCCGGCACCGTCGCCAGCGCCGCCCGCAGGCGCGCCGGGCCCGCGGCGTAGGCGTCGATCAGCGTCGTACGCTCGTCGGCGGTCATGCGAGGTGGGGGACCCGTCTCCGGGCCCCCCGCTCCCCTCACGCGCAGGCTTCGAACAGCCCGGCCGCGCCCTGGCCGCCGCCGATGCACATCGTGACGACGCCGTAGCGGGCCTTGCTGCGCAGCATCTCGTTGGCGATCGTGCCGACCATGCGCGAGCCGGTCATCCCGAACGGGTGCCCGATGGAGATCGAGCCGCCGTTGCGGTTGAGCCTGGCCGGGTCGAGGCCGAGCGTGTCGCGGCAGTAGATCACCTGCGAGGCGAACGCCTCGTTCAGCTCCCACACGTCGATGTCCTCGATCCTGAGCCCGTGGCGCTCGAGCAGCTTGGGCACCGCGTACACGGGGCCGATGCCCATCTCGTCGGGCTCGCAGCCGGCGACGGCGAAGCCGCGGAAGACCAGCTTGGGCTTGATGCCGAGCTCCCTGGCGCGCTGCATGGACATGAGCAGGGTGGCCGACGCGCCGTCGGACAGCTGCGAGGAGTTGCCGGCGGTGACGCTGCCCTGCCCGCTCGTCTTGTCGAACACCGGCGGCAGGGACAGCAGGCCCTCGAGGGTGGTGTCGGCCCGGTTGCACTCGTCCTTCTCGACGTAGTACGGCTCCTCGCCGGCCTTCTCGCCCGTCTTCTTGTCGAGGACGGCCCGGGTGACGTGCATCGGCGCCAGCTCTTCCTTGAAGAGGCCCTCCTGCTGCGCCCGCGCCGTGCGCTGCTGGCTCAGCAGCGAGTACTCGTCCTGGGCCTGCCGGCTGACCTTGTAGCGCTTGGCCACGACCTCGGCGGTGTCGCCCATGACCATGTAGATGCCCGGCAGCCGCTCCTTCACCCACGGGTTCGGGCTCGAGTCCCGCTGCATCATCGTGATCGACTCCACGCCGCCGCCGACCATCACCTCGGCGCCGTCGTTGATGATGTAGTTGGCCGCGATGGCGATGGCCTGCAGCCCCGACGAGCAGAACCGGTTGACGGTCAGCCCGCCGACGCTCACCGGCAGGCCGGCCCGCATGGCGGCCACCCGCGCGACGTTGTGGCCCTGCGAGCCGTGCGGCTGGCCGCAGCCGAGGATGACGTCCTCCACTTCCCTGGGGTCGAGCTGGGGCACCTTGCCGAGCGCGTCGGTGATGCAGTGGGCCGCGAGGTCCGATGGCAGGGTCATGTTGAACGAGCCGCGATGCGACTTGGCCAGGGGCGTGCGGGAGCTGGCGACGACGACCGCTTCTCTCATGGCTGGTTCTCCTGTCACGGGCGAGTGCCCACGATTCTGCGTCGCTTTGCCCCGGCAGGCAAGCCCTTCGGCTGCTCGCTCACCCCCCGCCGGCGGGCCCCGCGTCGCGATCGAGCGCGTCCGCCAGCGCGCGGAGCAAGCGAGCGCCGTCGCCCCGCCAGGCACTGCCGTGCATGCAGGCGAGCGTCGCGGGCTTCTCGGCGGCAAGCCGCTCCAGCATGCCGCGCGTGTTCCTCGCGTGAGCGAAGTAGTCCATCGGCGCCCGGAAGGCCTCGCTGGGCTCCAGGATGTCCGATTCCGTCAGCGGCGGGTGGTCCGTGCCGCCCTGTGTGAAGAGATCTCCGCAGAGCAGCGTGCGCGTGCGCGTCTCGAGGAGGAACCCGCACTCCCACGCGTGGGGCAGGTGTGGCGTGTCGAACCAGCGGACCGAATGCGTGCCCAGCGGAAGCACCTCGCCGTCGCCCAGGGCCCGGGCCGGCCGGTCGGCCACGTCGTTGATGGAAACGAGGGCTGCGATGCGCCCGCACACGGGTATCGCCGCCGGCGCCACGGCCAGCCACTGACCGCCGACCTGCGCAACGTCCAGCACATCGACCTCGTCCAGTGCGACGCTGACGGGCGCGAGTACAACCGCCTGAAGGACATCCCGGTGAGCACGTCAGCACAGGAGGTCGTCCTGCTCGAGCGGATCGATCGCATGCGAGCGCTCCCGGCATGCGTGCAGCACCTGAGGCTCGTCGCTTCCGACACCGACGGCGAGCGGCTCCTGGGCGAGTACACGTTCGTGCACACGCCGTCGTCGCACGATTGACCGCCGGCCTGCCCTGCCCGACGGGCCGAGGCCTACCGCGGCAGCCGGGGTGCCTCGCGGCAGGTGCGCTCGACCTCGTCGATGGTCTTCGGGGCGCCGGCGGTGAGGACGTCGATGCCGCCGCCGGTGACGAGGACGTCGTCCTCGATGCGCACCCCGATGCCGCGGAACTCCGGCGGGATCGGGTGCGTGACCTTCTCGGCCTTGGCCTTCTCGTCGTCCTCCAGCTTCTTGGCGGCGGTCATGCCGAGGCGCAGCCGCCGCTCCCACATGTCGTCCTCGCTGAACTCGCGGAGGTGGTAGGTCGCCGTCTCCCGCTCGGGGTCGAAGTAGAGCCCCGGCTCGACGGTGAACACCATGCCGGGCTCCAGCACCCGCGACTGACGCGAGACCCGGTAGTCGCCCACGTCGTGGACGTCCATGCCGAGCCAGTGGCCGGTGCCGTGCATGAAGAACTCGCGGTAGTGATGCATGGCCAGCGAGTCGGCGAGGTTCCGCGGCAGCAGCTTCAGCTCGACCAGGCCCTCGGCCAGCACGCGGCGGGCGGCGTCGTGAATGACTTCGTAGCGGACGCCGGGCCGGGCCGCCTCGATGGCGGCCAGCTGGGCGCGCAGCACCACCTCGTAGACGGCGCGCTGGGGGCCGGTGAAGCGGCCGTTGACCGGGAAGGTGCGGGTGATGTCGGCGGCGTGGTAGCCGTACTCGCAGCCGGCGTCGATCAGCAGCAGGTCGCCGTCCTCCAGCCGCCGCTGGTTCTCGACGTAGTGCAGGATGCACGCGTTCGGCCCCGAGGCGACGATGGACGGGTAGGCGTCGCGCGGCGAGCCCTGGAAGCGGAACACGAATTCCACCGCCGCCTGCACCTGGTACTCGTGCATGCCGGGCCGCGCGTAGCGCATGGCCTCGACGTGGGCATCGCGGCTGATCTCGCAGGCGCGGCGCTGGCGGGCCAGCTCGGCCGGCGAGCGGCGCAGCCGCAGCTCGTGCACGATCGGCGACGGATCCTCGATGCGCACGGGCGCCGGGAACCCCCGGGCACGGGCGGCACGCAGCTCGGTCACCAGCCGGATGATGCGGCCGTCGAAGGCGGGGTTGCCGAGCCGGTAGAAGAGCAGCGGGCGCTCGATGGCGTACTCGCGCAGGCGGGCGTCCAGCTGATCGAGCGGGTAGGCGGCGTCGGCCCCGTAGGAGGCGACGGCGCCCTCCACGCCCGCCCGGTGCCCGGTCCAGATCTCCATCTCCCGATCGCGCGGCCGCACGAAGAGCACGAAGCGCTCCTTGGCGTGGGCCGGGTTGAACACCGCCACGGCGTCGGGCTCGTCGAAGCCGGTCAGGAAATAGAAGTCCGAGGCCTGCCGGAACGGGTGGTGGACGTCGTGGTTGCGCACCGTCTCCGAGGCGGCCGGGACGATGGCCAGCCCCTCGCCGATCGCCTCGACCAAGCGCCGTCGCCGCTCGATGAAGGTCGCCAGATCCTCGCTGGTCATGCTCTCTTGATAGCATAGGCGGCAATGCTGCGCCTCGGCGTGCTCGACCAGTCGCCCGTCCGCAGCGGCGCCACGCCCGCCGAGGCGATCCGCGAGACCCTCGACCTGGCCCGCGCCGCCGATCGGCTAGGCTACCACCGCTACTGGCTGGCCGAGCACCACTCCACCCCGGCCCTGGCCGGGCCGAGCCCGGAGGTGCTGATTCCCCAGGTGGCGGCGATCACCTCGGGCATCCGGGTGGGCTCGGGCGGGGTGATGCTCCAGCACTACAGCGCGCTCAAGGTGGCCGAGTCGTTCCGGGTGCTGGAGACGCTCTATCCGGGGCGCATCGACCTCGGCATCGGCCGCGCGCCGGGCAGCGACCAGCTGACCGCCCGCGCGCTGGCCGGGCCCCTGGGCGGCGGCATCGACGACTTCCCCCAGAAGGTCGCCGACGTGCTCGGGTTCCTGCACGGCGACCTGCCGCCCGAGCACCGCTACGGCGCGCTGCTGGCGATGCCCACGGGGCCGACCGCGCCCGAGGTGTGGCTGCTCGGCTCCAGCGACCAGTCGGCGATGCTCGCCGCCCACTTCGGCACCGGCTTCTCGTTCGCGCACTTCATCAACGCCGACGGCGGCGCCGAGGTCACGCGCGCCTACGCGCGCGCCTTCAAGCCCTCCCCGGCGATGGCCGAGCCGCGCGCCGGCGTCGCGGTGTTCGTGGTCTGCGCGCCCACCGAGGAGGAGGCGACCCGCCTGGCCCAGAGCCGCGACCTCTTCATCGTGCGGCTCTACACCGGGCGCAGCAGCCGCTATCCGACGGTGGCCGAGGCCGAGGCCTACCGGTACAGCCCGCGCGAGTGGACGATCGTCGAGCACGCGCGCCGCCGGCGCGTCGCCGGCACGCCCGCGCAGTGCCGTGCGCGGCTGGAGGCGGTGGCCGCGGAGTACGGCGTGGACGAGGTGATGGCCGTCACGATCACCGAGTCGTGGGAGACCCGGCTACGGTCGTACGAGCTGCTGGCGGGCGCGTTCGAGCTGTCGCCACGAACGGCGTGATCTACGCAAAGGCGTTCTTCGATCTCCAGCCTCGGTTCGGCCACAAGGTCGCGCTCCTGTCGGGACGACCGCTGGCGCGCGTTCTCCTGGAGTACACCAATCTCTACATCCGGTTCGGGCTGGGTCGTGACTTCGATCCCGCCCATCCGGCGTGGCGGGACTACCTGGCCGGTCTGCAGAGCACGAGCGACATTCGCGAGTGGACGTACGGCTTCTACCTGACGCGGCGCGATGCCATGGTCGGGCCGGCCGTCGTGGCGACCTTCGGCTGCTTCTCCTACGCTCGAACCGGCGGCGATCGTATCCGCCTCCATTTCCAGAACGCCGAGACGGATGGGCACTCTCCGCTGGCACTCGAACGTGTCAGTCGGCGATCGGCGGAGCTGGCTGCGCTCTTCAAGCACGTGAAACAGACCATGTGCCGGCCTGGACGGGTGGTCGGGACGTCGTGGCTGTACAACGTCGAGGCGTATCGACGGTTGTTCCCGATGTCGTACCTGGCCACCGCGCGGGTGACCGCCCGATTCCAGCACATGCCCCTGTGGGGGCAGTTCCTGGACCGGTCCGGGGCGACGAAAGACCACATGACGCGGCAGTTCCTGGAGCGTCTCGAGCGCCAGGCGGGCCTCGACGGCCTGGACCGGTGCTTTCCGTTTCAGGCGCTCTCGGTCGATGCCGCGGCGCAGGACTTCTACGACTTCCACGGCATCTGATCAGTCGTTGCGCGGCCGGCGAGGACGCCACCGCGCGGCGGCCGCCATGTGTGTCATTATTGGCGGGCTTCGCCACTTTCCACACGAGGAGACAGCCATGAGCGTGAAGCGGATCAACGCGGGAGCTCGCATGAGCGGGGCGGTCGTGAACGGCAACACCGTCTACCTGGCCGGCCAGGTCGCCGAGGGCGCCACCGTCAAGGCCCAGACCGAGGCGATCCTCAAGAAGATCGACGACCTGCTGGGCCAGGCCGGCAGCAGCAAGGCCAACCTCCTGTCCACCACGATCTACCTGTCGGACATCCGGGCCTTCGACGAGATGAACGCGGTGTGGGACGCCTGGGTGTCGGCGGGCAACACGCCGGCCCGGGCCACGGTGGAGGCGCGGCTGGCCAACCCGAAGTATCTGGTGGAGATCATGGTCACCGCGGCGGTGTAGAGTCGAAGAAAAGGAGAGTGCCATGGCAGACGCCGTGATCGTGTCGACCGCCCGCACGCCGATCGGCCGCGCCTACCGGGGGGCGTTCAACAGCACCCACGGCGCCGTGCTGGGCGGCCACGTGATCCAGCACGCCGTCCAGCGGGCCGGGCTGGAGCCGGGCGAGGTGGAGGACGTGATCCTCGGCTGCGCGATGCCCGAGGGCGCCACCGGCCACAACATCGCGCGCCAGTCGGCGCTGCGGGCGGGCCTGCCGGTGACGACCGCCGGCGTCACCGTGAACCGCTTCTGCTCGTCGGGCATGCAGGCGATCGCGATGGCGGCCCAGCGGGTGATCGTGGACCGGGTGCCGGTGATGGTCGCCGGCGGGCTGGAGTCGATCAGCCTCGTGCAGACCGAGCACATGAACCTGCACCGGTTCCGCGAGAGCTGGCTGGAAGACCACAAGCCCGAGATCTACATGGCGATGATCGAGACGGCCGAGGTGGTGGCCAAGCGCTACTACATCACGCGGGAGACGCAGGACGAGTACGCGCTGGCCAGCCAGCAGCGCACCGCGGCCGGCCAGCGCGAGGGGCGCTTCGAGAAGGAGATCGTCCCGCTGGCGACGACGAAGGTCGTCGCCGACAAGGCCACCGGCGAGACGCGCGAGGAGCCGGTGACGCTCACCAGGGACGAGGGCAACCGGCCCGACACCACGGCCGAGGGCCTGGCCGCGCTCAAGCCGGTCGCCGGCGAGAAGGGCGTGATCACCGCCGGCAACGCCAGCCAGCTCTCCGACGGCGCCTCCGCCTGCGTGGTGATGGATGCCAAGCTCGCCGAGCGCCGCGGCTTGCAGCCGCTGGGGATCTTCCGCGGGTTCGCGGTGGCGGCGTGCGAGCCGGACGAGATGGGCATCGGCCCCGTGTACGCGGTGCCGCGCCTGCTCGAGCGCACCGGCCTCCGCATGGACCAGGTCGACCTCTGGGAGCTGAACGAGGCCTTCGCCGTGCAGGTCGTCTACTGCCGCGACAAGCTCGGCATCCCGATGGAGCGGCTCAACGTCGACGGCGGCGCGATCTCCATCGGCCACCCGTACGGCATGAGCGGCGCCCGCATGGTCGGCCACGCGTTGATCGAGGGCAAGCGGCGCGGGGCCCGCCACGTCGTGTGCACCATGTGCATCGGCGGGGGCATGGGCGCGGCGGGCCTCTTCGAAGTCGCGTAACCCGCGCGCGGGGCGGGGCGGGCGCGGGTGGGCGTGGGCCCCTTGGCGCGCCGCGGATGGCTCGCCTGTCGCCGTACGCTCGCTTCGGGCTCGGCGAGCGCGAGCCCCCCATCCCCCGGAGGGGGCTGGGT
>DASWJN010000061.1:0-7646 GCA_036397135.1 Candidatus Methylomirabilota bacterium
TGTTGTCGGGTAGCTTGGTGGCGTCGCGCCCGCGCAGGTTCCAGACGAAGCGGTTGGCGCCGGCGTTCTTCGTCGGGCACGGTTCCTCCTCGCCGGCGGGCTCGGGTGGGGCCTCCTGCGGGCCCGGCTCCTCGCCGTCCGTGGCGCCCGGTGACGCGGGCGCCTTCGCTCCGCCGGCCGCCGCCTCCCGGCGGCTCGTGAACGAGCGGATCTCCCGTCCCTCGGCGTCGAGGAAGGTGAGCGTGACGTCCTCCGACGGCGCTTCCTCCAGCCAGTAGTGGACGACGACGCCGCTGGGCGGGTTCTCGCCGGCATCCAGCAGCCGCTCCGTCTTCTCGCCGGTGGGCGCCTCGACCTGCCGGTAGGCGTAGCCCACCGACCCGGCCATCCGGTACGCCACCTCGCGCCCGGGACCGGGCTTCATGCCGTGGCCCTTGTAGGCGCGCCAGCGGACGGTCGGGCGCGGCGTGAACAGGTGCGGGCCGGTGGCCGGAACCGCCTCGGCGAGCTGGTGCAGGGGCGTGAGGTCGTCGAGGATCCAGAACGCGCGGCCGTGGGTGGCGACCACCAGGTCGGTGTCCTTCACGATCAGGTCGTGGATCGGCGCCACCGGCAGGTTGCCGCGCAGGCGCTGCCACGATCCTCCGTCGTCGAGCGAGACCCACACGCCGGTCTCGGTGCCGGCATACAGCAGGCCGCGGCGGTTCGGATCCTCGCGGATGACCCGCGTGAACTGGCCTTTGGGCAGGCCGCCCGTGATGCGCTTCCACGTGCGGCCGTAGTCGCTCGTCTTGAACAGGTAGGGATGCGTGTCGTCGAGCCTGTACGCGGTGGCCGCCACGTAGCAGGTGGCGGCGTCGTGCGGTGAGGGCTCGAGCACGCTGACCAGGGCCCACTCCGGCAGGTCGGGCGGCGTCACCGCTTGCCAGGTTCGCCCGCGGTCACGGGAGAGGTGGACGAGGCCGTCGTCGGTCCCGGCCCACAGCACGTCCCGCTCGTGCGGGGACTCGACGAGCGCGAAGATGGTGCAGTAGACCTCGGCCCCGGTGTTGTCCCGGGTGATCGGGCCGCCCGACAGGCCGAGCCTGGCGGCGTCGTTGCGGGTGAGGTCCTCGCTCACGATCTGCCACGAGTGGCCCTCGTCGACGGACCGGAAGATGCGGTTGCCCGCCACCCACAGCTCGCCCGGCTCCCAGCGCGAGTAGAAGACCGGGAAGGTCCACTGGAACCGGTAGCGGTGCTCGGCGGGCGGGATGCCCATGCCGTACTGCTCGGGCCAGACGCTGATGACTCGCTCCTGCCCGCTGCGGTGGTCGTAGTGGATCAGCCGGCCCATGCCGGGCCCGGTGCCGATCGAGCCGCCCACGACGATGTTCGGGTCGCCCGGCTTCACGGCGAGGTAGCCGCTCTCGCCGCCGCCGGGCTGGACCTGGTCGATCGTGGTGATCACGCCCCGGTGCGACTGGCTCGGCAGGCTGATCGCCCAGTTGTCCTGCTGGGAGCCGTAGATCCGGTACGGACGCTGGTCGTCGGCGCACACGTGGTAGAACTGCGCCGTCGGCTGGTTGTAGATGCTCGACCACGACTGCCCGCCGTTGAACGACACGCAGCTTCCGCCGTCGTTGCCCTCGATCATCCGGCGCGGGTTGGCCGGGTCGATCCACAGGTCGTGGTTGTCGCCGTGGGGCGTGGCCACCTCGCCGAAGGTCTTGCCGCCATCGATCGACTTCCACAGCGAGTAGTCCGCCACCCACACGGTGTCGGCGTCCCGGGGGTCGGCGAAGACGTGCATGTAGTACCAGGGGCGGCCGCGCAGCCCCGGCTCCTCGCTGCACCGCTGCCAGGTGTCGCCGCCGTCGTCCGAGCGGAACAGCGCGCCGTCGTCGGCCTCGACCACGGCGTAGACGCGCCGGCCGTCGGCCGGCGACACGGCGACGCCGATGCGCCCGAGGACGCCGCGCGGCAGGCCGGGGTTCCGCGAGATGTCGGCCCAGGTGTCGCCGTCATCGGTCGACCGCCACAGCGACGAGTCGGGGCCGCCGCTCGACATGCTCCAGGGCGTCCGCTGCGCCTGCCAGATCGCCGCGTAGAGGATGCGGGGGTTGTGCGGGTCCATGGACAGGTCGACCGCGCCCGCCCGCTCGCTCTTGAAGAGCACCGGCTCCCAGCGTCCACCGCCGTCCCGCGAGCGGAACACCCCGCGCTCGCGGTTCGGGCCCCAGGCGTGGCCGAGCGCCGCCACGTAGACGAGGTCGGGGTCGGCGGGGTGGACGCGGACCCGGCCGATGTGGCGGGTGTCGCGCAGGCCCCGGTTCACCCAGGTGCGTCCGCCGTCGGTGGACCGGTAGACGCCGTCGCCGTGCGAGACGTTGCCGCGGATGCACGCCTCGCCGGTGCCGGCGTAGAGGACGTTCGGATCCGACGGCGCCACCGCGAGCGCCCCCACGGCCGCGGTCTCGAAGAAGCCGTCGGAGACGTTCTCCCAGTAGGTGCCGCCGTCCGTCGTTTTCCACACGCCGCCCGCGCAGGCACCGAAGTAGAACGTCATGGGTTCGGTCGGGTGGCCGGCGACCGCGACCACGCGGCCGCCCCGGTGCGGTCCCACCAGCCGCCCGTGCAGCGAGTTCAGGTGTCGAGGATCGAGCGTCATCAGGCCCTCCTCGACTCAGGCGACCTGGAACCGCTTGAGCGCGGCCGGGTCGAAGGCGAGCCCCAGCCCCGGCTTCGCCGGCACCACGAGCTGACCGCCCTCCAGCTTCGGCGTCTCCTCGAAGAGCTGGAGCGACCACGGCATGTATTCCACGGTGAGGCCGTTGGGGATGGCCGCGATGAGGTGCACGTGCAGCTCGGGCACCAGGTGGCTCACGACCGGGAGGTTGAACGCCTCCGCCATGCCGGCGATCTTCATCCACTGGGTGATGCCGCCGGCGCGCAGCAGGTCGATCATCACGATGTCGATCGAGCGCGCCTCCAGCAGGTGGCGGAACGGCACGATGCCGTAGTGGTACTCGCCGGCGGCGATCGGCGTCGTCAGCGCATCGGCGATCCGCGCGAGGCCCAGGTAGTCGTCGTGGGCGGTCGGGTCCTCCAGCCAGAAGAGGTGGTAGGGCTCGACGCGATGGCCGATTTCGATCGCGTGGCTCACGCTCCACAGCTGGTTGATGTCGCACATGAGGTCGACGTCGGGGCCGATGGCCTCCCGCACGACGCGCACGCGCTCGACCGAGGCGGCCAGCGTCGGCTCGCTGCCGCACTGCATCTTCATCTGGCGGAACCCCATGTCGCGCAGGCGGGGCCCGGCCTTGGCCAGGTAATCGATCGGGTGCGGCCGCATGAGCGCGCCGCTGGCGTACGTCGGCACGCGGTCGCGCAGGCCGCCGAGCAGCGCGCCCACCGACTGGCCCAGGACCTTGCCCTTGAGGTCCCAGCAAGCGATGTCGAGGGCGGCGAGCGCGAGCGTGAAGATGCCGCCGGGGCCCGAGCCGCCGGCGGCGCGCCGGCACTTGGCCGCGATGGCCTCGACCTGGGTGGGATCGTCGCCCACGACGAGACGGGCGAGGCCGTCCACCGCCGCCCTCAGCGCCGGCGTGAGCGCCCCCCCGAAGAAGGTGAGCCCGATCCCGACCAGCCCCTGGTCGGTCCCCAGCTCCAGCGTGACGAACTCGCGCGTGTCGGTCGGGGCGGGAAGGCCGACGACGAGGGGATTGTCGGCCGGTGTCCGGAGCACTCGGGTGGTCGCGTGCGTGATCTTCATGGCCCGCGCATCGTAGCACGCACGCGCGACGACGCGATGGGGGGCCCCTCGGGGCCCCCCATCGAGTATTCTCGGCGCATGGAGCGCCGCCGGCTGGGTCGAACCGACATGCACGCCAGCATCCTGGGGTTCGGCGGCTCGGAGATCGGCTACGAGCGTGTCGGCGCCCGCACGGTCGCCCGGCTGCTCGGCGGCGCGCTGGACGCCGGGCTCAACGTGATCGACACCGCCGAGTGCTACGAGGACAGCGAGACCCTGATCGGCCGGGCGCTCGGCGGCCGGCGGCGGGAGGTCTACCTGTTCACCAAGTGCGGCCACGCCGGCGGCTGGTCACGGGCGGACTGGCGGCCGGCGTCGCTGCTGTCCAGCATCGAGCGCAGCCTGCGCCGGCTCGCGACCGATCACGTCGACCTCATCCAGCTGCACTCCTGCCCGCTGGCCGAGCTGCGGAAGGGCGACGTCGTCGCGGCGCTCGAGCGCGCGCGCGAGCGGGGCCTGGCGCGGTACATCGGCTACAGCGGCGACGGCGAGGCGGCCCGCCACGCGGTCGAGTGCGGACGCTTCGACACGCTACAGACCTCGGTCAGCGTCGCCGACCAGCAGGCGCTGGACCTCACGCTGCCGCCGGCGCGCGAACGCGGGATGGGCGTGATCGCCAAGCGCCCGCTGGCCAACGTGGCCTGGCGCTACGCGCGCAAGCCGGCCGAGCCCTACTACCAGACGTACTGGTCGCGGCTGCGGTCGCTCGACTACGACTTCCTGACCTCGAAGGCCGACGCCGTGGCCATCGCGCTCCGCTTCACGCTGAGCGCGCCCGGCGTGCACACGGCCATCGTGGGCACGACGAAGCCCGAGCGCTGGCAGCAGAACGCTGCGCTGCTGGCCGCCGGCGCGCTGCCGGCCGCGCAGCTCGAGGCGATCCGCGCGCGCTGGCGCCGGGTCGCCGGCGCGTCGTGGGAGGGCCAGATCTGAAGCGGAGCGGGCCGCGTTGAGACCCGGCCGCCGCGCGTTCCTCACGGGCGGCCTCGCGCTCGGCGCCGCCCAGCTCGTCTCGCCCCTCGCGCGACGCGCGGGCGCTCAGCCTCGGTTTTCCTCCAACCCCTTCACGCTGGGCGTCGCCTCCGGCTATCCGCTTGCGAGCGGCGTGGCGCTGTGGACCCGGCTGGCGCCGGCGCCGCTGCAGCCGGGCGGGGGCATGCCGCGCGAGCCGGTGATGGTCGAGTGGGAGGTCGCGAGCGACGAGCGCCTGGCCGGGGTCGTTCAGCGTGGCAGCGCCGCCGCCACCCCCGAGTGGGCGCACTCGGTCCACGTCGAGGTCGCCGGGCTGACCCCGGCGCGCTGGTACTGGTATCGCTTCCGCGCGGGCGGGGAGGTCAGCCCGGTCGGGCGGACGCGCACCGCCCCGGGCCGGGACGCCGCGGTGGACCGGCTGCGCTTCGCGTTCGCGTCCTGCCAGCACTACGAGCAGGGCTACTACGGCGCCTACCACCGGATGCTCGCCGACGACCTCGATCTCGTCGTCCACCTCGGCGACTACATCTACGAGTCGTCCTGGGGCCGCGACCACGTGCGCCGGCACGGCGCCCCCGAGCCGCACACGCTGGAGGACTATCGCGCACGCCACGCGCTCTACAAGAGCGACCCTGATCTGCAAGCCGCCCACGCCGCCTGTCCCTGGATCGTCACCTGGGACGACCACGAGGTCGCCAACGACTACGCCGGCGACCGCTCGCAGCACGCGCACCCGCGCGAGTGGTTCCTGGCGCGGCGGGCGGCCGCCTACCAGGCGTACTACGAGCACATGCCCCTGCGGCGCCAGATGGTCCCGTTCGGCCCGCACCTGCGCCTCTATCACTCGGTGCCGTTCGGCACGCTCGCGCAGTTCCACCTGCTCGACAACCGGCAATTCCGCTCCCACCAGCCGTGCGCGCCGCCCGGGCGGGGCGGCTCCGCGGTCGTCGAGGAGTGCGCCGAGCGCCTGGACCCGAGCCTGACCATGCACGGCGAGGTCCAGGAGCGCTGGCTGGAGACGAGCCTCGACCGCTCGCGCGCCCGCTGGAACGTCCTGGCGCAGCAGTCGATCATGGCCCAGGTCGACCGCAAGCCGGGCCCCGGCCGGCAGTTCTGGACCGACAGCTGGGACGGCTATCCGGCAGCCCGGCGCCGGCTGCTCGACTACCTCGCCTCGCGCAAACCGGCCAACCCGGTCGTGATCGGCGGCGACGTGCACTCGTTCTGGGTCAACGACCTCAAGCCCGACTTCGACGACGCCCGGTCACCCGTGGTCGCCACCGAGCTGGTGGGCACGTCGATCACGTCCCAGTTCGGGCGCCAGGAGGTCCTCGACGCGCGCCGGGCCGACAACCCGCACGTGCACTTCGCCGATGGGACGAGGCGCGGCTACGTGCGCGTCGAGCTGACGCCACCGCGCCTGCGGGCCGATCTCCGCGCCATGCGCAGCGTGACCCAGCCGCGCGCGGAGGCCGACACGCTGGCCTCGTTCGTGGTGGAGGACGGCCGCCCCGGCGCGGTCCGCGCCTGAGCGGGCGTACACTACCCGGGCATGCGCATTGGTGTCCTCGTCCCCACCCGCGGTGTGGTCATGCAGTCGGCGCGGCGGCCGCCTGTCGAGGAGTGCTGGACGATGGCCCGGCTCGCCGACCAGGCCGGTTACGACGCGGTCTGGGTGGGCGACAGCATCGTGGCCAAGCCGCGGCTGGAGCCGCTCACGACGCTGGCCTACCTGGCCGGCATCACCACGCGGGTGCGCCTGGGCACGGCCGTGCTGCTCCCGGCGCTGCGCCATCCCATCGTGCTGGCGGGCCAGATCGCCAACGTGGACCAGATCTCGCGAGGCCGTGTCGTGCTGGGGCTCGGCGTCGGCTGGAGCCTGCCCTCCGCCGAGCGCGAGTGGGCGGCGTGCGGCGCCGATCACAAGCGGCGCGTCCGCCGGCTGGAGGAGCACGTGGAGATGTGGCGGAGGCTCTGGCGGGGGGAGCCGCTGACCCATCGGGGTGAGGACTACGAGCTGGCCGAGCACACCATCGGCCCGCTGCCGTGGACCGAGGCGGGCCCGCCGGTGCTGATCACCGCCGGCAACCGCGGGGAGATGCTGCCCGCCCAGTTCGATCGGTTCGCGCGGCTGGGCGACGGCATCATCACGACGTACATCGACGCCGAGGAGTGCCGCATCGTGCGGGAGCGGGCCGAGGAGGCGCTGGCCCGGTACGGCCGGTCGCGCGCCGACTTCCCGATCTGCGTGTACACGACGGTCCGGATGGAGGACGACCCGCGCGTGGCCGAGCGGGTGACCACCGAGTTCCTCGCTGCCTACTACGGCGGCGGCGTGCACTCGCGCGGCACGATGGGCCTGGGGCCGGCCGAGGCCGTCACCGCCGCGCTCGGCCGCTATGCCGCCGCCGGCGCGACCGATCTCTGCATCCGATTCATCGGCGACGACCAGCTCGCCCAGCTCGAGCGCTTCACCCGCGAGGTGCTGCCCGCGTTGCGCTAATGACTCTCGTGGAATCCGGTGACGCCGGGAGGCAGGCGCGGTGGTCGTGGGCGCGCCGGCATGGCTCGCCTGTCGCCGTAACTCGCTCCGGGCCCGGCTCGCTCGGGCCCCCCATCCCCCAGCGGGGGCTGGGGCGCGGACCAGTCGACTCGTGGGCGGCTCGCTCGCCGGGCCCTGCGCTCGAACGGCGACGACGGCTCGCCATGATGGCGCGCCCGCGGCCCCCGCGCCCGGCCTCCGGCGTCACCACGTTTCACGAGACTCATCAGCGGCGCAGTGCCGACGTGGGCGAGGGGCCCATGGGGTGGGTCCGCGGAATCGGTTCCCGCCGCCCGTCACCGTGCGCCCCGCAGCCTGATGGAGTGCGCCCCCCAGCCT
>DASWJN010000062.1:0-12806 GCA_036397135.1 Candidatus Methylomirabilota bacterium
CCTCACCACGGTTCACGAGATCCATCAGCGCGCGGGTTGCACGTGCATGTCGAGACTGATCTGATCGCCCGGACGCAGGTCGCGGACGACGCCGGGCGGGAGCTGGAGCAGGAGCTGCTCCGTCCCGGTGCTGACCGTCACCTGGTTGCGGGCGGCGTCGACGCTCGACACCGTTCCGACCACCGCACCCCGTCGCACGGTGGCTGCCGGCGCGGTCGACACGGCGGCCGACGGGGCGGCTGCGATCGGCGGCCGCTGCACCTGAACGTTGTTGACGACCTGGCGGACACCGGCGGTCCCCCACGCGAGCTGCTCGGCCCGCATGCGCTGCTCGGGCGTGTCGACGACGCCCGTGAGGTAGATCACGCCATTGACGGTGTCGACGCCGACGGCCGTGAGGTTGGCCGGCCGGTCTGCGACGAGCTTGCTCTTCACCTCGGCCGTGGTGCTGCTGTCGTCGATCAAGGTTCCGGCCGTTCGCCCGGTCGTCGTCTGGCAGCCGGTCAGGACGGCGACGCCGAGGACGGCCACGAGGATCGTCAGTCGATGGGTCATGTGCATGCCCTCCCTGGTGGCCGCCGGTGCAACGCCACTGCCAGCCGGCGTGCGCCGGCCGCCCCGGTGGCAGTCCGAACAGGCAGGTTGCCTCGGGGTGGGGGGGAGCCGGCACGGCGAGCGTGCAGGAGCTACACGCGGCGACCGCGCCGGCTGGTAACCGTTGCACGCGGGGGGCGCGCCGGGCGCGCCGGCCGGCGCCCGCCCGCCGTCAGGCCTGCTTCAGCATCGTGTCGGCGTCGCTGACCTCGAGCTTGCCCGGCGCCTCGACGTTGAGGGCCTTGACCACGCCGTCGTCCACCAGCATCGAGTAACGCTGCGACCGCACCCCCATGCCGCGGGCGACCAGGTCCAGCTCCAGGCCGAGCGCCCTGGTGAAGACCGCGCTGCCGTCGGCCATCATGCGGACCTTGTTGTCGCAGTGCTGCTGCTTGCCCCACGCGCCCATGACGAACGCGTCGTTGACCGCCACGCACCAGATCTCGTCGATCTGCCGGGCCTTGAGCTTGTCGTGTTGTGCCACGTACCCGGGCACATGCTTGGCCGATCACGTGGGCGTGAACGCGCCCGGCACGCCGAAGATCACGATCTTCTTGCCCCTGGTCAGCTCGGCGACGTTGAAGGCGTTGGGACCGACCGTGCAGCCCGGGCGCTCTTCCGAGATCAGCTCGGTGAGCGTGCCGTCCGGGAGCCGGTCGCCGACTTTGATGGCCATCGCGCTCTCCTTTCGCACCGTGGTCACGCGGGACGCGCCGAAGCCTACCACGACTTGGGCTACAATCGGTGCTTCGGAGGGCCGCCCCGATGGCGCCGGTGGCGTTCGGCATCTTCGACCACGTCGACCGCGGCGACGAGCCGCTCGGCGCGCTCTACGCGCGGCGGCTGGCGCTGGTGGAGGCGGCCGACGCGGCCGGCTTCCGCACGTATCACGTGGCCGAGCACCATGCCACCCCGCTCGGCATGGCGCCCTCGCCGAGCGTCTACCTGGCCGCGGTCGCCCAGCGCACGCGGCGGCTGCGCTTCGGGCCGCTCGTCTACCTGCTGCCGCTCTACACACCTCTGCGGCTGATCGAGGAGATCTGCATGCTCGACCAGCTGAGCGGCGGGCGCTTCGAGCTGGGGATCGGGCGGGGGATCTCGCCCTACGAGCTGGCGTACGCGGGCGTCGACTTCCTGGCCGCCCAGGAGATCGCCGACGAGGCGCTCGAGGTCATCCTGCTGGGCCTGCGGGGTGGCCGGCTGACGTACCGCGGGCGCCACTTCACGTATCGCGGGGTGCCGATCGAGCTGGCGCCGGTGCAGACACCGCACCCACCGCTCTGGCAGGGCGTGGTCCGGCCCGACGGCGCCGCCGAGGCGGCCCGCCGCGGCGTCAACATCGTGAGCACGCTCGGCAGCACCGCCCTCAAGCCGCTCGTCGAGCGCTACTTCGAGGCGTGGAGCGCGCCGGCGGGGGCGCCGGTGCCGCTGGTCGGCATGCAGCGCTCGGTCTTCGTCGCCGACACCGACGCCGAGGCGATGCGGCTGGCGCGGCCGGCTTACCAGCGCTGGTACGAGAGCCTCACGCACCTGTGGCGCCAGTTCAACACGGTGCCGATGCGCTTCGCCGAGACGCTCGACCGCGCCATCGCGATCGACACCGCCGTCGTGGGCTCGCCGGCCACCGTGCGGGCCGAGGTCGAGCGCCACGTCGCCACCAGCGGCTGCAACTACTTCGTCGGCCGCTTCGACTACGGCAATCTCCCGGCCGACGCCGCCCGCCGCTCGCTGGATCTCTTCGCGCGCGAGGTGATGCCGCACTTCGCCCGCTGAGCGCCGCGCCCTTGGCGGCGTCGCGCCGCCGGCGCTATGATCGCTGACAGTGTCCCGCGTGCTCCTCGCCGTCGTCCTCGCTCTCGCCGGCTGCGTCTCCGCCGCGCCGTCCGCGCCCCCGGCGGCGCCGACCGCTGAAGCGCCACCGGCCGCCCCGCCGTCGGCCCCGTCCACGCCGGATCCGGAGACCGCCGGGGTGTATCTCGAGCGCGGTCAGGTGCTCCTCGCCCGCGGCGAGATGGCCGCCGCGGCGACCGCACTGCGCGAGGCGGTGCGCCGCGATCCCGACCTCGTCCCCGCCCGCGCCGGCCTCGGCCAGGCGCTGTACGCCCTGGGCGATCTCGACGCCGCGGTGGAGGAGCTGCGGGCGGCGCTGCGCCGCCGGCCCGAGGCGCTCGACACGCGGCTGGCGCTGGCCAGGGCGCTCGTCGCGCGGCAGGAGTGGAGCGCCGCCCGCGAGGAGCTGGACCGCGTCCTGACCGCTCAGCCGGAGCGGGTGGACGCGCTCTACGCGCTCGGCGTCGTGCGCTACGCGCAGCGCAACGTCCCCGGCGCCATCGACGCCTACCGGCGCGTGCTGGCGGCCGACCCCCGGCAGCAGGACGCGCGCTACAACCTGGCGCTGATGCTCAAGCTGTCTCGCCGCGAGGCCGAGGCCACGCCCGAGTTCGTCACCGCCGCCGAGGCGGGCCACGCGCGCGCGCAGTACTTCGCGGGGACCGCCTACGCGGCCGGGCTCGGCGTCGAGCGCCGCCTGCCGGCGGCGGTCGCCTGGTGGTTCCGCGCCGCCGAGCAGGGCGTGTCCGAGGCTGAGGAGGCGCTGGCCGAGCTGCGGCAGGTGGCGCTCGGGCGGAGCCGCCGGCCGCCGGCTGACCGGCAGGCCGCCGAGCAGGCGTTTTCGGACTACCGCGCGGCGTTGTGGCAAGACTTCCCCGAGGTCGCCGCCAACGGCGACGACACCGTCGGCGGCGCGCTGTTGCGCCAGGGTCGCGTGCGCGAGGCGGTCAGCGTCCTCATCCGCGAGGCGTCGGCACTGAGCCCGTCAGCGCTGCGCCGCCTAGAGACGCTCTACGAGGAGGGGGTGGACGGACAGTTGCCCGCGCACGACGCGCGGATCCTCGGCTACCTCGAGGGCGCGGCCGCCGAGGGCCTGCGCCCGCCGGGCCGCTAGCCGCCGTGCGCCGGGCGCTGGCGGCCGCGCTGATCGGTGTCGCGGCGGTCCTGACGGCCCTGGCGCTCGTGGCCCTGGGCGGCCTCGGGGTCGCCACGCTCGAGCTGGCCGCGCACGACGCGCTGGCGCCGAACCTGGCACCGATGAGCCCGGCCCTCGTGATCGTCGCCCGCGACACGGCGAGCGAGGCGCGCTTCGGGACCGGCGCCTGGGACCGTGCCGTGCTCGCGCGAGTGGTCAGCGGCCTGGCCCGGGCGGGCGCCGCCGCGATCGGCCTGGACACGGCGCTCGGGCAGCCGAGCGTGCCGGGCCGCGGCGGGGCGGCGAGCGACGCGCTGCTGGCCCAGGCCACGACGGCCGCCGGCAATGTCGTCCTTCCCGCCGCGCCCGCCGGGTCGGCCCCCGCCTTCGATCCGCCGGCCAGGGCCGTGGGACACACCGAGGCGCCGGCCGACGCCGACGGCATCGTGCGCCGGGTGCCGATCCTCGTGCGTCACGACGGCCGCCCCGTCGTCGCCCTGGGCGTGGCGCTGGCGGCGGTGAGCGCGCGGACGCAGGAGACGACGCTGCAAATCCCGACCGACGGCGAGGGCCGGGCGCGGCTCCGGTGGGCGCCCGATCTGCAGGTCACCCCGTTCAACGACGTGTGGCTCGCCCTGGACCGCGGAGAGTCCGAGCGGCTGCAGCGGCTGGTCGAGGGCAAGACCGTCCTCGTCCTGACCGAGCCCACCGCCGTCCGTCGCCGCACGCCGATCGGCCCGCTCTCGGACGTCGCGATCCAGGCCGAGCTGCTCAATGCCGTGCTGACGGCCGCGTGGCTGCGCCCGGTGCCGGCCGGATGGACGCTCCCCGGCACGCTCGTCCTGGCGGCGCTGACAGCGTGGCTGGGTTTGGCGCCGCGCGGGCGGACCGCCACGCTCGCCGTGGTGCTGCTGGTGCTGGGATACGCGGCTGCGCTGGCGCTGGCGCCAGCCCTGGGTGGCGCCATCCTGCCCGTCGTGACCCCGCTGGCGGCGATGCTCACGGCCGGGGCCGGCGCGCTGGCGTGGACCCAGATCGTCGCCGGCCGCCGCCTGCGGACCCTGGAGGGCGACCTGGTGGGCATCCGGGAAGCGCTCGTCCGCCGCGAGTCGACGGTCGAGGCGCTGGAGGAGGACCTCGAGGCGGCCCGGGCGGCGGTGGCGCGATCGACCGGCGCCGAGCGTGAGCTGGTGGAGGCCACGCAGGCGCTGCGGCAACAGCTCGCCGAGGCCCGCGTCCAGGAGGAGCAGACTCGCGCACGCCTGGCGTCGCTCGAGCTGGAGCTCCGCGCGACAGCGAGCCGGCCGGCGCCGCTCCCGGACGCGGAGCTGGAGCGGCTCCGGCGACAGTGTGCGGAGGTCGGCATCGTGACCCGCGATGCGGCGGTGCTCGCGCTCTTCCGCGATCTGCAGAAGGCCGCGCGCTCGTCGCTGCCGATCCTGCTCGGTGGCGAGCCGGGCACCGGCAAGGAGCTGTTCGCGCGCGCCGCGCACCGCCTGAGCCCGCGCGCCAGCGGACCGTTCGTGACGGTGAACATGGCGGCCATCCCGCCCGACCTGTTCGAGAGCGAGATGTTCGGCCACGTGCGGGGCAGCTTCACGGGGGCCGTCGGTGAGCGGCGTGGCTACTTCGAGCAGGCCAACGGCGGCACGATCTTTCTGGACGAGATCGGCGAGCTGCGAGCCGAGCAGCAGGGCAAGCTGCTGCGCGTCCTGCAGGAGCGCACGTTCCACCGGGTGGGCGCAACCAGGGCCACCGCGGTGGACGTCCGCGTGGTGGCGGCGAGCAATCGCGACCTGGCGCGGGGCGTGACGGAGGGCTGGTTCCGCGAGGACCTCGCCGCCCGGCTGCGCGGGCTCGTCCTGCACCTGCCGCCGCTGCGCGAGCGGCCGGGCGACGTGGCGCCGCTGGCCGAGCGCTTCCTCGAGGAGGCGGCGGCCGAAGCCGGCCGGCGCGTGAAACTGTCGGAGGCGGCCGTGTCGGCGCTCGAGGCCCACCGCTGGCCGGGTAACGTCCGCGAGCTGCAGCACTGCCTGCGCCGGGCGGTCGCCCTGTCCGAGCGCGAGGTGCTGGCTTCGGAGGACCTGGGGCTGGAGGCCGCCGGCCCGGTGCCGGCGGAGAGCGATGGCGACACCGCCGTGCTGGCCTCCCTGCGGCAACACGGCTTTGACATGCAGGCGACCGCCCGGGCGCTCGGCTGGGACCGCAGCACGGTAACCCAGCGGCTCAAGGGCCTGGGCTTTCGCGCGCTGGTCGACTCCGGCGGCGACCGGGGTCAGGCGGCTGCCGCACTGGCCGGGGACCCGGCGCTGGCGCGTACGGTCGAGGTGAAGCTCGGCGAGTACCACGAGCACCTGATGCGCGCCGTCGCCGGCTTCGACACGGCCGCCGTCGCCGTCGCCGCCTGCCGTCGCCGCTTCAAGAACCTGCCCGAGCGGCACTTCCGGTCGCTCGAGATTTTGGTGCGCGAGAGGTTCAAGTAGCGGAGAGCAGGCGACGGCCGAGCCGAAGGAGGGGCCGGCGGGTCGGTGGACACAATCCGTGACCAGTCGTAGCATGGGGGCGTGAAGACCATCCCCGCGGCCAAGTTCAAAGCCCAGTGCTTGTCGCTGCTCGATCGGGTGACGCCGGAAGGCATCGTGATCACGAAGCACGGCAAGCCTGTGGCGAGGCTGGTGGCCATCGGTGGCGAGCCGGGGGCGCTGATCGGAAGCCTGAAGGGCAAGCTCCGGATCAAGGGGAAGATCCTGTCCACCGGGCTCCGGTGGGATGCTCAATCTCGACACCCACATCCTGCTCCACGCGCTCGCCGGTGAGCTGACGGCACGCGAGGCCGGGCTGCTCAGGGAGCAGCCCTGGAGCATCTCGGCGATCGTGATCTGGGAGATCGGCAAGCTGGCCGAGCTGGGCCGGATCGAGCTGGACCTGGATGACGTGGAGCTCACCCGCACCGTGGCTCGTCTGCATGTGTGGCCACTCACGTTGGAGATCTGTCGGGCCATTCGGACGCTGGACTTTCGTGGAGATCCCGCGGACGAGATCATCGCCGCGACCAGCCTGGCCCACCGAGTGCCGCTCGTGACCCGTGACCGCCGCATCCGCCGTTCACGGCAGGTCCCGCTGGCTCGCATATGACGCGGACGCACGCCTCCTCATCTGGCCGACGAAGAGGCGCCTAGACTCCTCGATCCGGATGCGCTGCCCACTACCTCGAGTGCGCGAATCCTGGCGGCGCGGAGCTCCACTTCCGGTCGCTGGAGATCCTGGTACGCGCGAGGTTCAAGCAGGCTAAGGTCGGCCCACCGCGACATGGGCATGCACTTCTGGCTGGAGCAGGCGGAGGCCTCGCAGCATTGAGGTCGCGCCCTCCCTGAACTTCCCGCGACGTGCGGGGAAACGTGCGGGGAAGCGTGCGGGGATGTGAGGCATCCCCGCATCCGGTGGTCGTCAAGTAGCTGAAATCACGCTCTCCTGACAGTGGCGAGGACGTTGCTCTCTCGCTGGGCCCCAAGGAGGGCACAGCCCATGGGCAACAGTCAGCCGCAGGCAATGAGGACGGGCAGTGGTCGGGAGATCGCGATGCTGGTCGGGGTGCTCGCGCTCGTCGCGGCGGGCACGGTCGCGACCTACTGGGTGCGCTCGAAGGCGGAGGCGTCGGGCCAGGGTTCCGCCCAGGCGACGGTGGAGGCTGCGGCACCGGCCCGCCCTCGCGTGGCGGCCCCGGCGCCGACCCCCGCCGCCGAGGTCGTGCACGCCGACATGTACTTCGACTTCAAGAGCACCCGGCTGCGCGCGGAGGCCGCCCGCCTGCTCCAGGACCAGGCCGCGGTGATGGCGCACACCGAGACCTGGGCGGTGCTCGTCCAGGGGTACGCCGACCGCCAGGGTCCGGCCGCCTACAACCGGCTGCTCGCCGAGCGCCGCGCGACCACGGTGAAGCAGTTCCTGGTCGAGCTGGGCGTTCCCGAGGCGTCGATCAGGGTCGTGACGATCGGCCCCGAGGGGGCGCTGTGTGACGAGCCGACGGCCGAGTGCCAGCAGCTCAACCGCCGGGTCCACCTGGAGGTCCGCAAGCTGACCCGGGCCGCCGCCGAGCCGGTGCGGCCGGTGCTGGCGGTGGGCGACACGCTCGACACGACGGCCGGCCGGGGGGAGCGTCAATGATCCTCGGCCGTCTGGCGGCCTTCTTCATCCTGTTCTTGTCGTGGGCCACACCGGCCGGGGCTGAAGTCAACCGCGACGGGGGCCCGAGCCCCCGTCGCGTGACCGAGGGCACGCTGCTGTGGCGGACGGCGAGTCAGTCGACCCCGACGCCGGCGCCGTTGCTGGCGACCGATGTGGACCTCCGCGTGACGGGCCTCGTCGTTCGCGCCACCGTCCGTCAGCAGTTCAGCAACCCGAGCGCCGAATGGGCGGAAGGCGTGTACGTCTTCCCCTTGCCGGAGGATGCCGCCGTCGACCACCTGAACATGCGGATCGGCGACCGGGTCATCGAGGGAGTCATCCGCGAGCGGGTGGCGGCCAGGACGGCCTACGAGCAGGGCCGGCAGCAGGGGCAGCGCGCGAGCCTGGTCGAGCAGGAGCGGCCCAACGTCTTCACGACGTCGGTGGCGAACATCCCGCCCGGCGCGGCCGTCGCGATCGAGATCGAGTACCAGCAGGCGGTGCGCTACGACGCCGGCCGGTTCCGGTTGCGCGTTCCCATGGTCGTGGGCCCGCGCTACATCCCAGGCGCGGTGGCGCTCGGCGCCCGCGGCACCGGCTGGGCGCCCGACACCGACCCCGTACCCGACGCCTCCCGGATCACGCCGCCGGTCCTGCATCCCTCCGAGGGCCCGATCAATCCCGTCACGCTGCGCATCGAGCTGGACCCCGGCGTCCCGCTGGCGGGCGTGGAGGCGCCCTATCACGCCATCCACACCACGCCGCTGCACGGCGGGCGCTACGAGATCGCGCTGCAGCAGGGCAGCGTTGCCGCCGACCGCGACTTCGAGCTGGCGTGGGAGCCCGTGGCGGGTGCGACCCCGGCGGCGGTGCTGCTGACCGAGGCGAAGGGCGACGAGGTGTTCGCGCTGCTGATGGTGATGCCGCCGGCGCCGGCTGCGGCGGCGCGCGAGCGCCTGCCCCGCGAGGCGATCTTCGTCCTCGACCACTCGGGCTCGATGGCCGGCGCGTCCATCGCGCAGGCCAGGGCGGCGCTGAAGCTGGCGCTGGCGCGGCTGCGCCCGATCGACACCTTCAACGTCATTCGCTTCAACCATCGGACCGACGGCCTGTTTTCGGAGGCCCGGCCGGCCACTTCCCAGAACCTGGGCGCGGCCGAGCGCTACGTCGAGGCGCTGGGGGCCGACGGCGGCACCGAGATCCTGCCCGCGCTCGCACGCGCCCTGGACGGCGGCGAGCGATCCGACCGGGTGCGCCAGGTGATCTTCCTCACCGACGGCGCGGTCGGCAATGAGCTTCGGCTGTTTGAGGCGATCCGCGAGCGGCTGGGCGACAGCCGGCTGTTCACGATCGGCATCGGCTCGGCGCCCAACAGCCACTTCATGCGCGAGGCCGCGCGCCTGGGGCGCGGCACCTTCACCCACGTCGGGAGCCCGACCGAGGTGCAGCAGCGGATGACCGAGCTGTTCCGCAAGCTGGAGTCGCCGGCGCTGGCCGATCTCCGGCTCGAGCTGCCGGGCGCCGGCGACCCGGAGATCCTGCCGCATCCGCTCCCCGACCTCTACGCCGGCGAGCCGGTCGTCGTCGCGCTGCGCGCCCGGACGCTGCCGACCCACGCCGTGCTGCGGGGCCGCTCCGGCACGACCGCGTGGGAGTCGGAGGTGCCGCTGCGCGACAGCGCACCGGGCGCCGGGCTCGCGGTGTACTGGGCGCGGGCGAAGATCGCCGCGCTGCTCGACCAGCGCCGTGCCGGAGCGGCCGACGGCGACGTCCGTCACGCGGTGATCGAGGTGGCGCTGCGCCACCACCTGGTCAGCGCGTACACGAGCCTGGTGGCCGTGGACGTGACGCCGGCGCGGCCGGCCGACGCTCCGCTGACCTCGCATGCGCTGGCGACCAACCTGCCGCACGGCTGGGAGTACGACGCGGTGTTCGGCGCCGGGCAGGGCGCCACGGCGGCCCCGCTCCACCTCGTGATCGGTCTCGTCGCCTTGTCGATCGCCGCCGCGCTCGGGTTGTGGCTCGGGCGGGCCCACACCCTCGCTCCGGTGAGGCGTCGGCATGGCGCGTAGGGTGCTTCGCGCCCTGCTGGTGCTCCTGGCGGTCGGGGGGCTCTGGCAGGTCGGCCAGGGCGCGTGGATCCACGTCAAGGCGCGTGTGGCCCAGCATCTCTTGCAGCGCGCGTGGGTGCGGACGCTGGCCGGCGAGTCGGACGTCAAGCCGTGGCCGTGGGCCGACACGTGGCCGGTGGCGCGCCTGCGCGTGCCGGCCCACGGCGCCGACCTCATCGTCCTCGACGGCGTGAGCGGACGCACGCTGGCGTTCGGTCCGGGCCACGCCTCGAGCAGCGCGCGGCCGGGGTCGCCGGGCACCGCGATCGTCAGCGGCCACCGCGATACGCACTTCCACTTCCTGCGGCGCGTTCGACCGGGTGATGAGGTGGTGGTCGACACGCCGGGCCGACCGCCCGCGTGGTTCGTGGTTCGCGAGGCGGCCGTCGTCGATGCGCGCACGGCCGTCATCCGGCGCGATGACGCGCCCGGGCTGGCGCTGGTGACCTGCTATCCGTTCGACGCGGTCAGGCCGGGCGGTCCGCTGCGCTACGTCGTCGTGGCGGAGGCGGCGAGCGGCGTCACTGCTCGATGATCTGATCAGCCCGGGCGAGAACCGCTCGGGGGATCGTCAGCCCGAGCTCTTGGAAGGCTCCTCCCCTGGACGCGGGCCTCCGGATCCGGCGCTCACCCGCCTGGATCCCGCTCAATCCCAGAGCCGTGTCGAAAAGTAACGCTCGCCGAGGTCGTTGAAGAGCGTCACGAAGCGCCCGCGCCGCTCGCGATGGGCGACGCGTTCGACTCCCACCAGGTAGGCGCCTGATGACTGACCGACAAAGAAGCCAACGCGCGCGAGTCGCACACACATGGCATAGGCCTCGTCGACCGTGACCGGGACACGCTCGTCGATGAGGCTTTCGTCCAGGATCGCCGGCCTGATGTCTCCCGGGCTGCCGAGGGGCTTGAGTCCCTCGATGCCGGGGAAGGCCTCCGGGATGACACACACGAGGCGGATCCTCGGATCATGCTCCTTGAGGCGCCTTCCCAGGCCCGTCAGCGTGCCCCCCGTACCAACGCCGACGACGACGTGAGAGAGTCGCCCCCCGGTCTGCTCGAGAATTTCTGCGGCCGTGGTCTCGTAGTGAGCGCGCCAGTTCTCCTCGTTGCTGTACTGATCGCAGAAGAAGTATCGATCCTGGTCAGCCTTGTAGCGACGATGCACCTCGCACAGAGCCTCGTCATAGCCCTTCAACGCGTCCGTGAAGATCAGCCGACCTCCGTGCGCGCCGATCCGCTTCTTTCGCTCGACCGTGGCGTTGTCGGGCATCACGATTTCAACCGGCACGCCGACGATCTGGCCGATCATGGCATAGGCGATGCCGGCGTTTCCCGAGGAGCTGTCGAGCACGGTCTTTCCGGGCTCGAGCCGTCCGTCGGCGAGTGCGCCGAGCACCATGCGCAGCACCGGGCGGTCCTTGAGCGAGCCGCCTGGGTTGAGACACTCCATCTTGGCGAGTACCTCGACATCGGGGAGTTCACGACGGAAGATGGGCAGCGGAACCAGGGGCGTGTTGCCCACGGCCCGCAGGGATGGATAGCGGTCCAACAATCGCTCGATGCGTTGGTCCCACGGCATGGTTGTGTCTCTGGACTCCTGCCCCGTGCCCCTACACGCGCGCGAGAGCGTGGAGCGGTCGGTGAGACTGTAGCGCTCTCGCAGGGCCCGGCTCATCCGGCGGCAGTTCGCTGGCCAGGTCAGGGTCTCGCGCGGCCGGCCAGCTCACGGTGCCCCCTTCGCCCGGGCCTCGTCGCGCGTGATGTGTCCGCTCTGAGCGGCCAGCCCATCGGTCTTCGCCGCCATGATGAAGTCATTCCGGTGTAGCCCGCGGATCTTGTGGGTCCACCAGGTCACTGTGACACGCCCCCACTCGGTGAGGAGCGTAGGATGATGCCCCTCTACCTCCGCGATGGCGCCGACCCGGTTGGTGAAGGCCAGCGCGTCGGCGAAGTTCGGAAAGTGGAAGAGCCGCTCCAGCCGGGCGACGCCGTCGCGCTCCAGCAGTTGCCAGTCGGAGACCTCGCGCCCGAGCTTCGCGATCTCCGCCTCGGTGACACGGGGCGAGTCTCGGCGGCAGGCGACACACCGCTCGGCAGACAGCGTGCTCATCGCGCGCACCTCCCCGAGCGCCTTCCGCTGGCTCCAGCCCACGGGCGGGAACCGGCGCCCGCTGCGGTCACCTTACACCTCCGACAGACCGCCGTCAGGCGCGCCCAGATTGCGCGCCTCCACACGGTGAAGCTGACGCCTCAGCGGTCGGGCGGCAGCCTCCACCTCTCTCAGCTCGTGTGCATGCGTGAATTCGTTGAGCTCGAGAGGATGGCCGGCCTGCCGGGCCCCGACCACGGGCGCTCCTGCCAGCACTCCCAGAGTCAGGCGCACAGGAACGCGCGGCGGTCCACTACTCGGCGCTACATCGAAGTCTCATTCAAGGCCGTCGGCTGGCGGGCCTCGCACGGCCGGCGTAGCCCAGCGCCCGGTCGCGCGCAGCGAGGGCGCGGTCGCGCGCGCGCGCCGGGCCGTAGCCGCCGCCGCCCGGGGTGCTCACGAGCACGCGGTCGCCGCGCTCGAGGACGTGCTGGGTGCGGTTGTTCACGCGGCGGCCGTTGATGCGGACGTCGCCGCGGCCCCCGGGGCCGCCGCCGGCCAGGCCGGGGGCGGGGAAGGTCGTGCGCTCGGCCATGAAGCTGACGACGATCGGGCGCGGCGACCGGCTCTCGATCAGGATGTCCTGGCCGAGGCCGCCCCGGAAGCGCCCGCGCCCGCCCGAGCCGGGGCGCATGCGCTTGTAGTGGAAGAACAGCGGGCTGTTGCGCTCGGCGACCTCCACGGGCGTGGACGAGATGTTGCTCGGCCACGACAGCACGTTCTCGCCGTCCTTGACCGGCGTCGCGCCCATGCCGCCGTTGAAGAACAGCACGGTGGTGTAGGGCTTGCCGTCGTCGCGCGTGCCCGACTGGCTCACCGCCCACAG
>DASWJN010000063.1:0-5887 GCA_036397135.1 Candidatus Methylomirabilota bacterium
GATCGTGCTGCTCGGCAACCCGCTGCCGTTGGCCGAGAACCCGGTGCGGCTGGCCGAAGAGCTGGCGATGATCGACATGATCTCGAAGGGCCGCCTCGTCTCCGGCTTCGTCCGCGGCGGCGGCCAGGAGCAGCTGGCGACCGGGGTGAACCCGGCCTACAACCGCGAGCGGTTCGAGGAGGCGCACGCCCTGATCGTCAAGGCGTGGACGGAAGTTGGCCCGTTCCGCTGGGAGGGCACGCACTACCAGCACCGCGTCGTGAACCCGTGGGCGGTGCCGCTGCAGAAGCCGCACCCGCGCGTGTGGATCCCCGGCGTGCTCAGCAAGGAGACGATCATCTGGGCGGCCCGGCAGCGCTACCCCTACATCGCGCTCAGCACCGAGATCGAGGCCACCAAGAAGATCTGGGAGACGTACGACACGGTCGCGGCCGAGAACGGCTACGCCGGCGGCCCCGAGTACCGCGGCTACCTGCAGCGCTGCCACGTCGCCGAGACGGAAGAGAAGGCGATGGCCAACGCGAAGCAGTTCATGTGGATGCAGGGCGAGTTCACCGGCCTCGCCCACCCGGTGTGGTCCAGCCCCTCCGGCTACTTCTCGCCGTCGTATCGCACGGCGTTCGTCGAGTACGCGGTCGGGCGCCGCTCCAACCCGCGCGGCGCGGCGTTCGAGGACCAGATCCAGAACCAGCAGATCGTCGCCGGCACGCCGAAGACGGTGATCCCCAAGCTGCGCCGCCTGCTCGAGCAGACGCGCCCGTCGATCCTCGGCTTCTGGGCCGCCGACGGCTTCGTGAGCGCGGCCGACACGCGCACCTGCATCCGCCTCCTCGGCGAGGAGGTGCTGCCCGCGCTGCGGGAGATCGGCAAGGAGCTGGGCCTGTGGAGCCCGTTCGAGGCCAACGCGCCGGTGAGCCAGGCGTTCCCCGAGGCGGCCCGGCCGGCCGGCGAGGTCGCGGTGGCGGGGGCGAGCTCCTGAGCGACCCGGTCGTGGTCGAGAAGTTCGCCGTTGGCCAGTCGGTCCGCCGGCTCGAAGACCCCCGGCTGATCCAGGGGCTCGGCCGCTACTCCGACGACGTCGGCCTGCCCCACGAGACCCACGCCGTCCTCGTGCGCTCGCCGCACGCCCACGCCCGCATCCGCGCCATCGAGACGCGCGGAGCCCTCGACGCGCCCGGCGTCCTCGCGGTGCTCACCGCCGCCGACCTGGCCGCCGACGGTGTGGGCAATCTTCCGACCGACCGCGGCCGGAAGCGTCGCGACGGGTCGCCGGCCTTCCCCACGCCGCGGCCGGCGCTGGCGCGCGAGCGCGCCCGGCACGCCGGCGACCCCGTGGCGCTCGTCGTCGCCGGCACGCGCGCGCAGGCCGTCGACGCCGCCGAGCGGGTGCTCGTGGACTACGAGCCCCTGCCCGCGGTCGCGGCCACCGCCGACGCGCTGCGGCCCGGCGCCGCCACGGTGTGGGACGAGGCGCCCGACAACCTCGCGTTCGTCGCCGAGGCCGGCCAGCGCGAAACCGTCGCAACGGCGCTGGCGGGCGCCCCCCACGTCACCCGCCTGGACTTCGTCGTCACGCGCGTGGCCGCCGCCCCGCTGGAGCCGCGCGCCGCCGTCGGCGAGTACGATCGCCGCACCGGCCGCTACACGCTGCACACCGGCATCCAGGCCCCGCACGGCACCCGCACGCTGCTGGCCGAGATCTTAAGAGCGCCGCAGAGCCACGTGCGCGTGGTCACCGCCGACGTCGGCGGCAGCTTCGGCATGCGCAGCGGCATCTACCCGGAGATGGTGCTGGTGCTGTGGGCGGCCCGGCGGCTCGGGCGGCCGGTCAAGTGGACGTCGGACCGGCGCGAGGGGTTCGTCACCGACGAGCACGGCCGCGACAACGTCTCCACCGTCGAGCTGGGACTGGACCGGGACGGGACGTTCCTCGCCCTGCGCGTGGCCGTCACCCTCAACGTCGGCGCCTACCTCACCCAGCGCAGCGCAGGCCCGGGCACCAACAACATCGGCGGCGTGGCCGGCATGTACACGACGCCGGCCATCCACCACCGGACGACCGGCGTCTTCACGAACACCACGCCCACCGGCCCCTATCGCGGCGCCGGCCGGCCCGAGGCGACCTTCGCCATCGAGCGGGTGATCGACGTGGCCGCGCGCGAGCTGGGGATGGACCCGATCGCGCTGCGCCGGAAGAACCTCATTCCCGCCTCGGCGATGCCGTTCAAGACCGGGCTCGTCTTCACCTACGACTGCGGCGACTTCGCCCGCGGCATGGACCTGGCCCTCTCGCTCGCCGACCACGCCGGCTTCGAGAAGCGGCGGGCCGAGGCCCGCACGCGCGGCAAGCTGCGCGGCCTCGGCGTCGCGAACGCGATCGAGGTGGCGGGCGGCCCCTACACCTCGGTCAACCCCGACACCGCCGAGATCCGCGTCAACCCCGACGCCTCGGTGACCGTGTTCGCCGGCTCGACGTCCATGGGCCAGGGCAACGAGACGGCCTTCGCCCAGATCGTCAGCGAGCGGCTCGGCGTGCCGCCCGCGCGCATCCAGGTGCTGTGGGGTGACAGCGACGCGCTGGGCGCCGGCCGCGGCAACGGCGGCTCCGGCGCCCTCACGGTGGGCGGCTCGGCCGTCCTGCGCGCGACCGACAAGATCGTCGAGCGCGGCCGGCGCATCGCGGCACGCACGCTCGAAGCGGCGTCCGAGGACGTCGTCTTCCGCGACGGCCGCTTCAGCGTGGCCGGCACCGATCGCGGCGTGGCCTTCGCCGACGTCGCGCGCACCGCCTACCAGCCGCGCCAGCTGCCGCCGGGGATGGAGCCCGGCTTCAGCGAGACGGCCGCCTTCACGCCGCCCGCCGTGACCTTTCCCAACGGCTGCCAGATCTGCGAGGTCGAGATCGACGAGGACACCGGCGCCCTCACGATCGTGCGCCACACGGTGGTGGACGACGTCGGGCGCATGGTCAACCCGCTGCTGGTCAAGGGCCAGATCCACGGCGGCGTGGTCCAGGGCCTGGGCCAGGCCCTCTTCGAGAACCTCGCCTACGACGCCGAGACCGGCCAGCTCCTGGCCGGCTCGTTCATGGACTACGCCATGCCGCGCGCCGACGACGTGCCGTTCTTCGAGGTCGACTCCCACGAGGTGCTTACCGCCGTGAACCCGCTCGGCGCCAAGGGCGTGGGCGAGGCGGGCACGGTCGGCGCGCTCCCGGCGCTCGTCAACGCGGTCAACGACGCGCTGGCCCCGCTCGGCGTCCGCCACCTCGACATGCCGATGACCGCCGAGCGCGTCTGGCGCGCGATCCGGGAGGCAAAGGGCTAAAGCGCTTCAGCAAGGCGACTTCAAGGCCAAGGTGGCGGGCGAGTTCGACACGATGCTCGCCCGGGCCGGCGGCGTGTCTCCGGCAGTTTCCGCTTGACAGCGTTCTGCATGCGCACTCGCCGCGCGCCGGCAGTGCCGCGTGGATGCCGCCCCTGCGGGCCACCGGAGCGTGTGGACGCCTCTTCGGGTGCGCCCCTCGCGAAAAACGAGGACCGGCGTGCAATCGCCCTTAGTTGCGCCTCGCAGGTGGCTGGAAAATCCGGGTATAGAGTCGCCGCAGCAGAAGGGGGACTCGCCATGGACACCGACGTCTCCACCGCTGACGTTCTCACCCCGCGAGGGCCTACTGTGGAACTGGAGCAGCTTGGCGACCAAATCGCCGAGCTGTCGGCGCACCTCGATGCCGCCACCGCGCGCCTCCTGGACATGATTCGCGAGTTCGACGCCCGCGAGGGCTGGAACACCGGCTTCCGATCCTGCGCCGAGTGGCTGTCCTGGCGCGTGAACCTTGACATCGGCACCGCTCGGCAGAAAGTGCGCGTGGCGCGCGCACTTCCGCAGCTGCCGCGCTTGGCCCAGGCCCTGGCCCGCGGCGAGCTGTCCTACGCGAAGGTCCGGGCCCTCACCCGAGTGGCGAGGCCGGAGACCGAAGATCGCCTGCTGGCACTCGGCCGCGCGTGCACGGCCGAGCAGGTCGAGCGAATCGTGCGGGGCTGGCGCCGAATGGACCGCAAAGCCGAGGCCCGCGAGGCCGCCCGCCAGCACGCGAGCCGCGCGCTGCACGTGTATCAGGATGAAGACGGCACGGTCACGGTCCGAGGACGTCTAGCGCCGGAGGTCGGGGCACTGCTCGTGAAGGCCCTCGCCGCGGCCCGCGAGACACTGTATCAGCGGCGGCGCGATCAGGCGCCGGAGAGCGACCCGCCCACGATGGAGCAGCAGCAGGCCGACGCGCTGGCGTTGCTGGCCGAGACCGCCCTCCACCACGGCATCGATCCCGGTACCCCGGGGGAGCGCTACCAGGTGGTCGTCCACGTCGATGCCCCAGTGCTGGCGGACCCGGACCAGCCAGGCCAGTCCGTCCTTGAAGACGGCGTGTGCGTTTCCGCGGAAACGTCTCAGCGCCTGGCGTGCGACGCTGGCCGGGTCGTGATGCGTCACGACCCCGACGGGCGCCTCCTGGAGATCAGCGCCCGGACCCGCACGATTCCCCCGGCGCTACGGAGAGCGCTCCATCACCGGGACCGTGGCTGCCGCTTCCCGGGCTGCAGGCTGGCGTTCGGCCAGGGCCACCACATCCGTCACTGGGCCCAGGGTGGCCCCACGACGCTCTCGAACCTCGCGCTGCTGTGTCGCCGGCATCATCGCGCGGTCCACGAGGAGGGTTTCCAGGTCGAGCGCCAGCCGGACGGCGAGTTGCAGTTCCGGCGACCCAACGGCTGGGTGATCCCCGACGTGTCGTCGCCTCCCGACGTGTCCGGCAATCCCGTGGAGGTTATCCGAGGTCGGAACGAGGCGGAGGGGCTCGCGCTGCACGCACACACCGCGACGCCAGGATGGCTGGGAGAGCGCCTGAACGTGGCCTACGCGATCGACGTGCTCCACCCCCTGGCGAGGTAACCTCATGGCGAGAAAAGCGAAGCCGCCGACCGGCAAGAGCGTCGAGACCCTCCGCCACGAGGAGGCGAAGCGCCGGAACATCCCGACAGCCGAGTACCAGTCGGTCATCCAGAAGGAAGCGGAGCAGCCGCTGGCCGTCACCGTCACGGTCAAGATTGCCGAGCTCAGGAACCGCCTGAGTCATTACCTCCAGCGGGTCCAGCGGGGGGACTCGATCCTCGTCTGCGACCGCGATCGCGTCGTTGCCAGGATCGAGCGGGCCGGCCTTCAGGCTTCGGTTCGTGAGCGCGACGCCGAGTGGCTGGACCGCCTTGAGCGGCGCGGCGTGGTCCGCCGCGGGACCGGGACGCTGTCGCGGCAATGGCTCTCGCGCAAGCCCCGGGTGAGAGCTGACGTCGTGGCGGCTCTCCTCAAGGCGCGTGAGGAAAGCCCGTAACGATCCTGGGACACTGGAGTAGGAAGATCCGCGGGGGGAGAACGCTCCACACCCTCGACAGCCGGCTCGTGAGAGTGGCGGAGCGCGAAGCGTTTGCGGGCTCACGCGCCCGAGAGGCCGTGGCCGCCGCGATAGTCCGACGGCGGCGGGGAGGTCCAGCCCGCCAGCAGCTCGGGGGCCGGCTGCCAGATCTCGACGCCGAGCGGGCGGCAGATGTCGACCACGTCACGCCCGCCCGCGCCCCACACCGGAAGCGACATGTCGCCGTGCGGGCACACGGAGATCGCCGCCAGCACGTCGATCTCGGCGAAGAACTCGATGAAGTCGCCGGTCCGCGCCGGGCTGGGCTTGGTGAAGTAGCGTCCCTCGGCGGTGAGGCCGGTGACCTGGAAGACGTTGAGGACGTCGTGCACGTCGAGCTCGGTCAGATGATACGGCCGCACCGCCCGGACGAGGTTGCTGTGGCAGCAGACGTCCCACTCCTCGCCGTTGAGCAGCTTGTGC
>DASWJN010000064.1:0-1806 GCA_036397135.1 Candidatus Methylomirabilota bacterium
CTCTTCGCGGGGCGCGTGGGGCCCAAGCCCGATTGACGCCCCGCGTCACGCGGGGGCTCTGGGTCGCCGTCGCGGCGCTCGTCCTCGGGCTGCCGTTCCTGCCGCTGCTCGTCTCGAGCGCCGGTCCTCCCCCGGACGCCGGCCCTCCCTGGGGGCCAAACGTCGCGGCCTGGGGGATGGGGCTCGCCCTCGTCTTCGCTATCGCGCTCGCGGCCGGGCGCTTCGCCACACGGCTGCCGCCCGCGGGCCCGCCGCGGCGGCGCGTACCTCCCACGGTGCTGGTGACGGTCCTCGCCGTCGGGCTCACCGCGTGGAGCGCCTATACGATGCGGTCCGTGTTCGCCGCGAACCCGGTCCTGATCGACGAGATGGCGCAGCTCTTTCAGGCCCGCGTGTTCGCCGCCGGCCGCCTGGCCGCGCCGGCCCCCCAGCCGGCGGCCGCCTTCCTGATCGCGCACACCTGGATCACCGATGCGGGATGGGTCTCGCTCTATCCGCCGGGACACCCGCTCATCCTCGCCCTCGGGATGGCGCTCCGCGCCGAGTGGCTCGTGACCCCGGTCCTGGGCGGCCTCGGCGTCGCCCTCATGTACCTCGTGGCCCAGGGGCTGTACGGGCCCAAGACGGCGCGGACCGCGGCGGTTCTATGGGCGGTGTCGTCTTGGGTGATGTTCATGTCGGCGAGCTACATGAACCACGTCACCGCCGTGACGTACGCCCTGGCGTGTTGGGCGTTCGTCTGGGCGCCACGCCCGTCCCCACGTCCGCTGCACCTCGCGGCGGCCGGCCTCTGCCTCGCCGCCGTCGCCGCGACCCGCCCCCTCGACGCGGTCGCCGCCGGCCTGCCGGTGCTCGCGTGGATCGTCGCCCGGCGCCGCTGGCGGGCCGTCCCCTGGATGGCGCTCGGGACGCTGCCGGTGTTCGCGGGCTGGGGCTACTTCAACTGGCGACTGTACGGGAGTCCGCTGACGATCGGCTACACCGCCGTGTACGGGTCCGAGATCGGCCTGGGGTTCGGGGTCGATCCCTGGGGGCGGCCGTTCACGCCGCTCGAGGCGCTCAGCAATCTGGCCGTGGCCATGCGGCGCCTGAACCTGTTCCTCTATGAGTGGCCGATTCCGGCGCTCCTCCCCCTCGGCGTGTGGGCGCTCGCGGGGCGCCCGCGCGGGAAGGCGGACGCGATCGTCGCCATCGGACTCCTCGCCGTCCCCGCGCTCTATTTCTCCTACTGGCATTCCGGCTTCTATCCCGGTCCGCGGTTCTACTACGCCGCCGCGCCGCTCCTCGTGATCGGGACCGCACGGGCCTGGCGGTGGGGCTGGGGCCTCGCCCGGCGCTCGTGGCGCGCCTGGTGGCGCGGTGATGTCGCCTTGGTGACGGCAGCCGTCGTGGTGCTCATCTGGGGCTGGGCAGGCGTGCTTCCCGGCCGGTTCGCGGTGTATCGCACGGGGCTGTCCACGCTCAAGCTGCATCCGGAACGCGACCTCGCGGCCCTGGGCGTGCGTCAAGCGCTCGTCCTCGTGCCCGAGCGTTGGGGGAGTCGACTGATCGTGAGCCTCTGGGAGCTCGGCGTCCGGCCGGGCCTGGCCGAGCGCGCCTACCGCTGGTTGGACTCGTGCGAGCTGCACGGGTTCATCGAGGCGGCGCGCGCGGCGCGCCTCGGCCCCGAAGAGACGATGTCGCGCCTGGAGGCGCTCATTCGGGCGAGCCCGGGTCCGGCGCCGCAGCCGCGGGACGCGCCGGATGAGACCCTGCATCGCCGCGGCGATCACCCGCTCGATCCGGCATGCGAGCGCGAGGTGCGGC
>DASWJN010000065.1:0-11052 GCA_036397135.1 Candidatus Methylomirabilota bacterium
GTTCGCGGTCGGCGTGGGGCCGGTGCCGGGCGGCATTCTCGCCGAACGATCCGGACTGGCGACTCCATTCCTCGTCTACGCGGCCGCCGGCGCCCTCGGCGCGGTCCTCGCGTGGGCCTCGGTCCCGGAGACGCGACACCAGAGCGGTCTGGCCGCCGCGGCCACCGCGCTGCCGCCGTTCGGCGCCCAGCTCCGCCTGCTCACCGGCCGCCTCGGCTTCGTGCTCGTGAGCCTCATCTCGTTCATGAGCGCCGTCGCCCGCACCGGGGCCCTCTTCAACGTCATCCCGGTCCTCGCCCGGGACCGCCTCGGCCTGAACGCCGATCAGATCGGCATCGGCCTGGCGCTGGCGAGCCTGGCCGGCCTGGTGGTCATCTACCCGTCGGGCATGCTCGTCGATCGAATCGGGCGCAAGGCGGTGATCGTGCCGGCCACGCTCATGGCGGGCGCCGCGATGGTGATCTTCCTGCTGGCGCCGTCCTACGCGTGGTTCCTCGCCGCCTGTGTCGTCTGGAGCCTGGCCAGCGGCGTGGCCGGTGCCGCGCCGGCGGCCTATGCGGCCGACGTGGCGCCGCCCGGGATGAACGCCGCCGCCATGAGCACGTACCGGATGCTGTCGGACGTGGGCTACGTGGTGGGGCCACTCGCGCTGGGCATCATCACCGATGTCCTGGGCGCCGACACCGCGCTGGCCACCGCGGCCGTGCTGCTGGCCGCGGTGGCCCTCCTCTTCGCGCGCCACGCGCCGGAGACCCTCCAGGCGCGCCGCCCGTGACCGGAGTGCCGCCGGCGCGGGAGGCGGCGCCTACCGCTTCGGCCAGTAGTGGCGGACGGCAATCTCCATCGGGGGCGTCAGCCTCTGCCCGTGGGGCACGGTCTTCCTCGCGTACTCGCGCTGCGAGCGGAGCACCCGGGCGAAGAACGGGTTCCGCTGCGCCTCGGCGTCGAGGGTCTTGTCGATGGCGTCCAGCTCTGCGCGCAGGATCTCATCCGGCGTCCTCAGGATCTGAACGCCGTGCTTGCCGGTCAGCTCGTCCGCGGCCTGGCTGTCCTGGTCCACCGTGTAGGCGCTCAGGCGCGTGATCTCGGCCATGGTGGCGTACTTCACGATGGCCTGCAGATCCGGTGGCAGCTCCGCCCAGCGCTTCCGGCTGACGATCAGCTCGTGAAAGGTCGGCGGTTGCCGGAAGCTCGGCATGTAGTAGAACTTGGCCGCGTGCTGGAAGCCGATGACGATGTCGCGGCTCGGGATGGCCCACTCGGCGCCGTCGATGACGCCGCGCTCCAGCGCCGGGACGATCTCGCCCCCGGCCATCCCCACCGTGGTCGCCCCCATCCGCCGGAACATCTCCAGCCCGATCCCCGAGGAGCGGAACTTCAGCTTGCGCAGATCCTCGAGGCCGTTCATGGGACGCTTGAGCCAGCCGAAAGCCTCCCAGTACGGCTGGATGGTCGTGAAGTGGGCCACGACGTCCATGCGCAGCTCTTTCTGGAGCAGCTCGTTGTAGAGCTCCTGCCCGCCGCCGGCGAACAGCCAGGCGGTGAACTCGTTCTGCCCCATGCCGAACGGCCCGCCGAGCGGCGAGCCGAAGAGGCCGGCGGCCGAGTTCTTCCCGGCCCAGAGGCCGGGCCACGTCAGCCCGCCGTCAAGGGCGCCCCGGTTCACGGCATCCAGGACCTCGAAGAAGCCCACCACGGAGCCGACCGGCAGCGTCTCGAACTTGAGTCGACCGCCCGACATCTGCTCGACCGACTTGGCCAGCTCCAGCAGTGACCGGTGCGGATAGTCGGTGACCGGAAACGCGCTCTGGACCTTCCAGACGAAGGTCCGCGACTGGGCCGGGACCGGCGGCGCCGTCAGCCAGGCGAAGACAGCGAGGAAAGCCAGGATTGTCGCCGAGACCGCGAGCCACGCGCGTTGCCTCATAGCGCTCCTCCTGCGCGAGGAGCGCCGGCGCGGACACCGGCGCTCCTCTCCGTCCGGGTCGGACTACTGCAAGGGTGAGAAGGCCGCGGGCAGAACGATCTTGTTCTGCTGCGAAATCAAGCGGTCGGCCCCGCCCGGGGGCGGCCACACGCCCTTCTTGCGGGCCTCGTCACGCACCTGCATGCGCTGGTCCATGCTCTGGTACGCCCAGATGTGGACGAAGCCGTTGGCCTTGCCGAACTCCACCCCGCCCGCCATCACGAGCGGCGACAGCTTCGTGCGCTCTGGCAGCTTGGCCTCCCAGCCCTGGGCCGTGGCCGGCAGCGTGCCCGGCTTGAGGGTGTAGTAGCGGATCTCGTAGACCGGGCCCATCCGTCCCGGCTGGGGCGCCGGCACGAAGGCGAACGGCACGACGATCTCCGAGCGCATCTTGCGGATGAACTCCGCGGTCTTCGGTGGCCAGTTGGGGTCCTTGGCGGCCTCGCCGCGGATCTTCGCGCGCTCGGCGAGATCGTTGTAGCCCCACACGTGGATGATCTCGTTGAGCGGCCCCACCTCGGTGTGCCAGAAGGCGGTCAGCGGCGAGTACTTCTTGCGGTACTCGTACGCCTCGCCGAAACGCTTCTCGACCTCGGCCAGGCTGCCCGGGGCGATTTGATAGGTCCTGATCTCGTAGATCACGGTGGGCTCCTTTCGAGCGGTGATGCGCGGTAGTATGCCCCAACTCCCGCTGCAGCGCCTCGCGCAACGCACCGATCACTGCCGCGAGATGGACCGGCGCATCGACCAGCGGTCGCAGGAGCTGGACCGCTGGCGGCACGAACATTTCACACCGTGGCCGTACGTGAAGAACCTGCCGCCCGACGACAGCCTGCACAACTACGCGTGCATGCAGGAGGTGTGGCTGGACAGGTAGGCGGCACCTCGCTTGCAGACCCCCACCCCATGGTGACCCGCGTCCTGCCGCAGGCCAGCGTGGCCGAGGTGCTCGACCGCGTCCTCGACCGGGGGATCGTGATCGACGCCTGGTTGCGGGTCTCGGTGGCCGGCATCGCCCTGATCGACGTCGACGCACGGATCGTGGTGGCCTCGATCAGCACGTACGTCCGGCACTCCGACGCCATCGCCCAGGTGCCGCTCGTGTCACGGCCGGCTCCCGGCCGGGCGACCGCCGGGCCGGCACGCCGGACGACGCGCCGGCCCGGCGTGCAGTTGCGCTGTGAGAAGGGATGCACCTTCACCCGGGCCGCGCAACGCCGCCCGGCCAGGGTGCGCTGCCCGGTGAACCTGGGCCGCAGCTGCCCCGTGGCCCAGATCACCCTCGCCGCCTGACCTCCTCGATCCCGCAACGATGGCGGGGCCGCGGGACGCCGTGGTAACGTCGACGCCGTCTCGAGAGGCCTCCCCGCAACCGCTCGTGAAGGCCCATGCCGGCCGGCATCAGCACGCCGAGCCTGGCCGAGTGTGGTCGGCGTCCAAGGACGGCCTCACCTACGAGTTCGCCCTCCGCAAGAAGCCTATCTCTTCGGCGGCGCGGTCGCCCAGGACCTCCAGCGCTCGCCGGGCGTGCGGGTGGTGGCGCGACCGCCGCGTGCGGCTGGCGGCGAGCCTGGCCATCGACCGGTCGGAATGCCCTGCTGTGGGGCGTGCGCGACCCTCTGGCCGCCGGGCCGGGGTCGCCTCGGCCACGACCGCTGCGGGCGCCGCTCACGGGTCGCTTGACCCCGAGGCCGTCGTCGGGGCAGGATGCGCCGACCGAGGGCGAGGCCGGCCCGACGGAGCGCCGGCCTCGGCGCGTGGAGGCGTGGACATGGGCGAGGCGCCGTGAGCGGCACCGACGGGCCACGCCCGCCGTCCCGGGTCCTTCTCGTCTCGATGCCGTTCCACGCCCTCGACAGCCCTTCGATACAGCTGGGGACGCTGAAGGCCGTCCTCGATCGCTCGGGCATCCCAGCGACGACGCGCCACTACCAGATCGACTTCCTCGAGCGCTGCGCGGCAGTGACCGCCGGGGCGCCTCCCGGCGAGCAGATCGGGCCTGCCGAGTACGGGCGGATCAACGAGCACTTCTGGGTGGGGCTCGGCGACTGGATCTTCGCCCCCGCGCTCGGCGGCGCGCCCGAGCCGGAGCACGACCGCGCGTACCTGGACCACCTCCGCGCGGGCGGCGTGCCGGAGCGCGACCTCGCGATCGCCATGCGGATGCGCGCGACGGCCGGCGACTTCCTCGATGCCTGCGCCGAGGATGCGCTCGCCGCGCACCCCGCCGTCGTCGGGTTCACGACGACGCTCGCCCACACGCTCCCCGCGCTTCGCCTCGCCCGCATCCTGAAAGGGCGCGACCCGGGGCTCGCCATCGTCCTCGGCGGCGCCGCCTGCGACGGCCCGATGGGCGCCGCCCTGCACCGCGCCTTCCCGTTCGTGGACGTCGTCGTGCGGGGCGAGGCCGAGCGTGTCCTGCCGGGGCTCGTCGAGGAGCTGCTGGCGCGCCGGCCGGTCGGCCCGCGTCCCGGCCTCTGCTACCGGACCGCCGAGGGGCAGTCGGTCGCTGTCGGCCAGGCGGGCCCGCTCGTCCCGATGGACGAGGTTCCGCTGCCCGACTACGGCGAGTACTTCGAGCGGATCGAACGCGCGAGCTTCCACGGCTCCCTCGCCACCGAGCTCGGGGTCCCCTACGAGGCCGCCCGCGGGTGCTGGTGGGGCGAGCGCAGCCACTGCACCTTCTGCGGCCTGAACGGGACCACGATGGCGTTCCGCAGCAAGAGCGCCGAGCGCGTTGCCGACGAGATCGCGACCCTGGCCGCGCGGCACGACGTCGTCGACGTCAAGGTCGTGGACAACATCATGGACCCGCGCTACCTGGAGACCGTGCTCCCGCGGCTCGCGGGCCTGAACTGCGACCTCCGGATCTTCTACGAGATCAAGGCGAACCTGAAGCGGGAGCACGTCCAGCGGCTGCGCGAGGCGGGCATCGTCGAGATCCAGCCGGGCATCGAGAGCCTCTCCACGCCGATCCTCAAGCTGATGCGGAAGGGCGTGAGCGCCCTGCAGAACCTGCGCCTCCTCAAATGGTGCGAGGAATACGGCGTCCGCCCGATCTGGAACCTCCTGTGCGGGTTCCCCGCGGAGCCGCCGGAGGAGTACGCGCGCATGGCCGACCTCTGCCGCTCGCTCGTGCATCTGGAGCCGCCGCGGCTCGGCCGGCTCGATCTCCAGCGGTTCAGCCCCTACCACGAGCGGCCCGACGAGTTCGGCATCCGCATCCTCGGCCCCGCCCGCCAGTACGAGTTCCTCTACCCCGAGCTCGACCCCGCCACCCGCGCGGAGCTCGCGTACAGCTTCGCCTTCGACTACGCGGACGGCCGCGATCCGGCCACGTACGTCGCCCCGCTCGCGGAGGTCATCCGCCAGTGGACCGAGGCGTGGGAGGCGGGGCGGGCGCAGGGCTCGCTGTGCTATCGTCGCGGCCCGGGGTTCCTCCGGGTCGTCGACCAGCGGCCCGGGCTGCCGGGGGCCCTGTGGACGTTCGGTGAGCACGAGGCCCGGGTGTTCCTGGCCTGCCGGGACGGGGCCACGGCCCAGGAGGCGTGGGCGGCGCTCGGGCCCGAGGCTGCTCGCGACCTCGGGCCGGGCTGGGTCGAGGACTGGCTCGCCGAGCTGGTCTCGGAGCGACTGGCCTACGAGGAGGGCGGACGCTACCTGACGCTGGCGCTGCCCGCCTGAGTCGATGGCCCGGAACCTACTGTCCCTGGAGAGAGGAGGCCCACGATGGCCAGACGGCAAGGCCGGAAGAAGACGCCCCTGAAGGATCTCAAGGCCCGGAATGCGAAAGCGACGAAGGTCAAGGGCGGCGGCATCGAGCCGGAACCGTTCAGGGAGCGTGCGGGCATCGAGCCGACACCGTTCAAGACGGCACGCGACACCACGACTCGCTGAGCCCACGCCCGCGACATCCAGGGAGGTCCCCGATGGCCAGACGGCAAGCGCGGAAGAAGACGCCGCTGAAGGATCTCAAGGCCCGGGCCGCGAAGGCGGCGAAGGTCAAGGGCGGCGGCATCGAGCCGCAACCATTCAGGGAGCGTGCCGGCATCGACCCGGTACCGTTCAGGGCCAACCCCGTGACGGACACCACCCGCTGAGGGAGGCTCAGCCGCCGTAGAACATCTTGTCGCCCAGGTCCTTCAGCCAGAGGGTCGCGTCGTCCGCGCGGCCCTCCGGCTGTCGGGCGAGGCCCGCGTCGACCACCCTGCCGACGAAGATGGAGTGATCGCCCTTCTCGACCGTCGCCTCGAGCGCGCACTCGATGAACGCCGGCGTGCTGGCGAGGATCGGCGCGCCGGTGGTGCCCGGGCGGAACGGCTCGCCCGAGATCGTCTGGCCCTGTCGGTCGGCCGGCTTGAAGAACGTGAACGCCAGCGCCTGCTGGCCCTTGCCCAGCACGTTGAGGGCGAAGGCCTTCGACTCCTTGATGAGGGCGTGGGCCTGCGAGTCGGTCTTGACGCCGACCGCCACCAGCGGCGGCTCGAACGAGGCCTGGGTCACCCAGTTCACGGTCCCCGCCGCCACCCGGTCGCCGCTCGCTGCCGTCAGCACGTAGAGGCCGTAGGGAATCATCCGCAGCGTGGTCTTCTTCGCGTTGGGGTCCATGGATTCCTCCTCGACGGATTCCTCCTCGACGGATCGAAGCTTATACTACCGCCGACCACCAGGAGGGCGTCATGGGCTTCATCGACGTCGGCTTCGACGAGGCGATGCGCCGGGCGCGCACGCTGGCGCCGGTCCTGCGCCAGCGGGCCGACCGGGCCGAGGCCGCGCGGCAGATGGAGAAGGAGACGCTGGAGGACCTGCATCGCGCCGGGCTCTTCCGCTTCCACCAGCCCAGGCGCTGGGGCGGCATGGAGCTGCCGTTCGTGGCGATCTTCGACGTCCCCGCCGAGCTGGCGCGGGGCTGCGCCTCCACCGCCTGGAACGTCGCCAACCTCGGCATCCACCACTGGATGCTGGCGCTCTACGACGAGCGCGCCCAGGAAGAAGTCTGGGGGCAGGACCCGGACGCTCTGATCGCCTCCGGCATCGCCTACCCGCAGGGCCGGGGCCGCCGGGTGGACGGCGGCTTCGTGGTCAGCGGCTTCTGGAACTTCTCGAGCGGGGTGGATCCGGCCGCCTGGAACATGCTGGCGGTGACCGTGCGCGACGGCGAGCGCGTCGTCGATCACCGCATGTGCCTGGTGCCGCGCGGCGACTACGAGATCGTGGACGACTGGCAGGTGCTCGGCATGCGCAGCACGGGGTCCAAGTCGGTCCGCGCCACCGACATCTTCGTTCCCGAGCACCGGGCCCTCTGCATGTACCTGGCCCGCGGGGGCGGCGAGTTCCCCGGCGCCCGCGCCAACCCCAACCCGCTCTATCGCGTGCCGCTCTCGGCGCTCGGCTCGCACTGCCTGGCCGCCGCCGGCGTCGGCAACGCGCAGGCCGCCGTGGAGCTGACGATCGACGCCGTCCGAGAGCGCAGCACCAACTACGCGGGCGTGCGCATGCGCGACTTCCAGGCGGTGCAGCTCCGCGTGGCCCGGGCCGGCGCCCAGGTGGACGCCGCCCGCCTGAGCGTCCGGGCGGACTGCATCGAGGCCGAGCGGATCGCCCAGGAGGGCCGCGCGCCGGCGCTCGAGGACAAGCTGCGGTTCAAGCGCAACGTGGCGTGGGCGATGGAGCAGTGCACGGACGCGGTGGACGTGCTGCACGCGCTGGCCGGCGCCAACGGCATCTACGACCGCTATCCGATCCAGCGCCTGTTCCGCGACCAGCACGCGCTCTCCGCGCACATCGGATTCTCGTGGGATGCCCAGGGCGGCCCGTGGGCCCTGGTGGCGATGGGAGGAGAGTTCTCGAGCCCGACCATGTGACGCAGGCGCACACTACTCCCAGCGCAGCGCCTCGACGGGATCGAGGCCCGCGGCCTTGCGCGCCGGATAGAAGCCGAACAGGACCCCGATCGCCGCCGCACAACCGAAGGCGACGACGACCGCCTCCGCGGCGACCAGTGTCCGCCACTCCGCGAAGTAGCTGAGCGCCCGGGACCCACCCAGCCCCAGGGCGACTCCGACGGCGCCGCCGATCAGCGAGAGGGTGACTGCCTCCACCAGGAACTGGGTGAGGATGTCCCGCCGCCGAGCGCCGACGGCCATCCGGAGGCCGATCTCACGGGTCCGCTCGGTCACGGAGACCAGCATGATGTTCATGATCCCGATGCCGCCCACGAGCAGCGAGACGGAGGCGATCGCCCCCAGCAAGTAGGCCATCGCCCGTGAAGCCTCCGCGTGGGCCCGGACCACCTCGGTCACGTTCCGGAGCGTGAAGTCGTCGTCCTGATCGGGTTGCAGGCGGTGGCGCTGGCGCAGGAGGTCCCGGATCTGCTCCTCGGCCTCGGCGAGATCCTCTCCGTCCCTCATCTTCACCGTGATCACCCAGACGGCCCGCGCCTTGCTCCCGATCCTGCCGAACAGCTTGTGCCTCGCCGTGGACAGCGGAACCATCAGGACGTCGTCCTGGTCCTTGCCCGACGTGTTCTGGCCCTTGCCCTCCAGGAGCCCGACGACGACGAAGGGCACCCGACCGATCCGGATGGTGAGGCCGATCGGGTGCTCGTCTCCGAAGAGATGGTGGGCCGCCGTCTGGCCGACGACCACCACCTTGGCGGCCACGCCGTGGTCTTCCGCGGTGAGCAACCGGCCATCGACGACGGCCCATGGCTTGACGTCGAACGACTCGGGCGTGACGCCCACGACGGCGGTCCTCCAGTTGAGGTTCTCGTGGACCACGTGCATGATGCTGGGGGCCGCGGGCGCGGCCGCCTGCACGGCCGGGACCTCCCACTGGATCGCGATCGCGTCGTCCTCGGTCAAGGTGACGTGGCTGCCCCCGCCGCCCCGGGCGCCGCGGACGGTCGTGCTGCCAGCCGTCACGATGATCAGGTTCGAGCCCTGGTTGCGGATCTGCTCCGCCACGCGGGCCTGGGCGCCCGCTCCCACGGCGACCATGGCGATGACCGCGCCCACGCCGATGACGACGCCGAGCATGGTGAGCGCGCTCCGGAGCTTGTTGACCCGCAGGGCGCGGAGACCGCTGAGCGCGTTGGCCAGCAACATGAGGCCCCGAGGGTAGCAGGAGGACGGTCAGTCCATCAGGGGCCGTCGGCGGCGAGCAGGAACACACGCGTGCGGCGGACGCTGATCCCCTCGTCCTGCACGAGATCGGGTCGCGCGATCACCAGGCGGACCCCGCGACGCGCGGTCACCACGACCAGCCGCGCGTCGCTCGCGCCGACGTACCAGGCCCGCTGGCCCGGCCGCAGGTCCCGGCTCACCCGCAGCGCGACCCACGCGGTGATCGGCCGCCAGCGTGCGCGCAGCGGTGGGAGTGCTGCGCCGACGCCCACGACAACGAGCGCGGCGACGGCGGCCACCTCCAGCCGGGCCGGCCCCAGCACCCCGATCGCGGCGGCCCCGAGCAGCCCCCAGGTGACGAGGAAGTCGCACCCGCGCAGCCAGCGGCGGCGGGCGATCCAGCGGACCACGGCCTCCGGGACCGGGCGGATCGGCGTTCGCATGACGACGATCGTACCGCGTGGCGAGAGCCCCCCGGCGCTGTTATAGTCCCGGCGTCGCAACGACGGACAGGAGGCCAGCGTGAAACTGCTCTACTTCGACGACTTCAGGCTGGGCGTGCTCAAGGGCGACGCGGTGGTCGACGTGTCGTCGGTGGTCCAGGATATCCCCCGCATCGGGCCCCACGACCTCATCAGCGGGCTCATCGAGCGCTTCGCCGGCTACCGCCAGCGCCTGGAGGAGGCGGCCGCCCGGGGCAGCGGCGTGCCGGTCACCCAGGTGCGCATCCGCCCGCCGATCCCCAAGCCGTACAACATCGTGGCCATGGCCGTGAACTACATGGAAGACGGCACCCGCACCGAGCCGGCGCCGATCAACGCCTTCCACAAGTCGCCCGGCAGCATCATCGGCCCCGGCGACACCATGGTGCTCCCCGACGTCCCCGCCACGATCTTCGAGGGCGAGGCCGAGATGGCGGTCGTCATCGGCAAGCGGGCCACCAACGTCCGCGCCGAGGACGCCATGAGCCACATCTTCGGTTACATGAACTTCATCGACGGCTCCGCGCGCGGGCTGCCGCCTCCCGGCAACGTGTTCTACCAGATGAAGTCGCGCGACACGTTCTGCCCCATCGGCCCCTATCTCGTGACCGCCGACGAGATCGCCGATCCGCACCGGCTCGCGATCAAGCTGTGGGTCAACGGCCAGCTCAAGCAGAGCTTCACCACCAGCGACATGGCCCACAAGATCGGCCGCTGCCTCGAGTGGGTGACCTCGATCCACACGCTCGAGCCCGGCGACGTCCTGGCCACCGGCACCAACCACCGGGGGCTGAGCGCGTTCCAGAACGGCGACGTGATCGAGCTGGAGACCGAGGGGTTGGGTCGCCTCAAGTTCAACGTCCGCGACGACCTCAAGCGCACGTGGGCGCGGGAGACGCGCCTGGACCGGCAGGAAAAGAAGCTGGAGCCCGCGACGACGCCCCAGCTCAGCGGGAAGTACACGCCCGCGCCCCGCTAGCGCCGCGCGTGGGGCGCCCCGGTCCCCGGGGCGCGCCGACGGAGACTGGTGCCCCGAGTCAGAAGTTCGCCGACCGCCGCCGCACGCTGCTCGAGCTCAGCGGCCACCCCGGGGGCGGTTAATGACTCTCGTGAAATCCGGTGACGTCCGACGCCGGGCGCGGGGGCCGCGGGCGCGCCCGCATGGCTCGCCTGTCGCCGTAACTCGCTCCGGGCCCCGCTCGCTTCGGGCCCCCCATCCCCCCAAGGGGGCTCGGGCGCAGGCCCGTCGAATCGTTGGTGGCTCGCTCGCCGGGCCCTGCGCTCGAACGGCGACGACGGCTCGCCATGACGGCGCGCCCACGACCACCGCGCCTGCCCCCCGGCGTCACCACGTTTCACGAGACTCATCAGCGGCGCAGTGCCGACGTGGGCGAGGGGCCCATGGGGTGGGTCCGCGGAATCGGTTCCCGCCGCCCGTCACCGTGCGCCCCGCAGCCTGATGGAGTGCGCCCCCCAGCCT
>DASWJN010000066.1:0-2702 GCA_036397135.1 Candidatus Methylomirabilota bacterium
GCGTGCGCGAGGCGCGCCGTGCGTTCCGGCGGTTTCGCGCGTCCTGTTTCTGGTCGTACCGGCCCGACCTGGTGATCACGGCACGCGATGTCCCGTGGGTCGCCGAGCAGTTGATGAAGCACGGCAACCGCGAGGCGTGGCAGGTCGGGGCGAAGCTGTGCCGCTAACCCTCTTCCAGCGAGCGTTGCTGGCCGACCTGGCCGCCGCGCCGACCGACGAGCGGTACCTCGCCGGCGGGGCGGCGCTGCATTTCGCCCCCAACTCCGCACGGTACAGCGAGGATTTGGACTTCTTTCACGACTCGGAAGCGCGCGTCGCGTCGGCGTTCGCCGCCGATCGGGCACGCCTCGAGGACGGGGGATACCAGGTCAAGGTCGAGCTGAGCCTGCCGGGATTCGTGCGGGCCGTCGTGCGGCGCGGCGCCGACGCGACCCGGGTGGATTGGGCGCACGACTCGGCGTGGCGCTTCATGCCCCTCGTGCGCGACGCGCTGGGCGGTCTTCTCCTGCACCCGGTCGATCTGGCGGTCAACAAGGTCCTGGCGCTCGCCGGACGCGATGAGCCACGCGACTTCGTGGACATCCTGTTCGTGCATGAGCGCATTCTGCCCCTGGGAGCGCTGTGCTGGGCGGCGGTCGGCAAGGACCCCGGCTTCACGCCGCTCTCGCTCCTGGAGTTGCTCAAGCGGCGCGGGCGTTACCGCCACGAGGACTTCGCACGACTTCACTTGGCCGAGCCGTTCGATCTGACGAGCGCCAAGCAGACATGGCTCGCGGCGCTCGCCGGAGCCGACGCGTTCGGGCGCGAGCGGCCGCCGGAGGAGTGCGGCTGCCTGTACTATTCGGCAAGGCTGAAGCAGTTCGTCGTGCCGCAGCGCGATCCCAGCCTTGCCGACCAGGGTATCGAGCCGCACTTTGGCACCCCTGGCGAAGTGTTGCCCCGAATGGCGGATTCCCGCGTCGAGGGAATCGGCTCAGCGTAGTGCCCTCGGTCGGACCAACCTGCGGGGATCTGCGGATCGATGATGGAAGCTGCCGAGCGGCTGTCGCAGGCCCTCGCCGACCGCTACCGCCTCGAGCGGGAGCTCGGCGCGGGCGGCATGGCCACGGTGTACCTCGCTCAGGACCTCAAGCACGATCGCAAGGTCGCGCTCAAGGTCCTGAAGCCGGAACTGGCCGCCGTGCTCGGCGCCGAGCGGTTCGTGGTGGAGATCAAGACCACCGCGGCGCTCCAGCATCCGCACATCCTGCCATTGTTCGACTCGGGCGCCGCCGACGGCTTCCTCTACTACGTCATGCCCTACCTCCAGGGCGAGACGCTGCGGGACAAGCTGAACCGCGAGACCCAGCTCGGCATCGAGGAGGCGGTGCGCCTCACCACCGAGGTGGCCGACGCGCTGGACTACGCCCACCGCCACGGCGTGATCCACCGGGACATCAAGCCCGAGAACATCCTGCTGCACGACGGCCGGCCGATGGTGGCGGACTTTGGCATCGCGCTCGCCGTGAGCGCTGCCGCCGGCGGCCGCATGACCGAGACCGGCATGTCCCTCGGGACGCCTCACTACATGAGCCCTGAGCAGGCAACGGCCGAGAAGAAGATCACCGGGCGCTCGGACGTGTACTCGCTCGGCAGCGTGCTGTACGAGATGCTGACGGGTGAGCCGCCGCACATGGGCAACTCGGCGCAGGCGATCATCATGAAGATCGTCACCGAAGACGCGCAGCCCGTCACACGGTTGCGGAAATCGGTGCCGCCGAACGTGACGGCCGCTGTGGCGAAGGCACTTGAGAAGCTGCCAGCCGACCGCTTCAGCTCGGCGGCGAGCTTCGCCGAGGCGTTGGTCACGCCGGGCTACACCACGCCGAGTCACACGCGCGCCGGCGCCGCGGCGCTGCCGCGGAAGGTGGATCGTCGGTTGCTGGCCGCCACGGTGGGGCTCGTCCTGATGACGGCGCTGGCAGTCTGGGGGCTGCTCCGGTCGCCGGCACCGGCACCGGTATTGCGCTACGGCCTGGCGATTCCCGCCGCGTCGCGGCCCGACGTCGGGTCGCTCGTGGCAATCGCACCGGATGGGTCGGCGCTGGCGTACACCGGCCCCTCCGGGACTCCGCTCATTGGGCAAGTGTGGCTCAAGCCGCGCGCCAGCGACCGGCCGGCCCCGCTACCGGGGACGCTCGGGGCGGTGACGGTCACCTTTTCGCCGGATGGTGCCTGGGTCGCGTTTGTCACCCCCGGTTCGACGGGCGGCGGGACCCTCAAGAAGGTCCAGGTCGCCGGTGGCGCCGCCATCAGCCTTGCCGACTCGGCGGCCCCCGCGAGCGCCCCCGCATGGCTGGATGATGGCACGATCGTTTATGCCCAGCGCGGCGGGCGCGGCCTCCGGCGCGTTGCCGACGGCGGCGGTCCCTCCCAACAGGTATGGCCCGCGGATTCCGGTCTGGTACGTGAGGTGACCGCCCTGCCGGGGTCAGCGGGCGTGTTGATCTCCCGGTGCCCGGCGAACACCAGCGTGTGTGCCAGCCGCGACATCTGGGTCCTGGACCTGCGTTCTGGTACCGCCCGCCTGGTGGTGGCCGACGGTCTCACGGCGCGGTACCTGCCGACGGGGCATGTCCTGTACGTGCGTCCGGACGGGGCGGGGCTGGTCATCCCCTTCGATCTCCGGGGCCTCGCGCCCCACGGTTCGCCGATTGCCGTGC
>DASWJN010000067.1:0-50767 GCA_036397135.1 Candidatus Methylomirabilota bacterium
CCCCTAACTGGCGCCGCTCCCCCCGATCGCCCACCTTTTCGGTTCCCCTCGCTGGACCCTGGACGCAGGAGACGCACGTGAACCGCTATCCCCCATCGAGGCGCGCGCTGGCGCTCCTCACGCTCCCTCTTTCGCTGGCCCTGCCCGGGTGTCAGTCGGCCCCCGCGGCCTCCGACGCCGCCGACCTCGTCCTCACCGGCGGCCGGGTGGTCACGGTCGACGACGCGAACCCGCTGGCCGAGGCCGTGGCCGTGCGCGGGGACCGGATCCTCGCGGTGGGCACGAGTGCCGAGATCGCGCGCCACGTGGGCGACGACACCGAGGTCGTGGAGCTCGGCGGCCGCCTGGTGACGCCCGGCTTCATCGAGAGCCACGGCCACTTCCTGAGCCTGGGCGACTCCAAGATGATCCTGGACCTCACGACCGCGCGCTCGTGGGACGACATCGTCGCGATGGTGGCCGAGGCGGCGCGCGAGGCCGCGCCGGGGACGTGGATCCGCGGGCGCGGCTACGACCAGTCGCGGCTGGCCGACAGGCGCCATCCCAACCGGCTCGACTGGGACGTGGTCGCCCCGGATCACCCGGTCATCTTCACGCGGACGTGCGGCCACATCGCGTCGGTCAACGGCCGCGCGCTGGCGCTGGCCGGCATCACCGACGCCACGCCCGACCCGCCCGGGGGCCGCTACGACCGCGAGGGCGGCCGGAACCTCGGCGTCGCCTACGAGACCGCCCAGACGCCGCTGCAAATGGCGGCCCTGCCGTCGGCCGACGAGTTCCGGGACGCGCTGCTGCGGGCCGACGAGGCGTACGTCGCCGCCGGGGCCACCAGCGTCCACGACGCCGGCGGCCTCGTCGGCCCCGCCTTCGTGCCCGGCCAGGACCTCGCCGGCGCCGGCCGGCTGCGCCTGCGGATCTACGCGTTCGCCACGGTCAACAGCCGCACGCATCCGCTGATGGGGCTGCTCGGCACCGGCCTGCACTCGGGCCTCGGCGACGCGCGGCTCAAGCTCGGCGCGTTCAAGGTGATGACCGACGGCTCCTCCAGCGGGCCGACCGCCGCCACCCGCGAGCCGTACACCTCCAACTGCCAGGACCACGGGATCCTCTACTGGAGCCAGGACGACCTCGACGATCTCCTCGGCCGGGCGCACCGGCAGGGCTTCCAGTGCACCGTGCACGCCGTCGGCGATCGCGCGATCGAGCAGACGCTCGATGCCATGGCCCGCGCCCAGCGGGAGGCGCCGCGCGAGGGGCTGCGCCACCGTATCGAGCACTGCGGCATCTGCCCGCCCGACCTGCGCGCGCGCGTGGCCGCCCAGCGCATCCTGCCGATCATGCAGCCGGCGTTCTTCTGGGAGTTCGGCGACGGCTACATCGCCAACTACGGCCAGCCCCGCGCCGACACGATGTTCCCGGCCCGGAGCCTCATCCACGCGGGGATCCCGGTGGCGGGCTCGTCGGACGCGCCGGTCACGCACGCAGCACCGCTGTTCGGCATCGAGCAGGCGCTGACGCGGGCGACGTCGGGCGGGCAGGTGTGCGGGCCGGACGAGCGGGTCGACCTCACCACCGCCATCCGCATGCACACCATCAACGGCGCCTTCGCGTCGTTCGAGGAAGGCAGCAAGGGGAGCCTGGAGCCGGGCAAGCTCGCCGACCTCGTCGTGCTCGGCGACGACGTGGCACGCGTGCCCGTCAAGGAGCTGCGCCACCTGCCGGTGGCCATGACCATCGTCGGCGGCAAGATCGTGCACGAGGCGTAAGACGCCAGGGAGGCGGCGCGCCGCCCCGCTCCGCGTCAGGCGGCCCGGCGGTTCCCCGCGACGTCCAGTCCGTCGCCGGCGAGCGTCAGCACGTGGAAGAGATCCTTGACGCTGAGGTAACCGACCAGCCGCCCGCTGTCGACCACGGCCAGCCGTCCCAGCCCGTTGCGCGAGACCTTCTGGAACGCCTCCCACAAGGACTCGCGCGGCGAGGCCGTCAGCGCCTCGGTGAGCGGCCGCATTACCTCGCGCACGGTCGTCGCCGGCCAGGCGTCGCGGGCGACGCGTTCCAGGTCGCGCAGGCTGACGATCCCCAGGACCCGGCCGCCCTCCACCACCGGGAAGCTCGTGACATGGTGCCGCCAGAAGTGCTCGTCCACGAGCCCGGCCAGGGACAGCCCGGGCGGGACGGCGACCACCTCGCGGGCCATGACGTCGGCGACCCGACGCGGCTCCAGCGCGCGCCGGAGGACCATCTGCTGGTAGCCGGCGGTCGCGGCCTGGCGCAGGAACAACCCGATGGCGACGAACCAGAGGCCCCCGAGGAACTCGCCCGCCAGCGCCTGCCACACTCCGAGCCCGATGAGCACCAGGGCGAAGCCCCCGCCCACCCGGCTGGCGATGCGCGTGGCGGCGCCCAGGTCGCCCTTGGCCTTCCACAGCAGCGCCCGCAGCACCCGCCCGCCGTCGAGCGGGAAGCCGGGGACGAGGTTGAAGATCCCGACCGCCACGTTGACGAAGACCAGGTACCCGAGGATGGCCGCGGGGATCGAGGCGGGCTCGACGAACCGCGCGATCGCCGCGCACGCCAGGCCGATCGCGAAGCTCGTGAGCGGGCCCACGGCCGCGATCGCCACCTCGGCGCCCGGGCGGTCGGGCTCGCGCTCCATCAGCGAGACGCCGCCGAAGATGTGCAGCGTGATGCTCGACACCGGGATGCCGTAACCCAGCGCCACCACGGAGTGCGACAGCTCGTGGAGGAACACCGAGACGAACAGCAGCAGGGCGGCGACCAGGGCGCTGATCCAGTGGGTCGCCACCGGCAGATCCGGCAGCACGCGGGGGAAGTAGCCGACGGCCAGGGTCCAGGCGATCAGCCCGTAGATGGCCAGCCAGCTCGGATGGACCCGGACCGGGATCCCGTAGACGTGGAACAGCGTGACGGCGTTCATGCCGGCTCCTTTCGGCCCATCAGGCCCGGTCGACCCTCCGAACCCTTACGGCCCGGCCGGCTTGTCGCCGGCGAGCGTGAGGCGGTGCAGCAGCCGGCGGTGGCCCTGGTAGTCGTTGATCGCGTTGTGCTGGGCGCAGCGGTTGTCCCAGAACGCGAGCGACCCCGGGCCCCAGCGGAACCGGCAGGTGAACTCGGGCCGCACCTGGTGGCGATAGAGGAAGCGCAGGAGCGGCGTGCTCTCCTCCTCCGTCATGCCCTCGAAGCGCACCGTGTGGGCGACGTTGACGTAGAGCGCGCGGCGGCCGGTCTCGGGGTGCACGCGGACCACGGGATGGGCGGCGCTGTACTCCTTGCGGGCGTCGGCGCGGCCGGAATCTTTCAGCCGGTCCTCGCGGGTGCGCGACACGTCGGCGGCGGCCGAGCTGTTGACCGCGCGAAGATTCTCCAGCAACTGCTTCATGCCGTCCGAGAGCGTCTCGTAGGCCAGGTACATGTTCGCGAACTCGGTATCGCCGCCGGCCGGCGGGACCTCGCGGGCCACCAGCATGCTGGCCATCGGCGGCACGTCGAGGTAGGCGGTGTCGGAGTGCCAGATGCCCCCGAAGTTGACGCGCTCGCTCTCGAGCTTCAGCACCGGGATGATCTCGGGGTAGTCGTCGAGGCCCTTCACGAACGGATACTCGATCGGCTCGCCGAAGCGCCGGGCGAAGGCTAGGAACCGGGCCGGCGGCAGGTCCTGGTCGCGGAAGAAGATCACCAGGTGCTCCAGCCAGGCCCGGCGGATCGCCGCCACCGTGTCCTCCCCGAGGTCCTTCGAGAGATCGACGCCCGCGATCTCGGCGCCGAGCGCGCCCGCGATGGGATGGACCCTGAGAGGCTGGCTCATGCGACCCTCCTGCGCCAATTGTATACGCGCCTGTCGATCCGTCGTCGCTGGCACAGCCCTTGCCAATCGGCGCCCTCGTCGATCTGGGCGTGCCGGACGCCGAGGCCCAGCACTTCTCCGAGGCCGTCCGCCGGGGGCCATCCTGCTTGCGGCGCGCGTGGACGACGACACGATCGACTGCGCGGTGGAGATCTATGGAGCGCAACGGGGCCCGGAACGTGGCTGAGCTGGTCGAGCGCTGGCGACAGGGCGGCTGGTCGCGGTTCGACGAGGCCGCGGCGCCGTCCACGACCGGCGAGCTCCAGAGTGAGCGCGAGGCGCCCGGGTCGGCCCCGGGCGCACGTGGCGGCCGCCGGGTCCGCGTCTACCGCGTCGAGGTGCGCCGGCGCCGCATCGCGTGAGCGGCAAGCCGGCCGGCCGACCGCGGCGAGGGTCGCGCCCTTCAGGCCCCGCTCTCGGGCGCCACGGCCTCCAGCTCGAAGGCCGCCGCCAGCAGCGCGCGCGTGTAGGGTTCGGCCGGCGCGGCGAACAGCCGCTCGGTCGGGCCCCGCTCGACGACCCGGCCGCTCTGCAGCACGACGATCTCGTCGCTCACCGCGCGGACGACCTTGAGGTCGTGGCTGATGAAGAGGTAGGCGAGGCGATGGCGCGCCTGCAGGTCGCGCAGGAGGTCGACGATCTGGGCCTGCACGGACATGTCGAGCGCGGAGGTCGGCTCGTCGAGGACGACGAAGCGGGGCTTGAGCACCATCGCCCGCGCGATGGCGATGCGCTGCCGCTGGCCGCCCGAGAACTCGTGGGGATAGCGGTCGCGCAGGCCAGGGTCGATGCCCACCTCGGTCAGCGCGGCGTCCACGAGGGCGCCTCGCTCGGCGGGGTCGGCGCCGATCCCGTGCACGTCGAGGCCCTCGCCCACGATCTGCGCGACCGACATCCGCGGTGACAGCGCGCCGAACGGGTCCTGGAAGACGATCTGCATCTGCCGCCGCAGCGGACGGACCTCGCGCGCCGGCAGCGCCAGGAGGTCGCGCCCGCCCACGCGGACTCGGCCCCGGCACGCCTGCAGGCGCAGCAGGGCCAGGCCGAGCGTGGTCTTGCCCGACCCGCTCTCGCCGACCACGCCGACCGTCTGCCCCTCGCGTACCGTGAGGCTGACCCCGTCGACCGCCTTCACGTGGCCCACCACGCGGCGCAGGAGCCCGCGGCGCACCGGGAACCAGACGCGGACGTCCTCGGCCTCGACGACGGCCGGCGCCTCGGCGCGCGCCGCCCGGGCCATCGGGAGGGGCTCGGCGGCGAGCAGGTGCTGCGTGTAGGGGTGGCGCGGGCGCTCGAACACCTCGCGGGCGGGGCCGGCCTCCACGATCTCGCCCGCCTGCATCACGCACACCCGCTCGGCCATCTTGCGCACGACGGCGAGGTCGTGAGTGATGAGCAACAGCGCCATGCCGAACTTGGCCTGCAGGTCGCGCAGCAGGGCGAGGATCTGGGCCTGGATCGTGACGTCCAGCGCGGTCGTCGGCTCGTCGGCGATGAGCAGGTCGGGCTCGTTGGCCAGCGCCATCGCGATCATGACGCGCTGGCGCTGGCCGCCGGAGAGCTGGTGCGGGTAGGCGTCCAGCCGCCGCTCGGCCTCCGGCAGGCCGACCAGCCGCAGCAGCTCCAGCGTGCGGGCCCGGGCCGCCGCCCGCGACAGACCGCGATGGACGCGCAGGCTCTCGTTCACCTGCTTCTCGAGCGTGTGCAGCGGGTTCAGCGAGGTCATCGGCTCCTGGAAGATCATGGCGATGCGGTCGCCGCGCACGCGTTGCAGCTCGGTCTCGGGCGCGCCCACCAGCTCCCGGTCCTGGAAGACGATGCTGCCGGCGGGATGCCGCGCCTTGGGATAGGGCAGCAGCTGCATGATCGACAGCGCGGTGACCGACTTTCCCGAGCCGCTCTCGCCGACCAGCCCCAAGGTCTCGCCCCGGTCGAGCGTGAAGGAGACGTTCCGCACGGCGGCGACGTCGCCGCCGTCGACGGCGAACGACACGGCGAGGTTGCGGACGGCCAGGAGCGGGCTCACCGCACCTTGCGCGGGTCGAAGGCGTCGCGCACCGCCTCGCCGACGAAGACCAGCAGCGACAGCATGACGGCGAGCACAAGGAACGCGGTGAGCCCGAGCCAGGGAGCCTGGAGGTTGGCCTTGCCCTGGGCCAGGATCTCGCCGAGCGAGGCCGAGCCGGGCGGCAGCCCGAACCCGAGGAAGTCGAGGGAGGTCAGGGTGGTGATCGAGCCGTTGAGGATAAACGGCAGGAAGGTCAGGGTGGCGACCATCGCGTTGGGAAGGACGTGGCGGAACATGATGACGCGGGCCTTCACGCCGAGGGCGCGGGCCGCCCGCACGTAGTCGAGGTTGCGGGCGCGCAGGAACTCCGCGCGCACGACGCCCACCAGCGTCATCCACGAGAACAGCAGCATGAGCCCGAGCAGCCACCAGAAGCTCGGCTGCACGATGCTGGCGAGGATGATCAGGAGATACAGGATGGGCAGCCCCGACCACACCTCGATGCCGCGCTGGAACAGCAGGTCGATCCAGCCCCCGAAGTAGCCCTGCATGGCGCCGGCGGCCACCCCGATGGCCGAGGCGCCCAGCGTGAGGGCCAGGCCGAAGAGCACGGAGATCCGGAAGCCGTAGACGAGGCGGGCCAGGAGATCGCGCCCGACGTCGTCGGTGCCGAGCCAGTGCCGGGCCGACGGCGGCGCCGGCGCCGGGCGGCCGAGCTGCCAGTCGATGGTGTCGTAGCGGTACGGCACCGGCGGCCACAGCATCCAGCCGCGGGCCTCGATCAGCCGGCGCACCTCGGGATCGCGGTAGGCGGCCTGGGTGGGCAGCGCGCCCCCGAAGGCCGTCTCCGGATACGCGCGCAGCACGGGGACGTAGAGACGCCCGTCGTGGCGCACGAGCAGCGGCCGGTCGTTGGCGAGCACCTCGGCGCCCAGCGACAGCCCGAACAGCGCGAGGAAGACCCAGAGCGACCAGTGGCCGCGGCGGTTGGCGCGGAAGGCGGCCAGGCGGCGGCGGGTCAACGGCGAGAGCGTCACGTGTCGCGCCGCTCGAAGTCGATGCGGGGATCGATGGCCACGTACGTCAGGTCGGTGACGATGCCGAGCAGGAGCCCCACCAGCGTGTAGACGTAGAGCGTGCCGAACATCACCGGGTAGTCGCGGTTCACGGCCGCCTCGAAGCCGAGCAGGCCGAGGCCGTCGAGCGAGAAGATCACCTCGATCAGCAGCGCGCTGGTGAACAGGATGCCGACGAACGCGCCCGGAAAGCCGGCCACCACGATCAGCATCGCGTTGCGGAAGACGTGGCCGTACAGCACGCGGCGCCGGCTCAGGCCCTTGGCCCGGGCGGTGGCCACGTACTGCCGGTTGATCTCGTCGAGGAACGAGTTCTTCGTCAGCATGGCCAGCCCGGCGAACCCGCCGGCCACCATGGCCGTCACCGGCAGGATCAGGTGCCACAGGTAGTCCACGATCCGCGCCGGCCACGACAGCAGCGCCCAGTCGTCGGAGGTGAGGCCGCGCAGCGGGAACCAGTCCAGGAAGGAGCCGCCCGCGAACAGGACCACGAGCAGGATGGCGAAGAGGAAACCGGGGATCGCGTAGCCCACGATGACGGCGCCGCTCGTCCACACGTCGAACGGGGTGCCGTCGCGGGTGGCCTTGGCGATGCCGAGCGGGATGGACACGAAGTAGACGAGCAGCGTCGTCCACAGCCCCAGCGAGATCGACACCGGTAGCTTCTCGAGCAGGAGGCCGAGCACCGGGCGGTCGCGGTAGAAGCTCGTGCCCAGATCGAAGACCGCATAGTTCCGCATCATGACGACGAACCGCTCCCACGCCGGCCGGTCGAAGCCGAACTGCTTCTCGAGCTGGCGGATCAGGTCGGGATCGATGCCGCGCGCGGCCCGCGTCGCGGCCTCGCCGCCGCCCGGTGCCTGGGTCGGCGCGCCGCGGGGGCCTGTCTCGCCCACCCCCGTGCCGCCCACGCGTGCCGTCGCCTCGCCGGCGTGACCCCGCAGCCGGGCGATCATGAGGTCCACCGGGCCGCCGGGCGCCGCCTGCACGATGAGGAAGTTGGCCAGCATGATCCCCACCAGCGTGGGAATCACGAGCAGGAGCCGGCGGACCACGTAGGCGATCATTCAGCGCTTCTCCGGGTCGACCCACCAGCTGTCGAAGCCCAGCTCGTATTTCGGCGGGGTCGCGGGCCGGCCGAAGCGGTCCCAGTAGGCCACCCGGAACGCCGTGATGTGCCAGTGCGGGATCACGTAGTGGCCGTGGAGCAGCACCCGGTCGAGCGCCCGCGTGCGGGCCACCAGCGCCGGCCGGTCGGGCGCGGCGATGAGCTGGGCGATCAGCTCGTCGACGACGGGGTCGCTGACACCGGCGAGGTTGCGGCTGCCCGGCGTGCGGGCGGCCGCGCGGCTCCAGTAGTCGGCCTGCTCGTTGCCGGGTGACAGCGACTGCGGAAACACCGCCACCGTCATGTCGAAGTCGAAGTGCTTGAGGCGGTACTCGTACTGGGCGCTGTCCACGGTCCGGATGCGCGCGGCGACGCCCAGCCGCTCGAGGGTCTTGACGAACGGCAGCGCGATGCGCTCCCAGGTGGGGTCGTCGATCAGGATCTCGAACGCCAGCGGGCGCCCCGTCGCCGTGTGCACCAGCCGCATGTCGCGCACCACCCAGCCCGCGTCCTCCAGCAGCCGCAGCGCCCGCACGAGGTTCGGCCGCATCCCGCCCGGCCCGGTGGACGGTGGCCGGTACGCCTCGGTGAGCACCGCCGCGGGGATGCGCTCGCGGAACGGCGCCAGCACTGCCCGCTCCGCCTCCGTCGGCAGGCCCCGGGCGGCCAGCTCCGAGTTGGAGAAGTAGCTCGCGGTGCGCGTGTAGGCGCCGTAGAACAGGTGCGCGTTGGTCCACTCGAAATCGAAGGCGTGGGCGAGCGCCTGCCGCACGCGCGGGTCGCCGAACACCTCGCGCCGGGTGTTGTACACGAAGCCCTGCATGCCGGTCGGGATCTCGTTGGGGATCTGCTCCTTGCGGATCCGCCCCTGGCGCACGGCCGGGACCTCGTAGCCTGTCGCCCAGCTCTTGGCCGAGTTCTCCCGCCGGAAGTGGTAGGCGCCGGCCTTGAAGGCCTCGAGCGCCACGGTGCCATCGCGGTAGTAGTCGTAGCGGATCGCGTCGAAGTTGAACCGGCCGACGTTGACCGGCAGCTCCGCCGCCCAGTAGTTCGCCACCCGGCGGTACGTGATGGTCCGGCCGGGGTCGACCGTCTCCACCCGGTAGGGCCCGCTGCCGAGCGGCGGCTCCAGCGTCGTCTTCGCGAAGTCACGGCCGGCCCACCAAGCCTTGGGCAGCACGGGCATCTGGCCGACGATGAGCGGCAGCTCACGGTTGGTCCCGCCCTTGAACGTGAATCGCACCCGCCGCGGACCCGCCGCCTCGACGCGCGCCACGTGCGCGTAGTACGAGCGGTAGAACGGGTGCCCGTGGGCCCGCAGCGTCTCGAACGTCCAGATGACGTCCTCGACGGTGATGGGGCTGCCGTCGTGAAAGCGCGCCTGCGGGCGCAGCGTGAAGGCCACCCACGACCGGTCGGCCAGCGTCTCGACCGTCTCGGCCACCAGCCCGTACTCCGTGAAGGCCTCGTCCGCCGAGCCGACCATCAGCGTGTCGAAGACCTGGCCCAGCCCGGCCGCCGGCACGCCCCTGAGGATGAAGGGGTTGAGACTGTCGAATGTGCCGACGGCGGGCAGCGTGACGGCACCGCCCTTGGGCGCCCGGGGGTCGACGTACGCGAAGTGGGCGAACCCGGGCCCGTACTTGAGGTCGCCGTACATCGACAGCCCGTGGGCGGGACGCCCTGCGGCCGCCGCTCCCATGGGGGGCGCCGGCAGCGCTGCGGCGATCGTCAGCAGGGTGACAAGGGCGATGAAGACCTTCATCTCGAATACGACGGACCCGATACTACTCGCATTCTTCCGCCGCGTGGCGCCCGGGCGAGCGGCGGGCCCGAACCGCTTGACGCCCGCCCGGCCGGGGCCTACGGTCGACGCCATGAATGCTCGCCTGCCGATCGTTCTCCTCGCGGGATTGCTCGTCGCCGGATGCGCCAGCGCCGGCGCCCACCCGGCCGTCGAGCGGGGCATCGTGGTCACCGGCGCCGGTCGGATCGCGCGACCGCCCGACACCGCGGTGCTCGACGCCGGAGTCGAGGCCCGGGCGGCCCGGCTGGCCGACGCCACCGCCGAGGTGGATCGCAAGATCCGAGCGGTCCTGGCGCAGGTGAAGGCGCTGGGTGTCGGCGACTCGGACATTCGCACGACGAGCTACGCCATCGACCCGGTGGCCGAGCCCCGGCAGGCCGGCGACGCGAGCGCCCGCATCGTGGGGTACCGGGTGTCGAACGTCGTGCAGATCCGGACGCGCGACGTCGCCGGCGTGGGACGGATCGTCGACGCCGCCGTCGCCGCCGACGCCAATGTCGTGCGCAACGTGCACTTCACCCTCGCCGACCCCGCGCGCGCCGAGGCGGAGGCGCGGGCCCTGGCCATGCAGGACGCGGCCGCCCGGGCGCGCCAGATCGCCGCGGCCGCGGGTGTGAAGCTGGGACGGCTGCTGTCGGTGACCGAAGGATCGCCGGTCCGGCCGGTGGCGCGCATGTCCCTGGCGACGGCGCCGGGCCCGCTCGAGCCCGGTCAACTCGAGGTGACGGTCAGCCTCGAGGCCCGCTACGCGATCGAGCCGTAACCGGCATCGTTCGCCCCCCCCGACACGCCGTCGCCGCGGCGACACGATGTCGTTCAGCGCACCGGCGCTCGGCTCAGCTCGAGGATGCCCGGCTCGACGGGCCGGGCCGCGACGCCATAGAGCAGGGGCAAACCCCGGGCCACCAGGCGGCTCATGCCGAGGGCACTGGCTGGGCTCCACGGGTGCGTGGCACCGTTGGTGCAGCCGGTTCCCGAAATGAGACGCTGGCGAATCTGGCTCATCAGCGCGGGCGTGCTCGCCGCCCTCCTCGTCGCGGTGCTGGTCGCCCTGCCGGTCGCGGTGCGCGCGCTGGCCGAGCGCCGCGCCCAGGCGTTGACCGGGCGCCACGTGACGATCGGCGACGTGGATCTCAACGTGTTCACGCGGCGTGTGGTCGCCACGGACGTCCGCGTGCATGGCCAGGGGGACGAGACGTCCCCGCTGGCGCTGGAGCGGCTGACTGCTCGCTTTCACCTTTTGCCGCTGCTGCGCGGCCACGTGCGTCTCGATCGGCTCGCGCTGGCCGGCCTCGACCTTTACCTGGAACGCACGGGCCCCGAGCGCTTCAACATCTCCGACGTCGTGGCGCACATCGCCGCCCGCCCCCCGGCCGAGCCGGTCCAGGCCGTCGTCGCGGCGCTGGTGGTCAGCGGCAGCCGCGTCCGCCTGGAGGACCGGGCGGTGGACCCGGCCCGCAGCTGGGTCCTCGACGATCTCTCGCTCCAGGCCCATGACATCGTGACGATGGCCGATGCCGCCGAGGGCCGCGCCTCGTCGACGTTCGTGCTGGCCGGCGCGCCGGGCGCCCTGGAGGTGGAGGACTTCGGCGTCCGGCCCCTCCAGGGGCGGGCCACGCTGAAGGTGGCGGGACTCGACCTTGCCGGCCTCGGCGCCTATGTCCGCGCCGGCGCGCCGCTCCGGCTGGCGGGCGGCGGGCTCACCGCGCGGCTCGCCGTCGACTACGAGCCGCACGGTCGCGTGCGCGCGACGGGCGAGGCCTCCGTCCGCGATCTGACGCTCGCGCGCGCGGGCCAGGAGCCGCCGCTGGTCACCGTGCCCCTCGTGTCGGTCACGGGACGTGACGTCACCTACGCAGGCGGCGACGTCCGCGCCGGCCGGCTGGAGGTCGTGGCCGACCGCCTGACGGTGACCGACGTCATCGCCCCCCGCGCGCGTCCGCTCGACGTGACGGCGTTGCGCGCGACGTGGGAGATCCCGTCCGGGGCGGCGCCGCCGCAGGCGCCGGGGCGCGTCAGGCTGAGCGCCGAGCTACCCCGGGCCGGCCGGCTGGTCGCCGACGGCACCGCCGACATCCTGCCGTTGACCGCCGACGTCGGCGTCGAGCTCGGCGGGCTCGACGTCGGGCTGGCGCAGCCGTGGATTCCGGCCGACGCGGCGATCCAGCCAGTTGCCGGACGCCTCGCCGGGGCGCTCCGTCTCCACTACGCCGGGGCCGGCGGCCTCGTCGCCGGCGGTCAGTTGCGCCTGGAAGGCCTCCGCGTGGCGCGGGCCGGCCAGACCCCGCCGTTCCTTCGCGACGACCGCGTCGTCGCGAGCGTGCGCGATCTCACCCTGCGGGATGGCGTGCTGGCGCTCGGCCGCTTCGAGATGTCCGGCGCGCCGACGCTGACCGACGCCAGCGTCACGCCGGCGAATCGGCTGCACCTGCCACGCCTGAGCCTCGTCGTCGAGGGTGGCGCCGTCCCCGGCGGCCGGCCGGCGCGCCTGCGCGTGGACGCGACCCTGCCGAACGGCGGGCGCCTGGAGGCGGATGGCACCGGGGCGCTGGCGCCGGCCGCGCTGGCGCTGACCGTGCGTGCCGCCGACGCCGACGTCCTGCTCGCGGCGCCCTACGTGCCGGCGGCGGCGCCGGTCGAGCTTCACCGTGGACGCCTCGACGCCCGGTTGTCGGTGACCTGGGACGGTGCGCTGCGCGCGGGCGGCGGCCTCGTGGCCCGCGATCTCACGCTGCTCCGCCGCGGCCAGGCCGAGCCGTTCGTTCACCATCCCTCGCTCGAGGCCACGCTCACCGGGCTCGTCCTCCGCAACGGCCAGCTCGCGGTCGAGCGGCTGGCCATGAAGGGGGCGCCGACCGTCGTGGACGCCACGGCGTCACCGCCGCAGCGATTCGAGACGCGCGAGGTCACCCTCACCGTGGCGGATCTCACCTGGCCCGGCCGCCGGCCCGCACGGCTGGCAGGGCACGCCACGGTCGCCGACGGGGGACGGGGCGAGCTGACCGGCACCCTGCATCCCGCCACGCTGGCCGTCGACGTCCGCGCGCGCTTCGAGAACGTCGACGTGACCCGTGCCGGCGCCTATCTGCCGGCGCCGGCGCCGCTCGTCGTCGAGCGCGGCCGCGGCGAGGTGGCGGTGACACTGCGGCATCGCCGCGGTGACGGTATCCGACTGGACGCCGAGGGCGCCATCCACGACGCCGCCGTGCGACTCACGACCGGCCCGCGGGCGCGTGTCACCGATCAGCGCATCGCGTTCACCGTCACCGGCCTGGTGGTGGGCGACGGCACGACGTCGGTCGAGGCCGCCGTCGTCGAGGGCACCCCCGCGCTCGCGCGGGACGGCGAGGCGCCGCCGGTGTCGCGCCTGCACGCCGAGCTGCGCGGGTTCCGGTGGCCGGGCGGTCCGCCCGCCACGTGGCGCGTCGTCGCCGAGCCTCCGGGAGGCGGTCAGGTGAGGGCGCAGGGCAGCGTCGCGCCGGCCGCGCGGACGGTCGTGGGCACGGTGGAGGCGGCCGCCGCGTCCATCGAGGCGTTCTCCCCGCTGCTGCCCATCGACGCCCCGGTCGCGGGCCGGCTCGACGGGCGGCTGCACGGGGAGGCGGGCGCGGATCGACCCGTGGTCCTCGACGGGGAGCTGACCGTGCGCGAGCTGCGGGTCGGGCCCTCCGACGCCCCGCCCATCCGCGTGGCCCGTCTGGTCGCCGAGGGGCTCGCGCTCCGCGAGTCCAGGCTCACGATCGCCCGGCTCGTCGTGGTGGAGCCCGTGGTGGTCGTCGAGCGCGAGGAGGACGGGACGTTTCCGCTGCGCGCCGCACTCGTTCCCGCGTCGCCGGCCGCCTCGCCGGGGCCGGCCCCGCCGCGTGCCGAGCCGGCGGCCGCCGCGCGTGACTCCGGGCTTCGCTTCACCGCCGAGGAGCTGGTGATCCGGGAGGGCAACCTCCGCTTCATCGACCGGACGACGAGCCCGTTCTACTCCGAGGAGCTGAGCCGGCTGGCGGTGACCGTCCGCACCCTCACCAACGAGGCGGACGGGCGGGCCACGCTGGCGGTCCAGGGAATCGTCGGCACGAACGCCGCGCTCGACCTGCAGGGTGAGGTGGCGCCCTTCGGCAGGCCGTTCTTCCTGGACGTCGGCGGCGAGCTGCGTGACTTCGCCGTGCCCCGTACCAATCCCTATCTGCAGCGGTTCCTCGACTGGATCGCGCGCCGCGGCGAGCTGACGACGCGCGTGCACTACCGCATCGTGGGCGACGAGCTGACGGCCACGAACGAGCTGGTCGTGCAGCGGCTCGACGTCGAGCGCGCGCGCGACGGCGACCGCCCCGACCGCCTCGTGGGGCTGCCGCTCGGGCTGGTGGTCGCTCTCCTCAAGGACGCGCGGGGCGAGATCCGCGTGAGCGTGCCCGTCTCGGGCGCGCTGGGCTCGCCGGAGTTCAGCTTCGGCGACGCCGTCCGCCGCGCGCTCCGGAACGTCCTCGGGCGCCTCGTCACGGCGCCGTTCCGGGCCATCGGCTCGGTGTTCCAGCGCGACGGCACGGTGGAAGGGGTCGCCATCGAGCCGGTCACGTTCGCGCCGGGCAGCGCCGTCCTCACGCCCGACGCGGCGGCCCACCTGCAGCGCGTGGCCGATTTCCTGCGTGCGAGCCCCTACGTGCGGCTGGCGCTGCAGCCCGTGATCAGCGCGGACGACCTGCGCGCGCTGCGCGCGCAGGAGGTCACCGCGCGGATCCAGCGCGAGCAGCGCGAGCAGGGGCTGCACAGCTTCGAGGAGGCCGCGCGCCACGCCTGGCGGACCGCGCGGCCGGCCGGCGAGGCGCCGCCGGAGGATCCCCAGGCGCTCGTCCGCGCCCTCGCCGAGCGGGAGCCGGTCCCGTCCGAGGCCGCCGGCCGACTCGCCGAGCGCCGACTGGGGGTGATCCGGACCCACCTGGCGGACGCGGCCGGCATCTCGGCCGATCGGCTGCTCACCGCGTCAGGCGCGCCGCCGATCGGCGACACGGCCGACGGGCGGGTGGAGTTCGGCCTGCGCCCCGCTTCCTGAGCCGCCGCTCACGCCGGCTCTGGCGGCCCGGTCGTCCTGTCGCGTGGGCGACACGATGTCGCCGGCCGCCACCCGGATCGCGCCGTAACCCCCCCTCCCTTCGAGCTTCGACCCGGCACGCATGCTGCACCTGCCCGGACATTCATGCCAAAAGACATGCGGTCGACCCAGCAGAATGCCAGCGGTCCACGCCGCGCTCTGATCGTGCACGGCGACGCCGGGACGACCGCCGTGGCGCTGGACGCGCTCACGCGGGCCGGCTTCCGGACGGTCGTCCAGTGCCGCGGAACGGACCTGATCCCGGCGATCGAGCGGGCCGGCGGCTTCGACCTCGTCGTCCTCGACGACGCGGCCGAGGGTGCGGACGCGCTCGATCTGGTCGCATACCTCCGCCATCGAGTGTCGGCGACGCCGATCCTCTTCCTCTCGGCCCCCGGCGCCGGACTGCTCGCCGCCGCCGCCCAGGACCGGGGAGCGACCCGTTGCCTGATGAAGCCGCTGGAGACCGGGTCCACCGAGGCGGTGGTTCGCGCCGTGCTGGAGGCGCGACCGCCGTCGCGCGCCGAGCCGGCTGCGGTCGGCCGCGGACTGTCACCGGCGCCGGCCGGCCGCTCGCGCCCGGGACGCGACCGCGCGCCCCTCTGGGCGGTCGTCCTGGCGGGCGGCGAGGGCCGGCGACTGCGTCCGCTCGTCCACCACATCCACGGCGAGGAGCGGCCGAAGCAGTACGCGACGCTGGTGGGGGCGCGGTCGCTGCTCGGCCGGACCCTCGATCGAACTTCCCGGCTCGTGGCCGCCGAGCGCACGGTGGTCGTGACCGTGCGGCGGCATCGCCGCTACCTCGCCGAGGCGCTGGCCGGGCGGACCGTGCCCGTGCTGGCGCAGCCGGGGGATCGGGGCACGGCTGCCGGGATCATGCTGCCCGTCCACTGGATCATGCAGCGCGACCCGGACGCCACGGTGGCGGTGTTCCCCTCCGACCACTTCGTGGGCGAGGACCGGCGGTTCATGGCTCACGTGGCCGACGTGGCCGCGTTCGTCGAGACCGATCCGGCGCGGGTGGTGCTGGTCGGTGTCGAGGCCACCGAGCCGGAGACCGAGTACGGCTGGATCGCGCCCGCCGAGCCGTTGGCCCGGATCGGCGCGACGACCATCTCGCGCGTCGCCCGCTTCATCGAGAAGCCGCCGGCGAGGATCGCCCGGGCCTGCCTGGAGGCCGGCGCACTCTGGAACACGTTCGTCGTGATCGCGCGGGCGTCGGCGCTGGCGGAGGCGACGCGCCAGCTGCTGCCGCACGTCCACGACACGCTGCAGCCCGTCGTACCCCTGCTGGGCACCGCGCGGGGCGTCGCGGCGCTGCGCCGCGCGTACGCGGCGCTGTCGCCGGCCAGCTTCTCGTCGGCGGTGCTGGAGCGGTGCGGGCCGGCGCTGGCGGTGTCGCGGCTCACCGGGGCCACGTGGTGCGACTGGGGCTCGCCCCAGCGGGTCGTCCGCACGCTGCAGCACCTGGGCTGGCGGCCGGCCTGGCTGGACACGTTCACCGCCGGCCGGCCGGCCTGACGCGCCGGCCGCTCGACCGACAGGAACCGAGGGCGCGCCGTCGCCGCCGGCCGGCACGAGCGGTGGCGGCGGCGCCGCCCGAAGACGGACCCGAGAGAGCGCTCCGCCAGCTCCCGTCGTCCAGGATGGCCGCCCGGTGGACATCGTGTCGCTCGGTGACCTCGCGGTCGAGCGCGACCGCGCCGCCCAACCTGTAGTACCCTGCCGCCACGATGCCCATCAAGCGCATCCTGCACGCCTCGGATTTCTCCAAGGCCTCGCGGCCGGCGTTCAAGCTGGCCCGCGAGCTGGCCCGGACGCTGAAGGCCGAGCTCATCGTGTTCAGCGCGGCCGAGGTGGTCGTGCCGATGATGGGCGACGGGTACGTGGCGCCGTCGGTGGTGGAGGAGATCTGGACCGCGGGCCGCCGGGAGGCGGAGCGCGGGGTCGCGCGGCTGGTGCAGGCGGCGCGCCGCGACCGCATCCGGATCCGGGGGGCCGTCGGCGAGGGGCCGGCGGCCGCCGCCATCGTCCAGGCGGCCCGGCGTCACCGCGCGGGGCTCGTCGTGGTGGGCACGCACGGCCGCTCGGGCGTGCGCCGCCTGCTGCTCGGCTCGGTGGCCGAGCGGGTCGTTCGAAGCGCGCCGTGCCCCGTGCTGACCGTGGGCGGCTGACGTCGCCGCGGTCGGTCTGCGCGCCCCTTGAACGCGGGGGCTGTCCCCGTCATCATGGCGCTGACCCATGCGCGGATTCGAGTCCACGCCGGCCGACCTGCGAGCCCTGCTGCCCCAGCGCATCAGCCGCCTGGGGCTCAAGCTGGAGGGCTCGCCGGTCGAGCGCTACGTGCAGATGCTCTATCGCGAGCTGGAGCGCAAGGGGCTGCGGCACTTCCGGCCGCCCTGCTACCTGACCGACGAGTGGGGATGCCCCGACGGCGAACCGATCATCGGCATCCCGTTCTACCTCGCCGACCCCAAGCTGGCCCGCCTGGAGCAGGAGATCGACGACCTCGAGGACGAGCGCGAAATCCGCATGTACCTGCGCCACGAGGCCGGCCACGCCTTCAACCACCCGGTCCTGATCGAGCAGTACATCGAGGGGCGCGAGATCTACGTGGGCGTGATCGGCAACGCCGAGGCGGAGGCGCTGCCGCCGGTCGAGCTGGACCTCTCGCATCTGCCGAAGGGCACCCCCCGCATCGCGGGGGCGGAGGTGAAGTGGCAGGAGGGCACGCGCGCGTATCGCGGCAGCCGGGCGCGGGTGCCGACCGACCTGCCGGCGCCGGTCGTCGAGGCGCTCCAGGGCGCCGCCGTCACCGCGTTCCAGACCCTCCACCTGCGCGACTACGCGCGCTTCGACTTCCGCATCACCCCGGACGGCGCCGCCTATCTCATCGAGGCCAACCCCAATCCGTACCTGCACTCCACCGCCGAGTTCATCCGGGCGGCGCGCGCCTCGGGGCGCACGTACCCGGGGACGATCCGCGAGATCGTCGGGCTCGCGCTGTCCCGCTACGGCCTGTCCGTGTAGCGGGCATGCCCGGCCGGTCGCGCCAGCCCACCGGCTCCGGCCGGGCGTCGCCGTGGTGGCTCGGCGGCCTCGGCCTGCGCCGGTTCGCCCTCGAGCTCTACGCCGGGATCGCGGAGGACGAGATCCTCGACCGCGCCGCGGCGCTGTCCTACTACTTCCTGCTGGCGCTGTTCCCGACGCTGCTGTTCCTCACGGCGCTGCTCGGCCTCCTGCCCGGGTCGGGGCTGATGGAGCAGCTGCTGCGCTACGGCGACCAGGTGCTGCCGCCGGATGCCGCCTCGCTGCTGGCCCGCACGCTGGCCGAGGTCGAGCGCGGAGCGAACCGCGGGCTGCTCTCCCTCGGCGCGGTCGGAATTCTCTGGGCCGCCTCCCGCGGCATCCGCTCGCTGATCGTCGCGCTCAACGTGGTCTTCGACGTTCCCGCCGCCCGGCCGTGGTGGCGCCGCCAGCTGGTGGCGGTGGCCCTCACCGTGGCCCTGGGCGTGTTCACGGTGGCCGCCCTGCTCCTGCTCGGCTTCGGCCAGCGGATCGGTCAGGCGGTAGCGGCCTGGACGGGAGTCGGCGACGAGTTCACCACGGTGTGGGCGGTCGCGCAGTGGCCGCTGGCGATCGCCCTCGGCATCGTCGGGCTCGACCTCGCCTACTACCTGGCGCCGGCGGCGCGGCCGCGCTGGACGTGGATCACGCCGGGGGCGGTGGTCGCCGTGGTCGGCTGGCTCGTGATGGCGCTCGGGCTGCGCGCCTACGTCAACCACTTCGGCGACTACAACGCGACCTATGGCTCGATCGGAGCGGTCATCGTGCTGATGCTGTGGCTCTACCTCAGCGGGGCCGCCGTGCTGGTCGGCGGTGAGGTGAACGCGGTCATCGCGCGCGCCGAGCGAGAGCGCTACAGGTGAACGCCCTTCATCATCCCCTCGGGATAGCGGGGGCCGGCGGCGGCGCCGGCCGGCACCGCCTCGCCGATGCTCGCGAGGTCGGCGGGACTGAGCCGGACCTTCAGCGCGCCGAGGTTCTCCTGCAGCCGGTCGATGCGCTTGGTGCCGGGGATGGCGACGACCTCGGGCCCCTGGGCCAGCAGCCAGGCGAGCACCAGCTGCCCCGGCGTGCAGCCCTTGCCGCGGGCGAGGGCTTCGAGGCGGTGGACCAGCTCCAGGTTCTGCACGAGGTTCTGACCCTGGAAGCGCGGGTGGGCGAGGCGGCGGTCGCCCTCGGGGATGTCGGCGGGTTTCTGGATCTGGCCCGCCAGCAGGCTGCGGCCGAGCGGCGAGTAGGCCACGAACGAGACGCCCAGCTCGCGCAGCACCGGCAGCGTCTCCTCGGCCTGCTGGCGGTAGAGGACCGAGTACTCGCTCTGGAGCGCGGTGATCGGGTGCACGCGGTGCGCGCGCCGGATCGTCTCGGGGGCGGCCTCGGAGAGGCCGAGGAAGCGGACCTTGCCCTGCTCGACGCACCGCTTCATCCCGCCGACCGTCTCCTCGATCGGCACCTTGAGGTCGACGCGGTGCTGGTAGTAGAGGTCGATGACGTCCACGCCCAGGCGCTTCAGGCTCGCCTCGCAGGCCTGCACCACGTACTCCGGACGGCCGTTGACCTGGTTGGGGCCGCCGGGGTTCTGGACCTGGCCGAACTTCGTGGTCAGCACCACGCGGTCACGGCGGCCCTTGAGGGCCTTGCCGATCAGCTCCTCGTTGTGGCCCCAGCCGTACATGTCCGAGGAGTCGAGGTGGTTGACCCCGAGGTCGATCGCCCGGTGGATGAGCGCGATCGACTCGCCGTCGTCGGCGGGCCCGTACGTGCCCGACAGCCCCATGCAGCCGAGGCCGACGGCCGAGACCTCCAGCGTGCTCCTGCCGAGCCGGCGCCGCTCCGGCGCGGCCGTCACGCCTTGACCTCCGTCAGCCCCAGCTCGGCCAGCTTGGTCGCGGTCGGCTTGCCGTCCGGGCTCCAGCCCGCCATCTCGTAGTAGGTCGTGCGGGCGGCCAGGAACTGGTCGCGGTCGACCTTGGAGCCCTTCAGCACGCCGTTGCCGATGCCCTCGTGCAGGCGGTCGGGCAGGACGTCGTCGGCGGGGCCGAAGCCCTCGCGGTTGTTGAACACGCGGGCCAGCGTGTTGCTGCGCTCGCCGATCTTCATCGCCTCGTAGAGGCTGATGTTCCAGCCGGTGACGCCGTTGAGGTAATCGATCAGCGGCGACAGCTCCAGCACGTTCAGCGGCGCGCCCACGAAATCGCACATGCCGACCGAGTTGTAGAACGACCAGACTTTCTGGGTCTCGAAGAACGCGCGCACTTTCCTGGAGTCCAGGTCCAGGGGATCGAGCGGCTCGATCAGCCCCAGGACGCCCATCGGATGCCCCTGGGGATGGAACCCCGCGTACAGGGGATCGTGCGGCGCCTCCATGTGATCGGCGCCCGTGGGCGACAGGGCATAGGCCAGCGACAGGCCCTTCTTGCCGCGCGGGTCGTGCATCGGCAGCTCCTGGCCCTTGACGTGCAGCGCGAAGCGCTCGGCGCCCCGGCCGAGCTGCTCGGCCGCCCGCTTGACGCCCTCGCCCAGCAGCCGGCCGATGCCCTCGCGCTTGCCGATCAGGTGCACCATCTGGACGACCCCGTCGGCGTTGCCCCAGGTGAGGTCGATGCCGCCCGTCATCGCCTTCGTGATGATCCCGTGCTCGTAGCACTCCATGGCGAACGCAATGGCGGCGCCGGCCGAGATGGAGTCGAGCACGTACTGGGCGTAGAGCTGGTTGACCAGCGCCAGCGCGTTCAGGTCGCTCACGCCGCAGAGCGAGCCGGAGGCGGCCAGGCTCTCGTACTCGGGCCCGCCGTACTTCGGCGTCACCCCCAGCTCCTTGACCTCGACCTCGCGCTTGCAGGCCACCGCGCAGGCGTAGCAGGTGCCGCGGTTGACGAGGATCGTGTCGCGCATCTTCTGGCCGCTGATCTCGCGGGCGCCCTCGAAGGAGCCGTCGCGGAAGTTGCGGGTGGGCAGGATGCCGGAGGCCTCGAGCGCCAGCACGCCGCTGGAGGAGCCGAGCTGGTGGAAGCGATCCTTCGAGCGGTCGTAGTGGTCCTTGAACCAGACGAGCTTCTGCTTGGCGGTGTCCTTGTCGCTGGCCGTCGGCGGCTTGCTGCCGCGCACGACGATGGCCTTGAGGTTCTTCGATCCCATCACCGCGCCCAGCCCGCAGCGGCCGTGGAAGTGCTTGAGCTGGTTCACGATGGCCGCGAAGCGCACGAGCCGCTCGCCCGCCACCCCGGTCTGCAAGACGCGGATGCGCCTGTCGCCCAGCTCGGCCTCGAGCCCGTCCTGCACCTCGCCCGAGAGCTGCCCCCAGTAGGCGGCGGCGTCACGGAACTCGATCTTGTCGTCCTTGATCCACACGTACGTGGGCGTGGCGGCCTTGCCGTGGACGACCACGCCGTCCCAGCCGGCCGCGCGCAGCTCCGGCCCCCACCAGCCGCCGGCCTCCGACTCGCCGTAGCCGCCGGTCAGCGGCGACTTGGCGGCGGCGGTGTAGCGGTTGGTGCCGGACAGGGACAGCCCGTTGATCACGCTGGTCATGAAGACCAGGACGTTGTCGGGGCCGAGCGGCTCCACGCCGGGCTCGAGATCGCGCAGCAGGATGTGGGCGGCCAGCGCGCCGCCGCCCAGGTACTTGCGGACGGTGACCTCGGGGACTTCTTCCACGCGCGTCTGCCGGTTGGTGAGATCGACGTGCAGCAGCCTGGCGGTGACGGCCATCGGGTGTCCTCCTCGCAATCGCCGGCCTCGGGGCGGCCCTCATCCTAACCCGGATTATTCACGAACGGCGATACACCGCCGGGCTGGCCCTGGTGGGGTGGGTGCGTGGGTTCCGGGGGCCGCCGGCCGTTCCGCGCAATTCCGGCCGGTGCGCCTGCCGAGGTTTGGTGAATTCGGCGCGCGAGACGGTTAGACCATCGAGGCCAACGGAACGCCGGCGGCCCCCGGAACCCACGCACCCACCCCACCAGGGCCCGCGCGAGGCGCACCATGTCGTTTCACGAATAACCCGCGCTAATGCCGTACAGGCGGCGAGTCCGGACTTTTTTGCGGGAGGACGACGGGCGTCGGGCGTCAGGCCCCCCGGCGGGGGGTCAGCGGCCGGCCGTCACCCGGTTGATCGCCTGGGTGAGCGCGTCCAGCGTCACCGGCTTGCTGACGACGGTATCGACACCGAGGGGTTGCTCGCGCTTGGCGTCCATGAGCTCACCGAAGCCGGTCAGCATCACGACGGGGGTCTCGGGGGCCAGCCGCTCGATCGTGGCCGCCAGCTGGTCGCCACCCATCTCGGGCATGGCGCGATCGGTCACGACCACGTCGAACCGGCCCGAGGTGAACTTCTCGAGCCCCTCGAGACCGTTCGACGCGGTCTCGACGGTGTGCCTCTCGCTACGCAGCTGCTCGGTCACCGACAGGCGCACGATCGGGTCGTCTTCCACGACGAGGATGCGCAGGGGCTGCGACGCTGTCGCCGGGGCCGAATCCAGGGGCACCGGAACCGGCCTGGCGTGGACGGGCAGTCGGATGGTGAACGTGCTGCCCCGGCCCGGCTCGCTCTGGACGGCCAGGCTGCCGCGGTGCCGCTGCACGGTGGCATGCACCAGCGACAGGCCGAGGCCGGTCCCGTGCTGGCCCTTGGTCGAGAAGAAGGGCTCCAGGCACCGCTGGCGCACGTCCTCGGACATGCCGGTGCCGGTGTCGCTCACGCGCAGCCACACCTCGCTCCCCTCGGCCCGGGCCCGCACCGTGATCGTCCCGCCCTGCGGCATGGCGTCGACCGCGTTGAAGATCAGATTCGTCAGCATCTCGCGGATCGCGGCGGGGTCGCCGAGGATCACCGGCACGTCGCCGGCGGCGTCCGTCTCGACCTGGATCGCGACGCCGCGGCCGAGCGCCTCGCTCTTCCAGCGCGGCTGCGTCAGCGCCACCGCTTCCTCGATACAGCGGGGCAGGTCCACAGCGGCGTCGGTCGCGCTCTCGCCATGGTCACGATAGAGCTCCCGCAGGCGGCGGACCACGGCGCTGGCGTCCTGGGCGGCGGTGTTGATCAGCCGCACGTACGTCTGTGCCGTGTCCGCCGGCAGGTCAGGGCGCCGCATGAGCAGATCGGCGAGCCCGACGATCGGGGACAGCGAGTTGTTGAAGTCGTGGGCGATGCCGCTGGCCATCTGCCCCATCGCCCGCAGCCGCTCCTGCTGCAGCACCTGCCTCTGGGTCGTCTTGAGCTGGGCCAGGGTCTCCTCCAGACGCCGGTGGCTGCGTTGCAGCTCGGCCTCCGAGCGGTGACGCTCGGTGATGTCGTTGAAGCTCACGACCACGCCCGTGAGCTGATCGCGCTCGATCATCGGCGTGCTCACGTAGTCGACCGGGACGTAGCTGCCGTCGTGGCGGGCGAAGATCTGGTCGCTGGCGTGACGGGCCTTGCCGTCCCGCAGCGGCGCGAACAGCGGCGACTGCGCGTCCGGCAACAACGTGCCATCGGCGTCCAGCAGGCGGAGGACCCCGCCGATCGGCTTGCCGACCGTGAACCGGGCCTCCACGCCGAGCATGCCGGCCGCCGCCGGGTTGATGAACGTGATGCGCCCTTCCGTATCGATCCCGAAGATCCCCTCGCCGGCCGCCTGGAGAATCAGCGCGGTCTGTGCGAACGCGCGCTCGTTGAAGCGCCAGGCCACGACGCTGCCCACGCACGACCACAGCACGAACAGGGCGTGGATGCCGGCCCAGGTCCACGGCGCGTTGTAGGCCGCCTCGTGGTTGTAGACCGCCTGCGGCCAGAGCACGCCGACGACGCCGTGATGGAGGGCGACGAAGACGACCGCCAGGATGTAGGGGATCCAGTCCTGGCAGAGGGCCAGGAAGGTGAGCATGACGAAGAAGTGGAAGTGGAATTCGATGTACCCGCCGGAGAGATGCACGAGGATCGCGGAAGCGCTCATTAGCCCGAAGCCGACGAACGTCGCCTGCACCGTGCGGCCGGGCCTTCGCCAGCAGGCCAGGGCGCCGAACAGCGCCACGACCAGCGCCTCGCCGGCGGCGTGCAGCACGGTGTCGTCCTCGAAGAGCGCCCAGAACCCCAGCTCCCAGCGCTTGCCGAGCACCGGTCCGGCCAGGGCGATGATCACGACGTGAAAGAACGTGAGCCCCACCAGGAAGCGGTGCCGCGCCCGCCACACGTTCTCGGGGAGGGACCCGCCGGAAGGAACCAAGGACCACAGGCGCATCGCGAGCGTGCCGGGCTGGAGGGCCATGGGGCGCGCGTACTAGCAAGAGCGATGCCCGAGTGTCGGTGTAACGAAGTCGCGTGGTTACCCCGGTTGGGAGGGCTCCCGGCCGGGGCGAACCGCCGCTCCTGGTCACTTCCGTGTCACGACTCAGCCTCGATTCACGGCGCTCACCACGGCCCGCAGCGACGCGGTCACGATGTTGGCGTCGACGCCCACGCCCCACCGGGTCTTGCCGCCCACCTTGGCCTCGACGTAGGCGGCCGCGCGGGCGTCGGCGCCCTCGCCCAGCGCGTGCTCGTGGTAGTCGGCGATCTCCACGGCGATGCCGAGGCCGCGCCGGAGCGCGTCGACGAACGCCGCGATCGGCCCGTTGCCCTGGCCCTTGATCCAGCGCTCGCCCCCCTCGACCCGCACGTTGACCTCGACCGTCGTCTCCCCGGTCTCGGGCGCGGTCGTGAGCAGGGGGTGGCCGGCCAGCGCCAGCGGCCGGGCCGGCGTCAGGTAGGTCGACTCGAACGCCGACCAGATCTGGTCGGCGGTGATCTCGGTGCCGCTCTGCTCGGTCAGCCGCTGGATGACCGACGAGAACTCGATCTGGAGGCGCCGCGGCAGGTCGAAGCCGTGCTCGAACTTCATGATGTAGGCCACCCCGCCCTTGCCGGACTGGCTGTTCACCCGGATGACGGCCTCGTAGCTGCGGCCGAGGTGGTGCGGGTCGATCGGCAGGTAGGGGACCTCCCAGAGGTCGTAGTCCTTGCCGAGCGCCTCGAAGCCCTTCTTGATCGCGTCCTGGTGCGAACCCGAGAACGCCGTGTAGACGAGGTCACCGACGTAGGGATGCCGCGGGTGCACGGGCAGGCGGTTGCAATGCTCGACGGTGCGGCGGGCGGCGTCGATGTCGGCGAAGTCGAGCTTCGGGTCGACGCCCTGGCTGAAGAGGTTCAGGGCCAGGGTCACGACGTCGACGTTGCCGGTGCGCTCGCCGTTGCCGAACAGCGTGCCCTCGACGCGGTCGGCGCCGGCCATCACCCCGAACTCGGCGGCGGCCACCGCGGTGCCCCGGTCGTTGTGGGGGTGCAGGGAGAGCACGATCGTGTCGCGCGCCTTGACGTGACGGTGGAACCACTCGATCTGGTCGCCGTAGACGTTGGGCGTGGCCATCTCCACCGTCGCCGGCAGGTTGAGGATGACCGGGCGGGCCGTGGTCGGCTCCCACACGTCCATGACCGCCTCGCAGATCTCCACGGCGAACTCGAGCTCGGTGCCGGTGAAGCTCTCGGGCGAGTACTGCCAGTGCACGTCGACCTCCGGGATGGTCCGCGCCAGCCTCTTGCAGAGCTGGGCGCCCCGCACCGCGACGTCGACGATGCCGGCGCGGTCCAGGCCGAAGACGACGCGGCGCTGGAGCGTGGAGGTCGAGTTGTAGAGGTGCACGAGCGCGCGCGGCGCTCCCCGCAGCGCCTCGAACGTGCGCTCGATCAGCTCGGACCGGGCCTGGGTGAGGACCTGGATCATCACGTCCTCGGGGATCAGGTCCTCCTCGATGAGCTGGCGGACGAAGTCGAAGTCGGGCTGGGAGGCCGAGGGGAAGCCGACCTCGATCTCCTTGAAGCCGCAGCGTACGAGCAGGTCGAACATCCGCCGCTTGCGCTCGGCGTCCATGGGATCGATCAGCGCCTGGTTGCCGTCGCGCAGGTCCACGCTGCACCACCGGGGGGCCTTGTCGATCACGCGGGCCGGCCACGTCCGGTCCGGCAGCGGGATCGGCGTGAACGGCCGGTAGAGATGAAACGGCATCGGCCTGGGTGGTCCTGCCTTCGGCGCCACGGGAGCCTCCTTTTCGCCGGAAACAAAAAAGCCTCCCCGGGTCACGGGAGAGGCTTTTCAGGCGCGCGCCCGGCGAGGGCGCGCGCCTAGGTCAGAAGCAGGTTCGCGAGCGGGGAATCCGCGCTCGTCGACCTCACGATCACGCCAGCGATCGTATCCATGTGGCCGGCATTGTGCCCCGCGGACGGGCCGCCTGTCAAATCGTCGTCCCGGCGCGGTCCCGGGCCGGGCCGTGGAATCGTTGCGCCGCCGGTGGGTGGCCGAGGGGCGGCCGATGGAGGACAATGAGCCATGGGACTGGGATATCTCGTCGTCGCGGTGGTGGCGGTCATCGTCACGGTCTTCGCGCTGCAGAACACCGATCCGGCCACCGTCCGGTTCCTGGTCTGGCGACTCGAGGTGCCGCTGGCGGGCCTCGTGCTCGCGTCGCTCGGCGCCGGCCTGCTCATCGCCGGTCTGCCGCTCGCCGTCAAGCTGAGCGTCTGGCGGTCGCGGGCGCGGTCGCACGAAGCCCGCGCCGGCATGCTCGAGGCGGCCGTGGCGGAACGGGATCGCCAGCTGCTGCGCATGCCGCCGCGGAGTGGCTGATGCCCCGGAAGCGCTCCGCCCCTCCGGTCGGCCCTACCCCGCTTCGGCCGCCAACGCAGGAGGAGGCGCTCGGCTCGCCTGTCCGGAAGTCCCCGCCGGCGAAGGGACGGCAATCCGCGGACAGGCGGCGCTCGCGGGCGGGCCGCAAGGACCGGGGAAAGCGGTCTCGATGATGGCCGGTCCGGCCGGCGCCGGCTCGGTCGCCAGCCGGGCCAGCGCCGCCCGCTCGAAGGCGTTCAGCGTGGTCCCGAAGCTGGTCGCGAAGTTGCCGGCCGCATCGGCCGAGAGCCGGAACGCACGGAAGTAGCCCACCAGCGGCGCGAACCCGTGCTGCGCGACGAGGTCGTCGGCCAGGTGCAGGACGAGCCGGTAGGTCAGCAGGGTGCCGATCTGCCGGTGCCGCGCGACGAAGCCGTCCGGGGTGCCGAGCGCGCCGAGGTCCAGGCCGCCGGTGCTGGCCACGTACTCCAGCGCCGCCGCCCGCGCCGTCGCGCGCCGGGCCGTGAAGTCGTCCAGGTCCAGGCGCTCGAGCACCCGGTACGCCACCCATTCGGCGGTGGCGCGCGAAGAAGAGCAGATCGGGCTCGTCCACGCCGCGGAGCCGGTGGTCGAGGACGATGGCGTCGAAGCGCGCGCGATCCAGGATCTCGACCATGTCGTCGGTGGTTCCGGCCACGACGACGTCGAAGCCCTCGGCGTCGAGCCCTGCCTGAAGTCCCGCGCGCACCTCCGGCTCGCGATCGACGACCAGGACGCGCGGCGCGGCCGGGCCGTCCGGACTGTGGGCGGGATGGTCGAACGAATCGGGCGGCGGTCGAAGCGCCAGCAGCATGGTGGCAGTGCAGCGCAAGGCGAGTGCCAGACCCCGGGAGTCACCGCCCCACCGGGGAACGGGCGATGCAGCGGCGACTTGCGCAGGGCTCGGCGGCTCGCCGCGCCGGCACGGAACCGGCGGCGTCCGGCGACATCGTGTCGTCGCGCGGACACGTGACGCGACCGCTCGCTCGCCCGTGTCGCGGGGTCAGAATTCCGCGGGCGTGGCCGACGTGAGCGCGGTACCCATGGGGTGGGTCCGCGGCACCCGTTCCCGCCGCCCGTCACCGTGCGCCCCGCAGCCTGATGGAGCCCAGCCGTGGCGGGCACGAGGCGGACTCCCGCCTCGTGATGCCGCGGACCCGCCCCATGGGCGCCGCGCCCACGTCGCTCCGGCCGTCGGCGAACTTCTGACTCGAGACACTAGCCACACCGGCGCTGCAGCGTGCGGACGCTGATGCCCAGGATGCGGGCGGCGGTGACCTTGTCGCCCCTGGTCTCCTCGAGGACGCGCTGGATGTAGTCGGCTTCCAGCTCGGCGAGGGTGGGACGCGTCGCGCCGCCGCCCGAGGCCGGCGCCGCGAACTCGGTGTGGAGATCGGCGAGGGTGACGCGCGGGCCCCGCGCGAGGGTGGCGGCCCGTTCCACGACGTTCTCCAGCTCGCGCACGTTGCCCGGCCACCGGTGCCGGAGCAGCCAGTCCATCGCCTCGTCGTCGTAACTCTCCAGCGGCTTGCCGAGCGACGCGGCGGCGCGCTTCAGGAAGTGCGCCGCCAGCAGGGGGATGTCCTCCGGGCGCTCGCGCAGGCTCGGCAGCCGCACGGGAATGACGGCCAGGCGGTAGTAGAGGTCTTCGCGAAAGTGGCCCTCGGCCACCCGGGCCGCGAGGTCGCGGTTGGTGGCGCTGACCACGCGCAGGTCGAGCTGGACCTCCTGGCTGCCCCCGACCGGCCGCACCACCTTGTCCTGCAGCACGCGGAGGAGCTTGGCCTGCAGCGACAGGGCGATGTCGCCGATCTCGTCGAGGAAGACCGTGCCGCCGCCGGCCTCGGCGAACAGCCCGCGCCGCTTGCGGTCGGCGCCCGTGAACGCGCCCTTCTCGTGGCCGAACAGCTCCGACTCCAGCAGGGTCTCGGGGATCGCCGCGCAGTTCACGGCCACGAACGGGCCATCCCGCCGCGCGCTGTTGTGGTGGATCGCCCGCGCCACCAGCTCCTTGCCGGTGCCGCTCTCGCCCATCAGGAGCACGGCGGCGTCGGACTCGGCCACCGCCCGCACCTGCTCGAAGACGCGCCGCAGGACCGGCGACCGGCCGATGATGCTGTCGAAGCCGAACCGCTGCTCCACCGCCTGCTTGAGGCGGCGATTCTCCTCGCGCAGGCGCCGATCGTCGATCGCCCGCCGCACCGCCAGCGCGGCCTGCTCGAGCTTGAAGGGCTTGGTGAGGTAGTCGTAGGCGCCGTGACGGATGGCCTCGATGGCCGTCTCCAGGCTGCCGAAGGCGGTCATCAGGACCACCCGGGGCGCCGGCTCCCGCTGCTGGGCCGCGCGGAGCAGCGCGAGCCCGTCCACGCCGTCCATCACCAGATCGGTCAGGACGACGTCGTAATCCTCCCGCTCCAGCGCCGCCAGGGCGTCGGCGCCGCTGGTCGCCCCCGCCACGGCCCAGCCGTGCCCGGCCAGGTGGGCCTGGAGCAGGTTCACCATCTCGCGATCGTTGTCGACGACCAGGATCCTGGCGACCACCCCTGTATTCTATCGGCATGGGTCTCCGATGGCGTGTGGTGCTGATCCTGACCATCCCGACGGTGCTCGCGGTGGGCGCCCACGGGGCGTTGCGGATCCGGCAGCAGGAGGCCCGGCTCCTACAGGAAGACCGCCGGAACCTCCAGATCACGGCCCGAGCGATCCAGATCGCGGTGGAGAACGCGCTCCGCGATCGCCAGATCGCCGATGCCCGGCGGCTGCTGGTGGACATGGTGGAGCAGCAGGACGTCATCGACCGCATCCGCCTGTTCGACCGCGAGGTGCGCCCCGTGCTCGTCTCCAACCCGCTGACGATCGGCGAGGCCGTGCCGGCGGCGGCGCTCGGCCAGGTCGTCGAGTCGGGACGCCCCGAGATCTTCTACCAGGCGGGCTCTCCGTCCTTTCTCTACTATCTGGCCCCGCTGCGCGGCCGCACCGGCGCCGTGGACGGCGTGATAGAAGTCGTGCGGCTGGCGTCCGCGGTGGACGAACGGTGGCAGGCGGCCATCGTCGACGTCGCCGTACGCCTCGGGATCGTCATCGTCGTGATCGTGGCGACGACCGTCTTCGCGATGCAGCATCAGGTCCTGCGCCCCATCGCGCAGCTGACGGGAGCGCTGCGGCGCTTCGGCCGGGACCAGTCGGTGGTCTCGCTGCCGGTCGAGCGCCGGGACGAGGTGGGGCAGGTGGCCGAGGCGTTCAACGAGATGGCCCTGCAGCTCGACGCGGCCCGCGGCCGGCTGCAGGCCGAGACCGAGCGCGTGGTGGAGCTGGAGGACGAGCTGCGTCGCGCCGCCACCCTCGCCGTGGCGGGGCGGCTGGCGACGGCGCTCGCCCACGAGGTCGGCACCCCCCTCAACATCGTGTCCGGGCGGGCCGAGGTGGTGCTGAAAGCGCTGCGGCCGGGCGATCCGGCCCGGGAGGACTTGCAGGTCATCATCGGGCAGATCGACCGGATCACGCGGATCATCAACTCGCTGCTCGACACGGTCCGCCCCCACCGTCCCGAGTTGCGGCCGACCGCCATGGCCGAGATCCTGGACCCGCTGCTCCCGCTGCTGCGCCACGCCGCCCGGCAGCGGCACGTGCGCCTGGAGACGGCGGTGTCGCCCGAGCTGCCGGCGATGCTGGCCGATGGCAGCCAGCTCCAGCAGGTGCTCATCAATCTCGTCGTCAACGCGCTGGAAGCGACGCCGGCGCGGGGGCGGGTGACCGTGCGGGCCGAGCGCCTCACCCGCGACGGCGCCGCCGGCGTCGGGATCTCCGTGGCCGACACGGGCTCGGGGATCGCGCCCGAGCACGTGCCACGCCTGTTCGAGCCGTTCTTCACGACGAAGCCGCGCGGCCAGGGCACCGGCCTCGGGCTGGCGATCTCCCGGGAGATCGTGCGGGCGCACGGCGGGGACATCGCCGTCGAGACCAAGGTCGACACCGGCACGACGCTGACCGCCTGGATCCCCGCAGCCGAGGAGGCGGGCTGAGGGCACTGCCGACATCCTGTCGGGAGCACGACGATCTGTCGCCGCGGCGGGCCGGGGATCCGGCGGCGCAACGCCGGAGAAACGTGTGGTGCCGTGGGTTTCAGCGCTCTGCTGCGTCTGGCACCTCGCTTGCGGCCGGATTCGCGCATGAGTTCCAGCGGCCGCCTGACCGTCGTGCTCGTCGACGACGACGGTGCCTGGCGCGCCTCCCTCGGCGGGTGGCTCGAAGCCGAGGGCATGCGCGTCATCCGGCTGGCGCGGGGCGAGTGGATCATCAGCGCGCTCGAGACCCACCGGCCCGACCTCGTGCTGCTGGACGTCCATCTCCCCGGGCTCGACGGTCTCGAAGTGCTCGAGACCGTCCGCCGCCGCTGGCCGACGCTGCCGATCATCGTGATGACCGCCTTCGGCGGTCCCGAGACGGCCGAGCTCGCTCAGCGCTGCGGGGCCACGGCGTACCTCGACAAGCCGTTTCGCCTGGCCGACCTCACGGTGCACATCGAGCGGATCGCCGAACGTGGAGCCTCCCCCCGGGACGCCAGGTGAACGGGCCCGCGCGAGCGACGGCGGGCTCGCGCTCGCTGGCGTACTGGGCCGGGATCGCCGCCCGGCTGACGGCCGGCCTCCGGGCCGGCCGCAACCTCCTGCTCCTCAGCGACTTCGACGGCACCCTGACGCCCATCGTGCGCGACCCGTTCGAGGCCTGGCTGCCCCACCGCGTCCGGGAGGACCTGCGTACCCTGGCGGCGTCCGAGCAGGTGGACGTCGGCGTCGTGTCCGGACGGCGTCTGGACGACCTGCGCGTGAGGATCCGGCTGTCGTCGGTCATCTACGCCGGCTGTCATGGCCTCGAGATTTCGGGGCTCGGCATGACGTTCCGGCATCACGACGCCGACACCCGGACGGCGGCGCTGGCCGGCGTGGCGACCGAGCTGAGCCGGCGGACGGCGACATTCAGCGGCGTCCTCGTCGAGCCGAAGGGCCTCTCGGTCGCCATCCACTACCGGAACGCGAGTCCGGACGTCGTGGGCCCGCTCGCGGCGATCGTCCGCGAGCTGGTCGGCTCGCGTCCCGGCCACATCGTGCTCCCCGGACGCAAGGTGCTCGAGATCCTTCCGGCCAACGACTGGGACAAGGGACGCTGCGTGCGGTGGATCGAGGGCCAGCTCCAGGCTCGAAAGGGTGACGGGATGATGACGGTCTACTTCGGCGACGACGCGACGGACGAGCGCGCCTTCTGGGCGCTCCAGGGCCGGGGGATCACGGTGAAGGTGGGCGGGGGAACGCCGACCAGTGCCGGGTACCGGGTCCAGGACGTCGACGACGTCCACCGCGTCCTGGCGGCCCTGGCCGACCATGTCGCCGGGCGGGTGGCGCGGTGAAGGTCACTGTTCGCCTGCTGGTCGCGATCTGGATCGTTGCGCTCCTCGTCATCGGCGCGTTCACGTTCGTGCACGTCCGGCAGGAGCGGGAGCGCCTGGTGGCCGACCTCGCACGCCGGGGGGCGCTCATCGGCGAGGGCGTGCGAGAGGCGGTGGAGCCGGCGGCCCGGCGCGGCTCGGTGCCGGTCGTCACCCGCGTCGTGCGGCGGCTGGCCCAGCCCGGCCGGCGGATCATCGTCTTCGATGGGCTGGGAAGCCCGATCGCCTCAGCCCCCGGCAAGATCCAGGAGGGCCTGACCGCGCCGCCGGAGGTCACCGAAGCGATCTCGAGTGGAGCCCCGACGACGGGGCTGCGGCGGATCGACGGCGCCCGGGTCTACATCTACGCCACGCCCATTCTGTCCGACGGCGACAAGGCCGTCGGCGCGGTGGCGACGGTGCTCGACGCCTCGGGCCTGGACGCCATCCTGGCGGAGGTCTGGCCGTACAACGCGCTGTGGTTCGTGGCCCTGGCCGCCGGGCTCTCGGTCATCACCGGCGTCGTGGTCCGGGCCACGATCACCCGGCCGCTGTCGGAGATGGCGGGCTGGACGAAGGCGCTGAAGGCCGGCAACGCCAGCACCCCGCCCGACGTCGCCGACGCCGGCCTGTTCGGGCCGCTCGCGGTGGAGGTGGCCGGGCTCGCCCGCAGCCTCTACCGTGCCCAGGCGGTGGCCGAGCAGGAGGCGGCGCTGCGCCTGAGCGGCGAGGCCATCTGGACGGAGGAGCGCCTCAAGCAGTTCGCCCGCGCCCGGTTCGACGGCCAGCCGCTGTTCGTGGTATCCAACCGGGAGCCGGTGAGCCACGTGTTCCGCAACGGAACGGTGGTGGCCCAGACGCCGGCCAGCGGCGTCGTGACCGCGATGGAGCCCGTCATGCGCGCGTGCGGCGGCACCTGGCTGGCCCACGGCAGCGGCGACGCCGACTGGGAGGTCGTGGACGAGCGGGGTCGGCTGCGCCTGCCCGAGGACGATCCGCGCTATTCCCTCCGGCGCCTTCGGCTGAGCACGGAGGAGGAGGACGGCTACTACTACGGCTTCTCCAACGAGGGGCTGTGGCCCCTGTGTCACGTGGTCCACGCGCGCCCGAGGTTCCAGTCGAGCGACTGGGAGCGGTACCAGGCGGTCAACCACAAGTTCGCCGCCGCCCTGCTCGACGAGATGGAGGGCTGCGTGGCGCCGATGGTCCTGATCCAGGACTATCACTTCGCCCTGCTGCCGGCGCTCGTGAAGGCCGCGCGGCCGGACGCGCGGGTGGCGATCTTCTGGCACATCCCGTGGCCCAACTGCGAGGCCTTCGCCATCTGTCCCTGGCAGCACGACATCCTGAAGGGCATGCTGGGGGCGGACCTCATCGGATTCCACACCCAGTACCACTGCAACAACTTCTTCGACACGGTCGACCGGGCGATGGAGGTGCGGATCGACGCCGAGCACTTCGCGGTCGTCCGCGGCGAGCACCGCACGTCGGTCCAGCCGTTCCCGATCAGCGTGGCGCCCCAGTTCCTCGACGAGCCGGTGCGCGCGTCGCGGGCCGAATTGCTGGCCGAGCTGGGCCCGTCCGTCGAGTTCCTGGGCGTCGGCGTGGACCGGGTCGACTACACCAAGGGCCTGCCGGAGCGGTTCCTGGCCATCCGCCGCTTCTTCGAGCAGCAACCGGAGTACCGCGAGCGGCTGGCGTTCGTGCAGATCGCCGCGCCCAGCCGGAGCCGGATCGGGCGCTACCAGGAGCTGCAGCACCAGATCCGGGAGACCGTGGCCGAGGTGAACCAGGCGCTCGGCACGCGCAGCTGGCGGCCGATCCTCTACCGCGACTGGCACCACGAGCGCGCCGACATCGCGCCGTTCTACCGGCACGCCGACTTCTGCATGGTGACCGCCCTGCACGACGGCATGAACCTGGTGGCCAAGGAGTTCGTCGCCGCCCGCGCCGACGGCGACGGCGTGCTGATCCTGAGCGAGTTCACCGGCGCCGCCCGCGAGCTGCGCGACGCCCTCGTGGTGAATCCCTACGACGTCGACGCGACGGCCGAGGCGATCCGGCTGGCGGTCGAGATGCCGGCGGGGGAGCGGGCCGCGCGGATGGGACGCATGCACCGGACCGTCCTCGAGCACAACATCTACCGGTGGGCCGGACTCCTGCTCGGCGAGCTGTCCCGCATCCCCGTCCGGCCCGCCGCCGCGCCCGGCGGGGACTCCTGGGACGGGCCCGCGTTCACGCCGTCGGCGGCCGCGAGAGCCTCCGCCCGATTCGCCGTTCGATCACGTGGGTGACGGCCGAGAAGTCCTCCTTGCCCCAGCCGCCCGCCACCGCGTCGCCGTAGGTCCGCAGCGTCTCGTCCAGCATCGGGGTGGGCACCTTGGCGGCCCGGGCCTGGGCCACCGCCAGGCCCACGTCCTTGAGCATCAGCTCGGCGGCGAACGTGGGGGAGAAATCGCCGTCGAGCATCCGCTTCACCCGCCGGTCGAAGTACGTCCCGAACGCCATGCCGCCGCCGTGACGGACGACCTCGTCGAAGACGTAGGGGTCGACGCCGGACTGCACGCACGTGGCGAGCGCCTCGGCGACCGCCACCGAGACCACCGCGGCCAGCCCGTTGTGGAGCAGCTTGACCCGGTTGCCGGTGGCCGACGGGCCGACGTACGTGTGCAGGCGGCCCATGACGTCCAGATAGGGCTCGATCGTCTCCAGTGTCGTCCGGTCGCCGCCGACGATGAAGAAGATCTCGCCGGAGACGGCCTGGGGCTGCGAGCCGAGCATCGGCGTGTCCATGTGGACGATGCCCCGCCCCGCGAGCCCGGCGGCGACCTCGAGCGTCGCTTCGGGACTGACGGTCGAGCAGTCGCAGGTGACCAGGCCCGCTCGCGCCCCGGCGGCGATCCCGCCGGGGGCGAGGTAGACAGCGCGGACGATGTCGTCGTTGGGCAGGCAGGTGAACAGCACCGCCACCCGCGAGGCCACGTCGCCGGACGAGCCCGCGACCGTGACCCCCGGGTTCGTGGCCGCGGCGGCGGCTGCCGCCGGGCTGGCGTCGTACACGACCAGCGGCACACCGGCCTTCGCGAGGTTGGCGGCCATGGGCCCGCCCATCGTGCCGAGTCCGATGAACCCAACGGTGTCAGGCATGGCCTGCTCCTGTTCGGTCGGCCGCGTGAGAGAAGAGCACCGCCGCGCCTGTCGAATCTACCACGCGTTGTCGGGTCACGCAGGAGACGGCGGGGGAGTCCTCCGTGATCGTGCCGGCGGGTCGACCGTGGCCGGCGGCGCCGACGCTGGCGCGGCTGCCTGGAGCAGCCGGGCCATGCCCGAGAACAGCGCGGCCAGCGTGGAGGCGCTCTCCGGGGGCGCTTCGATCACGAGGCCGCCCTGGGCGGTTCGGTGCACGTTGAGCCCCGAGAAGAGTTGGTGGACGTCGTCCGCCGAGGGCGGCGGCGCCGGTTCGGGCGCGGCCGGCCCGCGGGCGTCACCCGACTCGTCGCCCGCGGCCACGATCGTGTCGATCTCGCGGTCGGCGGGGCCGTCTTCCGGCTCGGCGCCCTCCGCGCCTCGTGCCGGATCGCGCTCCAGGGCCGGCGTCACGATCCGCTCGATCCGGGAAAGGAAGCTCCCCGAACGCTCGAACGCCACCTCGTCCGTCGTTCCGTCGAACAGCCCCACGAAGAACGCCTGCTTGGTTCCCACGAGGTCCGCGATCCGCGACTCGATGCCCGGCTCGCTGACCAGGTTGTAGACGTCGATCGGGCGGTTCTGGCCGAGGCGGTAGATGCGACCGATCCGCTGCTCGAGGACGGCCGGGTTCCACGGGAGCTCGAGGTTGATGCAGGCGCTCGCGGCGCGTTGCAGGTTCAGGCCCACGCCGCCCGCATCCGTGGCGAAGAGCACCCGGCAGACCGGATCGTCGTGGAACTCGACGATGTTTTGGGTCCTGCGCTTCTGACCCTCCTCACCGGTGAAGAACGCCGCGCGGACGTTGTCCCTGGCGAGGACGTCGCGCGTCGCCCAGTGCGCCAGCCGGAGCATTCTCCGCCACTGGCTGAACACGACGACCTTGCGCTCCTGGTCGAGAGCGATCTGGCCGATCAGCTCCCGCAGCTCCAGGAGCTTCGGACACGACAGCCCTTTCAGCGTGGGCTCGGTGGGCCGCTCGATCCTCGACAGGTCGGGCCAGACCTCCTCGAATCGGAGCTGGGCCAGGCCGTTCGCGATGATCCTCTGGGTCGTCAGGAGCATCATGAGCCTCAGGAACTCCGCCTGCGAGAGCGGCCGCCGCTTCGACCGCGCCAGGAGCTGCGCGATCGGCATGTTGAGGGCGTCGTGCTCCTCGAGCTGCTCGGGCGTCATCTCGATGGGGATCCTCGTGTCGGTCCGCTCCGGGAGCTGAGTGAGCACCTCCTTGCGGAGCCGCCGTATCATGCAGCCGGCGAGGCGGCGCCGCAGCGTGTCGAGGTTCCGGGCGCCACCGACCTCGGTCTTGCCGTCAATCGGCGTCGTGTGCCAGGGCACCAGGCGCCACTTCGGCTCCAGCGCGAGGTCGTCCACCCACTCGACGATGGACGCCAGCTCGTCGATGCGGTTTTCCATCGGCGTGCCGGTCAGGACCAGACGGAAGGGAGGATCGAGCTGCTTCACCGTGAGGGCGGTCTTGGTCGACCAGTTCTTGATTCGCTGGGCCTCATCGAGCACGACGAGGTCGGGGTTCCAGTCGCGGACCACCCGCAGGTCGCGGAGGAGCTGTTCGTAGTTGGACACGAGGAACCCGCGGCGGCAGCCGTCGAAGATCGTGCGGCGCTGGTCGGGGCTGCCGTCGATCACGGCGGCGGGCGCGTCGGTGAAGAGCTGCCATTCGCGGAGCCACTGTGGCTTGAGCGCGGCGGGGACGACGAGCAGCCCACGGCGGACGCGGCCGGTGTGCCAGAGCGCGTGGCAGGCGGCGATGGCCTGGGCAGTCTTTCCGAGTCCCATGTCGTCGGCGAGGAGGAGCCGACCCTGTGACAGGAACCGCTCGACGGCTTCTCGCTGGTACGGATAGAGCCGTTGCCTCAGCGTCCGGAGTGCCTTCCTGAAACGGTGGAGGTCCCGAGCGCTCTGGCTCGTGCGCCCGAGTCGACGCCGATCTTCCTGCAGCAGCGCGTGGAGCGCAGGTTCGCCGCGCCCATCGCCGAGCGCGCCGAGGAGCGCGTCCACCAGCTGCCGCCGGCGGCCCGGGCGCTCGGGGACGTCGACCCTCCAGCCGCCTCCCTTAGCCCGGCGCAGCCATCGGGCGAGGCCAGCGTCGGGTGTCTCGTCGACCCAGCGGACCCGCGCGAGCCAGTCGCCCGGGCCCGTGAGCGGGCGGACCGGGTCCCATCGCAGGGGCGACTCGCTCGGGATGGGCTCCCGCCTGGCTCTCTCCCAGGTGCGCGGCTTCGCGACGACGTCCTCCAGCACGGCCAGCAGGTGCTTGCACAGGCCGAGTGAGCTACGCAAGAAGTCGGGGCAATCGCAATGGCCGACGATCGGGTCCACGCGACGGAGCAGGGTGCGGTACGGCCGCGCGGATGAGCCCTTGCGCCGGGTCGCGTAGAGGCCGACAAGCCGGCCTCCGGCCGGCCGGGAAACGATCTGGAGCCCGTCCGCCTTGCCGAACGCGACCCGGCGCAACAGCGCCTCGAGTGCCTCACGACGGACCGGCCAGTCGGCGTCCGCGGTGACCGCGAGGATGTGACGGACCACCAACTCCGGCGGCACGCCCCCTGTCTTCCGATTGGCGCGCGCGAGCAGCGTTTGATAGGCCTCCGCTTCGGCCTCGGCGGGGAAGGCGGTGGCGGTCGCGCGATGCTGGCTCGTGATCTCCATGGTGCTGTCTCTTTGGGCGCCGGTCGGTCCCGCGATACTCCCCTGGGGAGTCATGCCGTCAAGGAGCGCCGCGATCAGCGAGGAGACGGGTGGATCAGATCACCCGCGGCGTGCGATCGGCCCACGGGCGCGCGGTCTCGAAGGCGCGCGCGGCCTGGAGCACGGTGAGGTCGGCGAAGCGGCGGCCGACGATCTGCAGGCCCACCGGCAGGCCGCCCGGCGTGAAGCCGGCGGGCACGGTGGCCGCCGGCTGGCCGGTGAAGTTGAAGGGGTAGGAGAACGAGGCCCACGGGAACCAGTCCCAGGCGTGCTGCGGCCAGCCCTCGGGGTTGAGCCGGCCGGCGGCGAAGGCGGGCACCGACGTGGTCGGCGTCAGCAGCAGGTCGTAGCGCTCGAACAGCGGGCGCACGCTGTCCCAGTAGGCGATCCTGCGCCCGCGCATCGCGACGTACTCGCCGGCGCTCCAGCGCTTCGCCTCGTCCATGCAGGCCACCAATCCCGGATCCATCCGGTCCCGCCACTCGTCGAGGAACTGGCCGTAGTTGCCGAGGTAGTGCGCGCCCCACAGCAGCCGGATCATGTCGTCGGAATCGGCGAAGCCGGGCGTCACGTCCTCGACGCTCGCGCCCAGCGCCTCGAACGCGCGGGCGGCGTCCGCCACCACGCTCGCCACCGCGGGCGCGACGCGGAGGCGGCCGAGGTCGGGGCTGAACGCCACCCGCAGACCGTTCACGCCGCGGTCGAGCTGCCCGACGTAATCGGCGGGCGGGGCCTCCAGGCACGTGGCGTCCCGATCGTCGGGACCGGCCATCACGCTCAGCATCAGCGCGGCGTCGGCCACGGTGCGCGTCATCGGCCCCGCGTGGGTGGCGTAGTCGTTGTTGGAGACCGGCCACAGCGGCACCCGGCCGTAGGTGGCCTTGATCCCGACGATGCCGCAGAACGCCGACGGGATGCGGACGGAGCCGGCCCCGTCGGAGCCCTGGTGCAGGGGGCCGAGCCCGGCGGCGGCGGCCGCGCCGGCGCCCGCGCTGGAGCCGCCGGTCGTCATGGCGGTGTTCCAGGGATTGCGGGTGATCCCGGTGAGCGGGCTGTCGCCGAGCGCCTTCCAGCCGAACTCCGGCGAGGTCGTCTTGCCGATGAGCACGCCGCCCGCCTCGTGCAGCCGGCGCACGTACGGCGCGTCGACGTCCGGCACGCGAGCGGCGAAGATGTGCGAGCCGAACTTCGTGGGCACGCCCCGGGTGAGCGCGAGGTCCTTCACGGAGAACGGCAGGCCGTGCAGCGGGCCGAGCGGCCGGCCGGCCATCACGGCCTGCTCGGCCTGTCGCGCGGCGGCCACGGCGGCCTCGGCGGTGACCGTGCAGAACGCGTTGAGCATGGGGTTGAGCCGCTCGATCCGCTCCAGCACCGCGCGCGTCAGCTCGACCGGCGAGAGCTTCTTGGCGCGGATCAGCCCGGCCAGCTCGGTGGCCGGCGCGTAGGCCAGGTCGGCGGCGCTCACTGGTCGAGGAACCCCTTGCCGGCGTCGGCCAGGCGGCCGAGCAGCGGCGCCGGCGTCCAGAAGGCGTCGCCGGTGGCCTTCTGGAACTCCAGCATCCGGTCGCGCACGCTCCGGAGGCCGATCTGGTCGGCCCAGAACATCGGGCCACCGCGGTAGACCGGCCAGCCGTAGCCATACACCCAGATGACGTCGATGTCGCTGGCGCGGATGGCGATCTTCTCGTCCAGGATCTTCGCACCCTCGTTCACCATCGGGTAGAGCAGCCGCTGGAGGATCTCCTCGTCGGTGACGTGGCGGCGGGTGATGCCCTGCTCGGTGGCGACGTCCACGATGATCTTCTCGACCTCGGGGTCGGGGATCGGCGTGCGGTCGCCCTGCTCGTACTGGAAGTACCCGCGGCCGGTCTTCTGGCCGAAGCGCCCGAGCTCGCAGATGCGGTCGGCGACCGGCGACTTCACGCCCCGGCCCTTGCGGATGCGCCAGCCGACGTCGAGGCCGGCGAGGTCGCCCATGGCGAAGGGCCCCATCGGGAAGCCGAAGTCGGTCAGGACCTTGTCGACCTGATGAGGCAGCGCGCCCTCCAGGATCAGCTTCTCGGCCTGCTGGCCGCGCTGGTGGAGCATGCGGTTGCCGACGAAGCCGTAGCAGACGCCGACCAGCACCGGCACCTTGTTGATCCGGCGGCCGAGGGTCATGACGGTCGCCACCGTGCTCTTCGACGACTTCTTGCCGCGCACGTTCTCCAGCAGCCGCATGACGTTGGCCGGGCTGAAGAAGTGGGTGCCGATCACGCTCTCCGGCCGCGTCGTCGCCGAGGCGATCTCGTCCACGTCGAGCGTCGAGGTGTTCGTCGCGAGGACCGCGTCCGGCTTCGCGAGGCCGTCCAGCTTCGCGAACACCTCCTTCTTGACGGGCATGTCCTCGAACACCGCCTCGATGACGATGTCCGCATCCCTCACGGCGTTCCAGTCCGTCGTGCCCCGGATCAGCCCCATGCGCTGCTCGACGTCGGCCGGGGTCAGCCGCCCCCGGCTCGCCGTGGCCTCGTAGTTCTTCCGCACGATGCCGAGCCCGCGGTCGAGCGCCTCCTGGTTCATCTCGACGACGGTCACCGGGATGCCGACGTTGGCGAAGTTCATCGCGATGCCGCCGCCCATGGTGCCGGCCCCGATCACCGCGGCCTTCTTGACGTCCTTCACCGGCGTGTCGGCCGGCACGTCGGGGATCTTGGCGGCCTCGCGCTCGGCGAAGAAGAAGTAGCGCTGGGCCCTGGATTCCGGCGAGTTCAGCAGCTCGACGAACAGCTCGCGCTCGCGCGCGAGGCCCTGCTCGAACGGCAGGCTCACGGCGGCCTCCACCGCCTTGACGATGTTCTCGGGCGCCCGGAAGCCGCGCGTCTGCCGCGCCACCGCCTTGCGGAAGTTCGCGAAGACCTCGGGCTTGCCGCGCACCGCGGCGAGCTTGTCGTCGAGGTCGCGGATCTTCCGGAGCGGGCGCTTCTCGGCGAGGACCTTCTCGGCGAACGCGACGCCGGCGGCCGCGAGGTCGCCGTCCACGATCGCGTCGACGAGGCCGTGCTCGAGCGCCTCGCCGGCCCGGATGGGATCGCCGCTGACCATCATCGACAGGCCCTTCTCGACGCCGACCACGCGCGGCAGGCGCTGGGTGCCCCCGGCCCCGGGCAGCAGGCCGAGCTTCACCTCCGGCAGGCCGAACCGCGCGTCCCTCACGCCCACGCGATAGTGGCAGGCCAGCGTGACCTCCAGCCCGCCGCCCAGCGCGGTGCCGTGGATGGCCGCGATCACGGGCTTGGGGCTGCTCTCGATCAGGTCGAGCACCTCGTGCAGGCTCGGCGGCGCCGGCGGCTTGCCGAACTCGGTGATGTCGGCCCCGGCGATGAAGGTGCGCCCGGCGCAGACGATCACGAGGGCGCTCACGCCGCCGTCGGCGACCGCCTGCTGGACACCGTCGTGCAGGCCCTGGCGGACGTGCTGGCTGAGCGCGTTGACGGGCGGGTTGTCGACGGTGAGCACGGCCACCCGGCCGCGGCGGTCGAGGGCGACGGACTTGGTGATGGCTGCCATGGCTGTTACCTCGCGTTGTTCGGGGGTCGGCCTGGAGACGCCGGGATGGTATCACAGGGGCCCGGGCTCGCCGCGGCGCCCGGCGCCGCGGCTCGCACAGCAGCGACACGCTACAATCCCGGCGTGACCGACATTCGCGGCGTGCTCTTCGACATGGGGGGCGTGGTGATGGACTCGCCCCTGCACGCCATCGCCCGCTACGAGCGGACGCACGGGCTGCCGGCCAACGCCATCAACCGCGCGCTGGCGGCGGCCGGCGAGGCGGGCGGGTGGGCCCGGCTCGAGCGGGGCGAGCTGACGGCCCGCGCGTTCTGCGCGCCGTTCGAGGCCGATTGCCGCGCGCACGGCCTGACGGTGGACGGCGCCGGCCTCATGGCGGCGATCGCCGAGGCGGGCGTGGAGCGGCCCGCCATGCTGGAGGCGATCCGGCGCATCCGGGCCCGCGGCCTGCGCGTGGGCGCGCTGACCAACAACTGGTGGCGGGAGGGGCCCCAGGACGACGTGGTTCCCCACCGGCTGCGCGCGCACTTCGACGTGTTCGTGGAGTCGCGGGTGGTCGGGCTGCGCAAGCCCGACCCGCGGATCTACGCGCTGGCCTGCCGCGAGCTGGGCGTGGAGCCCGCCCGCACCGCGTTCCTCGACGACATCGGCGGCAACCTGAAACCGGCGCGTGAGCTGGGGATGGTGACGCTCAAGGTGGACGACCCCGGACGGGCGCTGCGGGAGTTGGGCGCGCTGCTCGGCTTTCGTCTGGCGGGCTAATCCTCGTCGGTCGCCTGCTGGCGGCGCATGGCCTTGCGTCGCTTGCGCCGCGCCTGGGCCTGCTTGCGCTTGCGCTTCACCGACGGTTTCTCGTAGTGGGCCCGGCGCTTCATCTCCTGGAACAGGCCCTCTTTCTGCATGCGCTTCTTGAGGGCCTTGAGCGCCGCCTCGATCTGGTTGTCCAGGACCTCGATCTTCATGGCCCGCTAGGGTGACACACTTCCGGGGGGATTCCCACCCCCTTTTCCAGCCCGGGGATCTGCTATCCTTCCGGGCCGTGAGCTCGGGCCTGGAGGACCGGTTCCAGACACTGCACGAGATCGTGCAGGCCGCGCGCGCCACCCTGGCGCCGGGGCCGTGGGACTACCTGGTGGGCGCGACCGAGACGGAGACCACCCTCCGCCGCAATCGCCTGGCCATCGATTCCCTGGCGTTTCGCCCCCGGGTCCTGCGCGACGTCTCCAAGGTGGACGCCACCGGGACCTTCCTGGGCAAGCCCGTGCGGATCCCGGTGATGCTGGCCCCGATCGGCTCCATCGAGAGCTTCACCCCCGGCGGGGGCGCCACCGCCGCCCAGGCCTCGGGCGAGTTCGGGGTGCCCCAGATGCTGTCCTCGGTCTGCAACCCGGGACTCGAGGCCGTCGCCAAGGCGGCCGACAACTACCGGATCTTCCAGCTCTATGTTCGCGGCGACGACGCCTTCGTCGACGATCACGTCCGGCGCGCCCGCGCCGGCGGCTACACCGCGTTCTGCCTCACCGTCGACACCGCGTCCTACAGCCGTCGCGAGCGCGACCTGGCCCGGCGATTCGTGAAGCCGTGGCGCCAGCGGGCCACCGGCTTCGACTACCAGGCGGGGCTCACCTGGGACCACGTGAAGCGGTTCAAGGACACCCACGACATCCCGCTGATTCTCAAGGGGATCGCGACCGCGGAGGACGCCGCGCTCGCCTGCGAGCACGGCGTCGACGTGGTCTACGTCTCCAATCATGGCGGGCGGCAGCTGGACCAGGGGCGCGGATCGCTGGACGTGCTGCCGGAGGTGGTGGCGGCGGTGGGTGGCCGGGCGCGGATCATCGTGGACGGCTGCTTTCAGCGTGGCACCGACGTCGTGAAGGCCATCGCGCTGGGCGCCGACCTCGTCGGCATGGGGCGGATGCCCTGCTTCGGCCTGGCCGCGGCCGGTGCGGCCGGCTGCGTGCGCATGCTGGAGCTGCTGGAGGACGAGATCAGGATCTGCCTGGCGCTGCTGGGGGTGGAGCGGCTGAGCGCGCTCGGGCCGAGCTACGTGCACGCCGCCCCGCCGGTGACGCTGCCGAGTGTAACGAGCGCTTTTCCGTTGCTCGAAGGGCCGGATTACTAGCATCACGGGATGCTGGTCATGGGGGGAGCACTGCGTTGCTCCCCCCCAACCCCCCATCGCTCAGGAGTCCGCGGGGCACGCTGAAAGCGCCATGACGGGATCACGGGTCCAGGGCTTGCAGCGCCCTCTGTCAACTACGGGGGTGGTGTATGGCAACCGTGGAAAGCGCAGGACGGGCGGAGAGGGTCAGGGCGGAGGAGGCGAGGAGGCGGGTGGCGGAGGGGCGGGCGTTGCTGGTGTGCGCGTACGAGGACGAGAGCAAGTGCCAGCGCATGAGGCTGGACGGCGCGCTGACGCTGCGCGAGCTGCAGGAGCGCCTGGCGACGCTGCCCAGGAGCCAGGAGATCATCTTCTACTGCGCCTGACCCGGCGAGGCGACGTCCGCCCGGCGGGCGGAGGAGTTCCAGCTTCAAGGGTTCACCGGCGCGAAGGCGCTGGCCGGGGGCGTGGAGGCCTGGCAACAGGCCGGGTATCCCATGGCGGCCTGATCCGGCGGGCCTCGTGAGCGACGCGCCCGGCTCCGCGCTGGGCCGCGTCGAGGGCTGCGAGCTGTGCCGGGCGGCGCGGATCACGCCCTGGTACCACGAGGACGAGATCTGCTGGATCGCCGAGTGCGACATCTGCGAGGTGCCGATGGTCGTCTGGCGCTTCCACGGCACCGAGCCGCCCGACGACCACCTGCGCCACATGCAGCTTCGCCTGCGCGAGGTCGCGGCCGAGCGCCTCGGCGAGTTCTGGATCGACGGTCACATGCGCAACATCCCCGACCACTTCCACGCCCACGCCCGGCCGAAGGGCGGCTTCTTCGGACGCTGAGCCGCTGAGGCTTGCAGGCGGGGGCCGGGCGTGCTAATGCAAAGCGCACGGTGAGCGTCTTCCACTTCGCGCTGCGCAGCCTGCCGCCGGAGGCCGAGGCCTTCCGCGACGAGGTGCGCGCGTTCCTGCGCGAGGCGCTGGGCGACCGGCCGTCGGTCCGGCGGGCCCGCTCGTGGGGCGGCTTCGATCCCGAGTTCAGCCGCAGGATGGGCGCCCGCGGCTTCATCGGCCTGACGTGGCCGAAGCGCTACGGCGGCCAGGAGCGCTCGTTCCTGGAGCGCTACGTGCTGCTGGAGGAGCTGCTGGCCGCGGGGGCGCCGGCCGGGGCCCACTGGGTGGCCGAGCGGCAGAGCGGCCCGCTGCTGCTGCGCTTCGGCGCCGAGGCGCAGCGCGAGCGCTTTCTGCCTGCGATCGCGCGCGGCGAGCTCTCGTTCGCCATCGGCATGAGCGAGCCGGACTCCGGCTCCGACCTCGCCTCCATCCGCACGCGGGCGGTGCGCACGGACGGTGGCTACGTCGTCAACGGCACCAAGGTGTGGACCAGCAACGCCCACCGCAGCCAGTACGCCATCGCGCTCTTCCGCACCGCGGTCGTTCCCGACAAGAAGCACGAGGGCCTGTCGCAGTTCCTGGTCGACCTCAAGTCGCCGGGCATCGCGATCCGCCCGATCATCAACCTGGCCGGCTCGCACGACTTCAACGAGGTCGTCTTCCAGGACGCGTTCGTGCCGGAGGACATGCGGGTGGGCGCCGAGGGGGACGGCTGGAAGCAGGTGACGACCGAGCTGGCCTACGAGCGCAGCGGGCCCGAGCGGTATCTGTCCAGCATCGCGCTCGTCCTCGAGCTGATCCGCGCGGCGGGCGCCTCGCCCGATCCGCGGGCCGCCGAGGTCATCGGGCGGCTGGTGGCGCACCTGACCACCCTGCGGCAGATGTCGCTGTCCGTCGCCGGCATGCTGCAGGCGGGCCAGAACCCCAATCTCGAGGCCGCGGTCGTCAAGGACGTGGGGACCACGTTCGAGCAGTCGATCCCGGAGATCGTCCACGCGCTGCTCGACATCGAGCCGACGATCGATTCCGGCAGCGATCTGCAGCAGACACTGGGCTACCTCGTGCAGCGCGCGCCCTCGTTCTCGCTGCGGGGAGGCACGCGCGAGGTGCTTCGCGGCATCATCGCGCGCGGGCTGGGGCTGCGATGAGCGGCGTCGGCGAGCTGCTCGGCCCCACCGTCATCCGGCTCTTCGGCGATCTCGTCACCAAGGAGCTGATCGAGGCGAGCGAGAAGGGGACGTGGCCGGACAAGCTCTGGCGCGCGCTCGAGGAAGGCGGGCTGACGCTGCCGCTGGTGCCCGAGGCCGCCGGCGGCGCCGGCGGCGCCTGGGCCGACGCCCACGTGATCGTGCGGGCGGCCGGCAAGCACGCGGCGCCGGTGCCGCTGGCCGAGACGATCGTCGGCGGCTGGCTCCTGTCCCAGGCCGGGCTGGAGGTGCCGCTCGGGCCGCTCACGCTGGCGCCGGTCCGTGAGGGCGACCGTCTGACGCTCGCGCGGGCGGGCGGTCAATGGCGGCTCAGCGGGACGGCGACGGGCGTGCCGTGGGGCGCAGCGGCCGGCCACGTCGTCGCGGTGGCCGAGAGCGACGGCGGGGCGATGGTGGCCCTGGTCGCCCGGGGCGCCGGGCGCGTGACGCCGGATCGTAACCTCGCGCTCGAGCCGCGCGACACGCTGGCCTTCGACGGGGCGGCGGTCGTCGGCGCCGCCCCCGCGGGATCCCGCGTGAGCGCCGAGACGGTGACCGTCTACGGCGCCATGGTGCGCGCGGCGCAGATGGCCGGCGCGCTGGAGTCGCTGCTCGAGCAGTCCGTCCGCTATGCGACCGAGCGCAAGCAGTTCGGCCGGCCGATCGGCACCTTCCAGGCGATCCAGCACAATCTCGCGGTGCTGGCCGGCCACGTGGCCGCCGCCGGCATCGCCGCCGAGCACGCGTTCCGCGCCGCCGACCGCGGGGATCCCACCTTCGAGGTGGCGGCGGCCAAGGTCCGGGCGGGGGAGGCCGCCGGCATCGGCGCCGGCATCGCGCATCAGGCCCACGGCGCCATCGGGTTCACCTACGAGCACTCGCTGCACTTCTCCACCCGGCGGCTGTGGTCGTGGCGCGCCGAGTTCGGCAGCGAGAGCCGATGGGCCATGCGGCTGGGCCGGCGCGTGGCCGCCGCCGGCGCCGACCGGTTGTGGAGCGAGTTGACCGCGCGCTGAGCCGCGACGTTTCCCGCGCCAGAGCTGTCCTAACAGGCATCATCTCCGACACTGTTGACATCCGGGTGCCGGTGGGGTCTAAGTCTGCCCTACCGGGATGTGACCGGTAGGCGGCCCTGGGTGCGAGTCCGGAGACGAACCTGGCTACGACGAGGAGGCGCCTATGCACGGCAGCACTACCCCCACCCCTTCCCTGACGCGTCGGGCCCTCCTCAAGGCGGGTGGCGTCGCCTTCATCGCCGCCACCGGCCCCCAGCTTCGCGCCTCGCCGGCGGAGGCGCAGGCGCCGAAGCGGGGCGGCATCCTGAGGTTCACCTTCCAGAGCGACCCGGTCACCGGCTTCGATCCCCAGCAGACGATCTCGTTCGTGACGCAAGTCCCGCTGTCGTTCGTCTACAGCCGCCTGCTCAAGGTGAAGGCGGGCCCGTCGGTCAAGCCCATGACCTACCCGATCGAGGCGGACCTGGCCGAATCGTGGACGCAGCCCAACGAGACGACCTACGTCTTCAAGCTGCGGAAGGGGGTCCGGTGGCATCCCAAGCCGCCGGTGAACGGACGCGAGCTGACTGCCGACGACGTCAAGTACACCTATGACCGGTTCCTGACGGTCAAGGGGAACCCCAACCGGCCGGCGCTCGAGTCGGTGGACCGGATCGACGTCCTCGACAAGCACACGGTCAGGTTCGTCCTGAAAGAGCCGAATGCCTGGTTCCTCGACATGCTGGCCTCGACGTCGACCTGGATCATCGCCAAGGAGTGCGTCGACAAGTTCGGCGACCTCAAGAAGGTCGACTCGGTGGTGGGCACCGGGCCGTGGATGCTCGAGCGGTGGGAGCCGAACGTCCGGATGACGTTCGCGCGGAACCCCAATTACTACATCGCCGGCCTGCCCTACGCCGACGGGGTGGAGATGCTGATCGACAAGGATCCATCGTCGCGGCTGGCCGCGTTCCTGGCTGGCAAGACGGACTTCGGCCCCGAGTACCAGCAGGTGGTGCGGCGGATCGACCTGCAGCTGGCCAAGCAGCGCAAGCCTGGCCTGCAGACCGCGGAATACACGTGGTTCACCGCCGGGGCGCAGGGGCTGAAGATCGACAAGCCCCCGTTCAACGACCTTCGGGTCCGCCGCGCGCTCGCCCGGGCCACGAACCTGCAAGAGGTGTACGATGCCAACGCCTTCTCGCAAGGTCAGTGGACGCCGAACCCGGTCGTCCCGGCCGCCTTCGCCGAGTGGTCCATCCCCATCGACCAGCTCGGTCCCGAGGGCCGCAAGAACTACCAGCACTCGATCGCCGAGGCCAAGCGCCTGCTGGCAGAGGCCGGCTACCCCAGCGGCGTGAAGGTCACCGCGGAAGCGCCGGGCACGGGCTATGGCCCCGACTTCCTCGATACGGTCCAGATCAACGTGAAGAACTGGAAGGCGGCCGGATTCGACATCGATCTGAAGCTGAAGGAGTACGGCGCGTTCATCTCCAGCACGATCTACGGGAAGTTCGACCAGATGTACGTCGGCCTCCGCGGCGCCTGGGCCGACCCCGAGGCGTACTTCTACCGGATCTTCGTCCCCGAGCAGCCGAACAACGTCATGCCCGTCAACGACCCGAAGCTCACGGAGATGATCAAGCTCCAGCGGCGCACGCTCGACGTGCCCAAGCGCCGGCAGATCGTCTACGACGTCCAGCGGTACGCCGCCGAGCACGGCTACTTCGGCGTCGACGGCTCCGTGAACGTCGTCTCGGCATGGGAGCCGTACATCAAGAACTACATGCCGAACAACGGCTTCGACTTCGGCGGCCGCATGATGGCCGCCTGGATCGACAAGTAAGGGCCCCCGGCGCGCGCCGGCCCGGCCCGGCGCGCGCCGGCGCCACGCGCGATGCGCAACTACGTGCTGCGGCGCCTGCTCGTCGCCGTTCCCTCGCTGCTGATCGCCTCGTTCATCGTGTTCACGCTGCCGCGCCTGATCCCCGGCGACGTCGTGCAGCTCATGCTCGAGGAGAAGGCGTACGGCAAGGACCTCGACGACCTGCGCGCCAAGCTGGGCCTCGACCGGCCCATCCCCGTGCAGTACGCCGCGTGGCTCGGCGCGGTCGGGCAGGGCAACTTCGGCGAGTCGCTGTGGACACGCCAGCCGGTCGTCACCGAGCTCGGCCGGCGGTTTCCGGTCACCCTGACGCTCGGCACGATGGCCATCGTCGTCGCGATCCTGATCGGGGTTCCGGTCGGCGTCGTCTCGGCGGCGCGGCCCGACGGCGCCCTCGACTTCTTCGCCCGCAGCGCGGCCATCCTCGGGCTGTCGATCCCCGCCTTCGTGAAGGCCATCGTGATCATCCTGCTGCCGGCGATCTGGTGGGGCTGGACGCCCATGATCCGGTTCGTCGAGTTCTCGGCGGATCCGGTGACGCACGTGCTCCAGTTCCTGCTCCCGGCCGTGATCCTCGGCATCGCCTCCGCCGCCGCCATCATGCGGCTCACCCGCGGCATGCTGCTCGAGGTGCTGCGCCAGGACTACGTGCGCACGGCGTGGGCCAAGGGGGTGGGCGAGCGGGTGATCGTCCTCAAGCACGCGCTCAAGAACGCGATCATCCCCGTCATCACCGTGCTGGGCCTGCAGGTGGCCCAGATCGCCGGCGGCGCGGTGATCATCGAGACGATCTTCAGCCTGCCCGGCATGGGTCAGCTCCTGGTGGAGTCGATCATCCAGCGGGATTATCCGGTCATCCAGGGGATCAACCTGCTGGTGGTCACGATCATCGTGGCGACGAACCTCGCCGTGGACCTGCTGTACGCGGTGGTGGACCCGCGGATCCGGTACTGAGCGGTGGCGAACTCGGCTCACACGATCACGGTCCCCGACGCGGTGGCCCGGCCCTGGGGGGTGCCGCGATCCGTGCGCCTCGCGCTGCGCTTCTGCCGCCGCAAGCCGCTCGGCGGTATCGGTGCCGTCATCATCCTCGCCCTCCTGATGATGGCCGTCTTCGCCGATCGGATCGCGCCCTACGCCTACGACGAGTCCGTGGCCCGCATGAAGCCACCGAGCGCCCAGTTCTGGATGGGCACGGACAACCTCGGCCGGGACGTCTGGAGCCGGGTGGTCTACGGCGCGCGGATCTCGGTCACCGTCGGGTTCGCGACCGTCACCCTGGCGACGCTGCTCGCCATCGTGATCGGCGTGTCGAGCGCCTACGTCGGGGGGACCTACGACATCCTGATCCAGCGCGTGGTGGACGCGTGGATCTCGTTTCCCGCGCTCGTCATCATCCTGTCGCTGCTGGCCGCCCTCGGGCCCGGCCTGCTCAACCTCATCTTCGCGCTGTCGATCATCGGAGCGGCCGGCACGTCGCGGGTCATTCGCGGGGCCACGCTGTCGATCATGCAGAACCCCTACGTCGAGGCGGCCCGCGCCATCGGCGCCGGGCACGGCCGGATCCTGCTGCTCTACGTGCTGCCCAACATCATGGCCACCATCATCATCCTGGCCACGATCGGGCTCGGCACCGTGATCCTCGCCGAGTCGGCGCTGTCCTTCCTCGGCTTCGGGATCCCGCCCCCGTATCCGTCCTGGGGCGCGATGCTCTCCGGCTCCGGCCGCACCTTCATGTACCACGCCCCCTGGATGGCGCTGTGGCCGGCCGCCGCCATCTCGCTGGCCGTGTTCGGCTTCAACATGCTGGGCGACGCCCTCCGCGACGTCCTCGACCCGCGCCTGCGCGGGGGCCGCTGAGGCCTATCCGGCCCCCGTCAGGGTCTCGTAGATCCTCAGCGACAGCGCTCCGAACTCGGCGGTGGCCCGCGCGGCCACGGTGCGCGGGCGCGGCAAGGGGACGGCGAAGACCCGCGCGATGCGGCCGGGCCGCGGCGACATTACGACCACGCGGTCGGCGAGGAACGCGGCCTCCGGGATCGAGTGGGTGACGAAGAGGATGGTCTTGCGGGCGCCGGCGGCCTCACCCCACACGCGCAGCAGCTCCAGGTTCATCTCGTCGCGGGTCATGGCGTCGAGCGCGCCGAACGGCTCGTCCATGAGCAGCAGGGGTGGATC